>CAVKDU010000005.1:0-75332 GCA_963655175.1 Wujia chipingensis | reverse complement strand
GTCGCATTCCTTTGGAATGCACTGGCTGAGGAGGCCGCTTAGCAGGCATTTCGCGGCGGCTGCGCCTCCGCTGCATACCTGCCTACACATATCCAATCCCTAAAGGGATTGTCACTTTTTCAGTGCGCTCGCATGCCACGTCCGATGCAAATAACTGCAAATCAATTATTTAATCTACAACCTTTAGACCTTGGGCGTTGCCCAAGGAATAATGCTTTTGCCCTTTCAGGGCGCAATGCCGCTGTGCGTTGACACCCAGGGCGTTGCCCTGGGCTATGGTCTCCTTGGGCTTTCAGCCCGCACATGCCCATACTCACTGTGAAACCAACACACACGCATATCTCTGTTCCGCAAAACTCGGCACAAAGTACTACGAAATCGAGGCGCAACGGCTTGATTACTACATTCAGAAGTTCATCAGCCGAGGTTATCGGATTGCAATCTACAACTGCGATGAAACGTTAAAAGAAAGCAAATAAATGCAAAACCAATCTTCTAACCCCAAAGCATTTGTTAACTTTGGGGTAGAAGATATTAATATACAAAAAATGAAAAAAGAAAGAATAAAAAATTACTTGAAAGACGCTGGAGACGAGTGTTTAGCTTATCTCGTCCTATTTGGTGTATTCCTTATTTTACCAACGATTGCAGGGCTTATTTGGGGCTGTGATGGTTTTTTAGTAGTCTTATTTCTTCAAGGTTGGATTGGCACATTCTTTTTATAGCCTATGAACCAAGAGGATTTTAACGTAACCTTACTTGAATCGCTAACCGAGAAGTACGATGAGATACGAGCCGACAGAACTGCTTCGCTGTGATTTATGGCCACGGACAAGGAGTTGGAATGGGACTCGTTGTCGATGGTCAACGTGAACAAGTTCAAGGCATACATGCAGAACGATTTGGACTTCGCGCAAAACACTCGTGCGTTCTACCTCGCACTCATCAGAGGTGCGATAGCAGATTTCTACGTACTGCATGATGTGTGTCCATACGTGTGTATCACGCACTGCATGAGAGAGCCGAAGAATTGACAACAAGCCGACTATGCCGGCACTCCAATGGTAAAACGCGCAAGGGAGCAACGGTCGCATTCCTTGGAAAGTGGCACTCGACATACAATGCCATACTAATTTACTTATAATCACACCAATATATGAGTTCAAAAAAAACATGTCTTTTTGCCCCCAAAAATCACACTGTCGACGCATGTCAATTTGAAAAAAAGACCGCCCCGCGTTTCCCGACGTTAGGACGGCCATAGTTAAATTAAATACAAAGTTATTTCTTTCCCACGACACTCGCGCAGTCGTTCGCCCTCGTTAACCCGAAAATTAACACTTTTGCAGCCGCTCACCAGCCTTCACCCACGTTCACGCATTCTGGAGAATGCAACCACTTCAAACTCACCAATATTGAGGGGTACATGATGAGCATAAATTTGTGCTCTGCACCCACGCCACACGGTTTCTATTATATTCTATTAATAATCACAATATTAGCACCTTACAATTACACTTTTCCAACATAGAAATGGGGATTTTAACCCAAATCGGTCAATAGAAAAGGTATAATCCGTGGTTAAATTTGTAACAAATTGACAATGAGTTATTTGTAAGGTCACTTTTCTAATGGCGGTCATTAGAAAGCACTATTTGTAAAAGACAAATAATCAAGTAGTTACAAGGCTAACCACAAAAAATGATCGTTCTAATGACCGATTTGGGTTTAACACACTTTTCCAACATAAAAACTGGTGGATTGCTACACTTTTCCAACATTCGGGGTGCAAAAAAGTCCCCGGCGGTGGCGGCGGGGACTTTTTATGTGGGGGATTTCCCTTTTTGTGCTTTTTTTATTTCACGTAGGGCTTCACGGCGTCGCGCCACACGAGGTAGGCGGGGCCCATGAGGTGCAGGCCGTCGTTGGTGAACTCGCGGCGCAGTTTGCCCTCACTGTCGGCCATGAGGGGGAACAGGTTGATCCACGTGACGCCCTGGCGCTTGGCCACCTGCTCGAGTGCGGCGTTGGCCTCAACCACCACGTGCTCGCGGCCGGCGAGCAGCTTGTAGCGGCCAAAGTCGTTGTTGATGGGCAGCAGGCTCTGCAGGTAGATGCGGGTGCGCGGACTGTGCGTCTTGATGAGCGTGATGAGGCGCTCGGTGGCGCGGGCTATGCTGTCGCCGCTCACGCCGTGCGAGATGTCGTTGACGCCGCCCATGATGAAGATTTTCTTGGGCTGGCCTTTGAGTATGGGATAGAGGCGGTCGATGTAGCCCTGCACTATGTCGCCCACTATGCCGCGGTTTTTGATGTGGGGGTTGCCAAGCAGCTCGTTCCACTCGGCGCCGTCGGTGAGGCTGTTGCCAAGGAACACGATGTCGCTCTTGGTGATGGGCAGCTGGGCAAACAGTGTGGCGCGGCGGTAGTAGTAGGCGTCATATTTTCCCTCGGGCGGGGTTTGCGGCGCCTGCTCCTGCTGCTGGGCCGAGGCCGACGTGTTTTGAGCCGTGCACGATGCAGCGGCTGCAAGTGTTATAGCCATAGTCAGCAATATTCGTTTCATGAAAAAAGTGAATTTTATTGGATGAAAAAAAGAGCCTGCGCTGCAGCGCATCACTAAGCTGGCAATGCGGCCGCGGCAGGCTCGATTATTGATGATTAGTTGCAAATGAGTGATTTGTTCTCGATCACTTTTGAGCGCGGTAGGCGTCGACGGCCTTCTTCACCGAGCCGTGAAGCAGCAGCAGGCGCTTGGCCTCGTCGTAACCAAGGCCCAGCTCCTCGACCACCATGCGGGTGCCGCGGTCAACCAGCTTCTTGTTGCTGAGCTGCATGTTGACCATCTTGTTGCCCTTCACGCGGCCCATCTTAATCATGACGCTGGTAGAGATCATATTGCAGATGAGCTTTTGGCCTGTGCCCGACTTCATGCGCGAGCTGCCGGTGACGTATTCAGGGCCAACGATCATCTCGATGGCAATGTCGGCTGCCTGGCCCGCAGGCGAGTCGGGATTGCTGCTGATGCTGGCGGTGAGGCAGCCGTTGGCGCGTGCCTTCTCGATGGCGCCGATCACGTAGGGGGTGGTGCCCGAAGCGGCGATGCCAATCACGGTGTCCTTGTCGTTGACGTTGAAGGCCTGCAGGTCTTTCCAGCCCTGCTCGGTGTCGTCTTCGGCATTCTCAACGGCGTTGCGCAGTGCGGTGTCGCCGCCGGCAATGATGCCGATGATCCAGCCCGGATCCATGCCGAATGTGGGCGGAATCTCGCTGGCGTCGAGCACGCCGAGGCGGCCCGATGTGCCGGCACCCATATAGAAGATGCGGCCGCCACGCTTCATGCGCTCCACAATGCCGTCGACGAGTTTCTCGATTTGCGGAATTGCCTTCTCCACTGCATCGGGCACTTTGTGGTCCTCCTTGTTGATTTCGGTGAGGATCTCGTGTGTCGATTTCAGTTCCAGATTGTCGTAGAGCGATGACTGCTCGCTAATTTTTACAAATGCCATAATGTGTGATGTGCTTTTGTTCTGTTTTTAATAAGATTCTTTGATAAACTCTGGTTTAGGCCTCAGTTGAGTGGAACTTGATGAGTCCCTCCATGGGGTCTTGGATGATGTTGCCCACGGTGATGCCCTGCGACTTGGCAGCCTCGAGCAGTGTGGCCTTCTCGAGCAGAGCGATTGAGCCTACGAAGTTGCAAGGCAGCTCCTTGTAGTTGTCGTAGTTCTCAACATTGCGCACAAAGAAGTCGATGAACGAGTGCAGCACGATGCGGTGAATCGAGGGCTCCTCGATGTTATGCTCGAGGAAGGGGGCGAACTGCGCCAGGAAGCGGTTGGCAGCGGGCTTGCGATACACGGCGTCGATTATCTTGTTGCGGTCGAGGTTGTACTCCTTGAGGAACTTCTCGCACAGGTGCTCGGGGAGCTGCTTTTTGAGCACGTCGCCCACCAGCAGTTTGCCCAGCACGGCGCCGCTGCCCTCGTCGCCGAGGATGTAGCCAAGGGGCGACACGTTGTCGACCACCTTCTCGCCGTCGTAGTAGCAAGAGTTGGAGCCGGTGCCCAGGATGCAGGCGATGCCGGGCTTGCGGCCGCACAGAGCGCGGGCGGCAGCCAGCAGGTCGCTGTCGACCTCGATTTTGGTGGCAGTGGGGATGTTGGCCTTGAGGGCGTTGATCACGTGCGACTTAATTTCGTCGCTGATGATGCCAGCGCCATAGTAGTAGATCTCAGTCACCTCATAGTTGGCGATGTTGGGCATGAGCTCGTCGGCGATGCGCTGAGTCATTTCCTCCTGAGTCATCAGCAGGGCGTTCATACCGGTAGTGAAAATCTGAGCTACCTTCTCTTTTCCGTTAAGCAGACACCAATCGATTTTGGTTGATCCGCAGTCAGCAATTAAAATCATAGTTTTGTTACAATTATTTTTTTTGATGATTATATTCGCGTTTTGTTAAATCTTGATTATTATGTTTTTGCGGTGCAGCAGTTCGCCCACGCACCAGTTGACGAGGATGAATATCACCGCATAGACGCACGAGGCCAGGGTTTCATCGCCAAAGATGCTGCAATACAGCTGGTAGGCGCCCGAGCGCAGGGTGATCACATCGCCATCGGCGCCAGTGCCGAGCGGCACTGTGCCAAACACCACAGCCAGCACCGAGCCGCACAGGTAGAGAAACAGCGGGTTGATGCCAAACACGTGGAAGAAGCGGCACCACTTGTGGTGGCCCTGCACGTCGATCACATAGATGAGCAGCGCCAGCACGCTTGATGCGAGGCCGCAGGTGATGAGCACAAACGAGGTAGACCACACCTTTTTGCCGCATGGCACGCCGTAGCTCAGCAGCCAGCCGCCCAGCAGCATGGCGAAGCCCACAAGCAGCAGGCGGTTGATGCGGTCGTAGTTGTCCTTATGCTCGATAATGGTCTTACCCATCATGAAGCCGATGAGCACGTGCGCAATGCCAGGCAGTGTGCTGAGTATGCCCTCGGGGTCGAAAGCGAGCTTCAGTCCGTCGACGGTGTCGTGATACATGTGGTTCTCGCCAAGCACGGCGGTGTCGATGCGCGCTATTATGTTGCTTGTGCTCCAGTCATAGCCGTTGCCGAAGTAGAGGATCACCGCATACACCACCAGAATGCCGCCTATGAGCCAGGGCACCAGCTTGTGCTTGCAGGTGACGGCAATCATCGAGCCGAAGAAGTAGGTGAGCGCCAGGCGCGGGAACACGCCCAGAATGCGCAGCGAGTCGATGTTGTTGACAGCCTCGGCCAGCGCGCAGTCGGGCTTGAAGATGTGGCGCATGAAGAAGCTGAACCAGCCTATGGCCCAACCGATGAGGAAGAGCAGGATTGTGCGGCGGGCAATCTTCATAAACACGTGTCCGCTGAGCTGGAAGTTGAACTTGCGCAATGAGAAATACATCGATACACCCATCACAAACATGAAGAACGGGAACACCAGGTCGGTGGGGGTGAGACCTATCCACTCGGCATGGTCGAGCGGGGTGTAGATGTGTCCCCACGAACCGGGGTTGTTGACGAGCAGCATTCCCGCAATGGTGATACCGCGGAGGATATCAAGGGAGAGAAGTCGTTTTGATTGAGTTGCCATTTTTTAAGTTATTGTTATCTTGTCACACAAATGTTTCACTGTTGCTTGGGCGTGGTGCACTCGTCGATGAGGTAGACGAGCGACTGGTAGGGCACGCCGCTGTTGGTGGTGAGGCCGATCTCGCAGGTGCGGCTGTTGCTGAAGCCGCGCTTGATGCCGGCAGCCTCGATTTGTGGGCGCAGCTTGCGCAGCGCGTAGGCGTTGAGCTCGGGGTGCGTGAAGCCCTTGTCGCCGGCAAAGCCGCAGCAGCCTATGCCCTCGGGCACGAGCACGCTGGTGGAGCAGCGGTGCGCCAGGTCGAGCATCTTCTGGTTGAGGCCCATGAGCCGTGTGGAGCACGTGAGGTGGATGGCCACCGGCTCGCTGGTGGGATGGAAGTCGAGGTTCTGGGCCACGTGGTCGTGGATGAACTCGATGAGCTCGAGCGGCTTCACGCGCTTCATGTGCTGGCGCATGCGGTGCAGGCACGGGCTCTGGTCGCAAATCACCGGGTAGCGTCCGCCCTGCGACGCCTCATAGAGGGCGTCTTCGAGCTGGGCTGTCTTGCTGTTGGCCACGTCGGGCATACCCTTGCTTTCCCATATCATGCCGCAGCACATGCTGCCCATGTTCTTGGGGAATATCACCTCCCAACCAGCCTTTTTGAGGAAGGCCACCACCTCGTCGACGAGGTCGGGCTTTGGCCCGTGAGGGGCGCGGCCCATGGTCTGGTTCATGCAGCTGGGGAAGTACACCACCTTGCGCTTGGCGCCGAACTCGGGCGCGGGCTTCATGCTGTGGGGCAGCGGCAGGGCCGGCACCATCAGGGGGAAGCCCACCGAGTGCAGCGCGCGTCCGGCCCAGCCTATGCCCTTGTCGCCGAGCACGCAGTGGGCGGCGGCGGCCATATAGAGGGTGGCCTTCACGCCGCCGCGCATGGCGCGGAAGTCGCGCGCGGCCATGGCGCCCACCTTGTAGCCCAGGCTGCCCTTGGGCAGAGCCTCGGCGCGCAGGTCGTGGGTCATCTCGCCCACATTGATGTGCATGGGGCACGAGGTGCTGCAAAGGCCGTCGGCGGCGCAGGTCACGTTGCCGTAGTACTTATACTGCTGCTCGAGCCGCGCGAGGCGGTCGGGGTCTTCGCCCGTGGCCTTGAGGCGCGAGATTTCGCGCTGCACTATGATGCGCTGGCGCGACGACAGGCCGAAGCCGCAGCTCACGCAGTTCACCTCGCAGAATCCGCACTCGATGCATTTGTTCACGTGGTCGTTGGTGATGGGCATGGGCTTGAAGTGCTTTATGAAGCAGTCGGGGTCGTCGTTGAAGATGACTCCGGGGTTGAGTATGCCGTTGGGGTCGAACAGCTGCTTCACGCGGCGCATGATGCCGTAGGCCTTCTCGCCCCACTCCTTCTTGACGAATGGGGCCATGTTGCGCCCGGTGCCGTGCTCGGCCTTGAGCGAGCCGTCGTATTTGTCGATCACGAGGCTCACAATGGCGCGCATCAGGCGCTCGTAGCGCTGCACCTCCTCGGGGGTGTCGAACGACTGCGACAATATGAAGTGGTAGTTGCCCTCCAGCGCGTGGCCGTAGATGCAGCTGTCCTCGTAGCCGAAGTCAACGAGCATCTTGGCCAGGTCGTCGGTGGCGTCGGGCAGGTCGTTGATGTGGAAGGCCACGTCCTCGATGAGCACCGTGGTGCCGAGGGGGCGCGTGCCGCCCACGCTGGGGAATATGCCCGAGCGGATGGCCCAATACTTGCCATACTCTTCTGGCTTGTCGGTGAAGCGCGCGGGCACATACAGGTCGAAGCCCTCAAGCACCTTGCTTATGGCCTCAACGTTGGCGCTGAGCTGCTGCTTGGTGTCGGCCGAGGTGCGGATGAGCACCGCGGTGAGGTCGGGGCCGGTGGTGTCGTTGACCGAAGCCAGCGACTTCTTGTCGAGCATCTCGGCGCACTCCACCGAGTCGGCCGCCTTGAGGGCCAGGATAGCCTCGCAGGCCTTGCGCATCGACGTGAAGTAGAGCATGGCGCTGGCCGAGCAGGGATAGAGGTGGCCGGTGGACATGGTGAACTGGCTGCCGAAGCCCAGCGTGCCCTCCGAGCCCACCATGAGGTGGGTGATGATGTCGAAGGGGTCGGTGAAGCGCACAAAGGGCGCCAGGTTGAGGCCAGTTACGTTTTTGATGGAGTACTTGTATTTGATGCGCTCCACCAGGGCAGGGTCGGCCAGCACCTCGTCGCGCAGCTGCTCGATGGCCTTCACAAACGGGGCATGGGTGCGGGCAAAGTCGGCGCGGCTCTGCTCGCTGCCGGTGTCGAGCACGGTGCCGTCGGCCAGCACTATGCGCATCGACAGCAGTTCGCGGTCGCTGTTGGCGTGCGTGCCGCAGCTCATGCCCGAGGCGTTGTTGAACACGATGCCGCCCACCATGGCCGAGTTTTTCGACGCGGGGTCGGGGGTGAACACGCGTCCGTAGGGGCGCAGAATGTCGTCGACCATCTTGCCCACAAGGCCGGGCTGCATGGTGATGGTCTTGGCGTCGGGCCCAACGGTGTAGTCTTCCCAGTTTTTGCCGGCAACAATCAGAATCGAGTCGGTGTTGGTCTGGCCACACAGACTTGTGCCGGCCGCGCGGAATGTGACAGGCAGGCACATTTTGTCGGCAATGGCGAGCAGGCGCGACACCTCCTCCTCACTGCTGCTGCGCACCACCACCTGGGGGATGTTGCGGTAGAAGCCCGCATCGGTGCCCCAGGCGAGGCATCGCAGGTCGTCGGTGTATATCCGGTCCTTGGGAATGAACTCGGATATGGCCGAAAGATATGATTTATACTTTTCGTTCATTAAACTCACACAATTAGGATTACTATATATTTAGGGTGGCCGGGCTTTTAATGATACAGGTAGTATTTGCTCGACTTGGCCTTAAAGGCCTCAACGTCTTTGTTGAAGTAGTCGAGAATGTCGGCCACCTTGTAGCGCTTGGCAAAGCGCAGGCGAATCTGGTCGGTGCCCATCACCTTGTCGAACATGCCATAGCCGCGGTTGGCATTGGCGTCGAAGATTTTGGCGTTGGGATACATCTCGTGCACCACCTGCATGAAGTAGAACTGGCACAGGGTGAGGTCGGCCTTGTCGAGGTCGGTGATGTAGACCTGCACGCCGTGCACCTCTTTCAGCTCCTTGGAAGCCTCGGGGCCCACCTTGAAGAAGGGCTTGTAGTTGATGGGGCGGAAGCTGTAGCCGGGCAGGTGGAGCGCGTTCATGGCGTCGGCCAGGCTGTCGGCGTTGATGTAGGTCTCGGCGAAGCACTCAAAGGGCAGCGTGTAGCCAATGCCAGTGTTGAAGGCATAGAGCTCGCCCACCACGCCCGACACCGCATAGAAGGCGGCGTGCTCGGGAGTGGGCACCTGCGGCGAGGGCAGCACCCATGGCAGACCCGTGTCGCGATACTTCATGCTGCGCGTCCAGCCCTGCATGGGAATCACGGTGAGCTTGGCCTTCTTGGCAGTAATACCCTCCTCGTTGAGGTAGGTGGCCAGCTCGCCGGGGGTGAGGCCGTAGAGATAGGGAATGGCATACTTGCTCACCATCGAGAAGAAACCCTTCTCCACCAGATTGCCCTCCACCTTGTTGCCGCCAAGCGGATTGGGGCGGTCGAGCACCATAAACTCCTTGCCCTGCTCGGCGCAGGCCTCCATGCACATGCCCATGGTGGCATAGAACGTGTAGCTGCGGCAGCCAATGTCCTGAATGTCGTAGACCAGCACGTCGATGTCCTTAAGCATCTCGGGGGTGGGCTTGTGGGTTTTGCCATAGAGCGAATAGGTCTTCACGCCCGTCTTGGGGTCGACGGCGTCGCCCACGGCATCGCCGGCATGGGCGTTGCCGCGCACACCGTGCTCCGGGCCGTAGAGGGCCACCAGCTTCACGCCGGGAGCCTCGTTGAGGATGTCGACTGTGGACTTGAGGCGGCTGTCAACGCCCGAGGGGTTGGTGACGAGGCCCACACGCTTGCCTTGCAGCTGCTTGAAGCCGCCGTCGCGCAGTACCTCGATGCCCGTCTTCACCTGTGCGGCGCTGCCACACAGCGTCACAATGGCGGCCACAAGGGCCAGAATGTATTTTTTCATATTGCTTTGTCTGTTACGATAAATTGCTTTGTTGTGATTAATCAATTCGGATTACTTGCGGCCGTAGTTGGGGTCGATTTTGCGGTCGACGAGGTAGGTCACCACCAGAGTGGCAACGCAGCACGCCATCACCATCCAAAAGAAGTTGACGTAGCCAATGGCCTCCTGAATGTAACCGGCCACGAAGCCCGGCAGCATCATGCTGAGCGCCATAAAGGCGGTGCAGATGGCATAGTGCGAGGTCTTGAACTCGCCCTCGGAGAAGTACATCATATACAGCATGTAGGCGGTGAAGCCGAAGCCGTAGCCAAACTGCTCGATGCACAGCGCAATGGTGATGAAGATGTTGTTGGTGGGCTGCTCAAGTGCCAGATACACAAACGTGAGGCACGGCAGAGTCATGCCCGCGGCCATCCACCAGAGCGACTTTTTGAGGCCCACCTTCGAGGCGTAGACACCGCCCACAATGCCGCCGGCAAGCAAGGCTATCACGCCAAACGTGCCATACACGATGCCCACCATTTCGGTGGGAAGGCCGAGGCCGCCCTTAGCCTGGTCGGCCACAAGGAACGGCATGCACAGCTTGATGAGGAAGCCCTCGGGCAGACGGTAGAGCAGCATGAAGGCCACAGCCAGCAGGAAGCCGGGCTTCTTGACAAACGAGGCGAACGACTGGAAGAACTCGCTCATGCCACTGTTGGGGCCGTCGGTGCTGACGCGCGGACGGTCGTCGGCCGAATGAGGCAGCACAAATATGTGGTAGAGGGTGATGAGGAAGAACACCACGGCGCTAACGCCCAGCGTAACCTGCCACGACAGGGGGACGCGGGCGGGGTCGCCAGCCTCAACCCAGCCTGCAATGGCCACCAGCACACCCTGGCCAAACACCGACGCGATGCGGTAGGCCGTGCTGCGGATGCCAATGAAGGCCGCCTGGCTGCTGGGGCTGTGGGCCAGCATGTAGTAGCCGTCGGCAGCGATGTCGTGAGTGGCCGAAGCAAATGCCGCTATGATAAACAGCACCAGCGTGACCATGAACATGCTGATGGGCGTGGTGCCCGCCTTGATGGTTTCGAGCGAGGGCGTGGGCAGCGTGAGGGTGAGGGCCACCAGCAGAACGGTCATGAGTATCTGCATGGTGGTGATCCACCAGCGCTTGGTCTTCACCACGTCGACCATCGGGCCCCAAATGCCCTTCAGGAACCACGGGAAATAAAGCAGGGTGGTGAAAAACGACATGTCGCCGTTAGGCACACCCATTTTGGTGAACATCATCACCGAAATGTTGTTGACCACAAAATATGGCACTCCCTCGGCGAAGTAGAGGGTTGGCACCCACCACCAAGGGTTTCTGTAATTACTTATTTGGTTGTTCATTGCGTTTAATATTGTTTAATGATGTTAGCATTAATGAAGTAGTGTAGCAGAATTTCCTTGTAGCCGAAGCCCTTGGCGCCCATCACGGCGGCGCCAATCTGGCACAGGCCCACACCGTGGCCCCAGCCGGCACCGCGCAGCACAAACTTGCCGGGATAGCCGTCGGCGCCCACATCGTGCTTCTCGACCACGAAGGCCGAACTGTAGAGGGCGCTCTCGCTGAGGGCGTAGCGTATGGCCAGCTCCTTGCCGATGGTCTTGGTGAGCTTCTCGCCCACTATTTTCAGCTTGTAGAGGCGGCCCGAAGTGCCGCGCGCCACAGGCTGCAAGTCCTTGATGCGGCCATAGTCGTCGCCGGTGCGGCGGCGCACGAGGTCGGCAATCTGCTCTTGGGTGTACTCAACCTTCCAGCGGTAGAAGTCCTTGGTCTCCTGGTCGTAGTCGTTGAGCACCTGCGACAAGATGGCGGGGTCGCTGGTGTTGCAGTAGGCCTGCGGACTCGACAGAATCCACTCGGCGGCGTTGTCCTCGCAAGTGAGGTCGGGGAAGTCGTTCTCGTTGTCGCTGTCGCGCCGGGCCTCAAGGTAGGGATAGTGGGTGGACTCCCAGCAGTTTTCAAACTCCTCGAGCACACCGCCGCACGACTTCGAGAAGCGCGCGTCGCACAGCTTGCCGTCGTACATCAGCACCTGGCCCCAAGTGGCCTTGATGGCCTGGCGCACCGTCTCGGTAGAGGCGCGCGTGATGCCCTGGTAGCGCTGGCAGTGGTCGTCGGCGCACACGTCGAAGTTCACGTGGTCGTCGCGGTCCCACCACTTGATTTCCTCGCCGGGAGCGTTGACCTGCGCGCTGTCGCCAAGGCGCACGTCGGCACCCTTGGGGGCGGCGTCTTCCTTGTGGATCTGGGCCAGCAGCCAGCTGCGCGAAATCACGGCGTGGGCCTTGAGCAGCTCGAGCGATGCCTTGGCGCTCATCTCCGACGAAATCACGCTCAGCAGGTAGTCTTCCACGGGAAGCACATTGATGGGCGTGAGGCGGCCGTTTTCCACAATAAAGTGGAGCGCGCCGCTGAAGCTCTGATCCTCTTTGCGCTTCCAGTGGAAGCTGACGCCTATGGTGACGCCCTTGAGCGTAAACGAGCCGGTGGCGGCGTCGACGGGTTCGAACAGGAGGTCGGCATACTCGCGGCCGCCCCACCCTATTTTGCCATTGACGCACACAGCCTTCTGGCTGCCGCTGCACACCGCGCCATTCACCTTATAATCGCCGTTGAGCACAAACTCAACCTCGGGCTCATTCATGATGCCCACTCTCACTTGAGGCACTTGTGACATATTGTAAATCTGATACGTGTTAAATGTGGTTTTACAAAAAAATTCTGTTTTGGCCTGTGAAGCCGCTTAATGCCGGCGCACGGCCTTGATAATTTCATCGGCGCCCTGGGCTGTGACGCAAAGCTCATCGAATATCGCGGCCACTATGGCCGGCGTGAGAGCCTTGAAGTCGCGCTCAACGGGCACTGCCATCACACCGCCCATGTCGACCGAGGCCGGACTGAGCGTGAACTGGCCCTCGCCCTGGCCGTAGCACGACGGACGGTGGCGGATGCGCGGAAACACGATGATGTGATACTGCCCGCCGGCATGCCAGCACAGCAGGTTTTGCATCGGCTCGCTGTCGCCCTCGGGCACTGGCATGGCCTGCTGCAGCACTCCAAACACCGCCTCGGCGCTCTCGACGCTGCCAGAGTCGATGATGAAGAAGCGGCGGCCAAGGGTGTCAACAAGGTCGAGCGTGCAGCCGGCCTGCTCCATCACGCAGTTGCGCGGAGCGGCGGCCGACTCGTCGACGAGCGGCATAAAGCCCTTGTTGCCCGCCTGAAAGTGCATATGGTCGGGGGCCGACGCGCCGCAGCACGGGCCGTTGTAGAAGAGCACAAACTTGGGCAGGTCGGCAGCCAGGCGCAGCATGTGGCCTATGCGGCCCGCAATGCGCTGCGGAGTGTGCTGCAAGCACGCTATGGTGAGGTGGCGGGGAAATATGGGATAAGGGTTGACCTGGATTTTATACAGGCCGTGCCAGTCGATCATTTCCTGCTCGCGCGGCTGGTTTTCGCAGCACAGAAAGCACTTGCGCGCCTTGAGCGATGCGGCGTCGACCGATGCTGCGCTCGAGCGGATGCGCTCGGGGTTGAATTGCAGCACCACCCGCGAGCCCCCCACGGCCAGAGTGCGCGTGCTCACATGCTCGAGGGCGGCGTAGTTGCGCGCCACCAGGGGCCAGTTGAGCAACTGGCGCGAAATCAGGCTGTCGGTCTCGTCAGAATAGTTCATAGTAATGCTGTGTATGCAGGGGCTTGCCCCTCTCCTTTTTTATTGCCTTGATGAAAATATCAGAATAAGAAACTCGGGTTGGACCGCACGGGTCCAACCGGGTTTCTTACACATTAAGCTGCTTTGTTATAAAGAATTATTTCTTCTTGTTCATTGCCACGCGAGCCTCAAGCTCCCATGTGCGGATGCGGTCTTTGTAGAGGTTGTTGTTGTTCATCTTCACCACATCGAGCGATGCGTCGCTGTTGTCGTCCCAGCGGCGGCACATATACACGGGAGTGTAGACGCGGCCAATCTGGAAGTGGCGCGAGATGTTCAGACCCAGAGCGTAGTCCTCGCCATAGCTGGTGTTAGGAATCTTAACGTCGCGCAGCACGGGAGTGTAGAATGCGCGGGGAGCGCCGAGGCCGTTGATGCGCAGGGCGTTGTTGCGGCCGTTCTCGGGAGTCCACTCCTTGTGGTCGATGATGCCCGGGGCAATCATGTTGCCGTCGATGTCGGTCATCATGTAGGTGCCCACCACCATTGCCACGTTTTGCTCATAGAAGGCGTTGACCATAGTGGTGAGGGTGTTCTCGTCCTTATACATGTCGTCGCTGTCGAGTTGCACGATAAACTTACCGGCCTTCTCGTGGTGAGCGGCAAGGTTCCAGTAGCCGCCGATGCCCATGTCGTAGTAGTCGGCAATGATGTGGATGAGGCGCGGATCGTCTTTGAACTCGTCGATGGCCTCGCGGGTGCCGTCGGTCGAGAAGTTGTCGACCACCATGAGGTTGAACTTGAAGTCGCACTTCTGGTTGAGCACCGACTTGATGGCGTCGCGGATGGTGCGGATGCGGTTGCGCACGGGAATCATCACTGTGGCCTCAACCTCAAACTCGCCGCGGTTGAACTCGATGTGCTCGAAGTTGGGCACTTCCTTGCCGTCGACCACCTTGGTGGGGGCCAGATAGCCGCCGATTTCCTTCAGGTGCTCGGTGCAGGCAGCCTCCATCTCGATCTGGCGGCCGCGGTTTTTGGGATCAACGTAGTCGAAGATCTTCTCGCCGCTCTTGCGGGTGTCGAGCTCGACGTCGCTGTAGAGGTACTCGTTGATGTGAGTGATTTTGCCAAACTGCGACAGCTTGAGGCGCACGTCGTAGAGGCCTGCGAACTCATAGTCGGCCTTCATGGCCTCGGCAGCCTTCTTGAAGCACTTGCCACAGAAGAAGAGCACCGAACCGAAGTCGAAGTCGTCGCGCAGGGCGCCAAACTGGTAGTCAATCACGGGAGCCTTGTCGGCGCCGTTGTCGGTCACATTGTAGTGGTCGGCATAGCACAGAGCCGACTGACTGTCTTGTGCGATTGTCACGAAGCGCTCGATGGCAAACGGAGCGAACTTCAGAGTGTTATATTTGGTGTAGAACAGCACAAAGTCGGCATCGGCCTTGGCGGCGATGGCCTTGATGGTGGCCGAAGCGGTGAGGTTCTTAACGTTGATCACCTCGCAGCCCTCAACGGTGCCCTGAGCCTCAGGAGTGGCCAGGAGGTAGATTTTGTTGATGAGCTCGTTGTTTTTAAGGCCTTCGATAGTCTTGTTGACCTGTTCTGCGTTAGCAAACGGAATGAAGCAATTAATTCTTCCCATGATTGTTTAGTTTAGTAATTGTGAATATTTTTATTTGTTTTTGTTCTTTTGGATGCGCGCCTTCACCTCCCAGGTGCGTATGCGGTCCTTGTAGAGGTTGTTGGCGTTTTCTTTGTTGATGTCGAGATTGGCATCGGTGTTGTCGTCCCAGCGGCGGGCCAGCGTCATCACTTCGTAGACGCGTCCCACGCGGTAGTTGCGGCTCACCATCAGGCCCATGGCGTAGTCTTCGCCATAGCAGGTGTCGGGCAGCTGCAGCGAGCGGTAGACGGGGGTGTAGAACGCGCGCGGGCCGCCGAAGCCGTTGACGTGCAGGGCATTGTTGCGGCCGTTGTCGGGAGTCCACTCGTGGTGGTCGATGATGCCCGGTGGAATCTCGTTGAGCTTCACGTCGACCATCTTGTAGGTGCCGCACACCATGGCGGCATTCTCGCGGTAGAACTGCGCCACCATGGTGCGCAGCGTGGCCGGAGTGGCATAGATGTCGTCGCTGTCGAGGCCTATTATGAACTTGCCGCAGCGCGGGTCGTTGGCAGCCACATTCCAGCAGCCGCCTATGCCCAGATCGGTGCGCTCGGGAATGATGTGGATGAGGCGCGGGTCGGAGCTGAACTCGTCGATGGCCTCGCTGGTGCCGTCGGTCGAGTGGTTGTCGACCACAATCAAGTTGAACTTGAAGTCGGCCTGCTGGCCGAGCACCGACTTAATGGCGTCGCGAATCACGCGCACGCGGTTGAGCACGGGTATCACCACCGTAGCCTCAACGTCGAAGGCCTCGCTGTCGAAGTCCACGTCGCGGAAGTCGTCGGGGGCCAGATAGGCTCCGATTTGCTTCAGGTGGTGGGTGCATGCGGCCTCCATCTCAAGCTGCACGGCATTGTTGCGCGGGTCGCAGTAGTCATATATCTTTTGGCCGCTCGAGCGGGTGTCGCGCTCCACATCGGTGTAGAGGTATTCGTTGATGTGCTCAACGGCATTCTTCTGGCTGAGCTTGAGGCGCAGGTCGTAGAGGCCGGCGGCCTTGTAGTCGGCAGTCATGCGCGAAGCGCTCTCCTTGAGCGCGGCTGTGCTGAACACCAGCACCGAGCCGAAGTCGAAGTCATCGCGCAGCGAGCCCATCTGATAGTCGATGACGGGAGCCTTGGTCCTCACCCCGTCCTTGAGGTGATAGTGGTCGGCATAGAGCATACCGGCGCCACAGTCGGCGGCGATGAGCGCGATGCGCTCAAGGGCCTGATAGCCCAGCTGCAGCACATCGGGCTTGGTGTATAGCAGCGTGAGCGGCGCCTTGGCGGCATCGGCTATGGCCTTGACGGCTGCCGAGCTCTGCATTGAGTCGACGCTGAGCTTGCCGCAGCCGGGCACATCGGCCTGGCCCTGGGCGGTCTCGACCAGCGTGACGCTGCTCACCGCGGGGCACGCCTTGAGGCCGCTCACGGTGTCGGCCACATTGCCGGCAGCAAGCACAAAGCAGTCTATTTTATGGTTGTTAATCATCTAAATAAATAATGTCTTTAAACTTTAAACTCTCAACTTTAGACTTTAAACCTTACTCATTGAAGAACTTGAGAGCATTACCAATGAGCATGTTGCGCTGAGCCTCGTTGTCGACCACCTCGATGGGGAAGCCCATCACCACCGTGCGGTAGCCGCCGCGCTGCGATGCTATGGCGGCCGGGATGTTGCTCTCGGTGTAGCGCATTATGGTTGCGCCATTGGCGTCGCTGGCCTTAATGGCATCGGGCGACTCCACGGCATAAATCTTGTCGTTAAGCTTCTGCACAAAGCTGAGCTCGCGGCCACTCTCGATGGCTGCAAACTTGCTGGGCACAGTGTAGACATCGCCGTCGACGGCTGCCTGGCCCTTTAGGTAGGTGTAGCCAAGCACCTGCTGGGCAAATCGCGCCTCGTCGGCATTGACGCTGTCGCGGTCCCAGATGTCGGTGGCCACATAGGCGCCGCTCACCAGCACATTGCCGCCGCCGCGGGTGTAGGCCTCGATGGCGCGGCGCAGGGCCGGAGTGAAGGCCTTGTAGCGGTTGGGATAGTAGCCGCGGCCGTTGAGAGTCTCCTTCTGCTTGCCCAGAATGAGGTCGACGGTCTTAAACGAGCCGAGGCGCACCACGCTGTCTTCCACAGCCTTCACGCTGGTGGAGATAAACGAGTAGCCGGCATTCATTATGGCCGAGCCGTGCACGCTGGGATAGTCGAAGGTGTTGCCGGCCACGGTCTGGGTCTCGTAGGTCGAGCGGCTGTCGCCGAAACCGCTGGCGTCGTCGTCGCGCCAGGGCAGCTTGCGGCGGAACTCAAATTGCGGGCCGATGTAGTTGATTTGCTGAATGTAGGGCACGCCATGGTCTTTGGCATCGTCGAAGCCGGCCATCTCGCCCGAGTCAAACCAGTCGGGGCCGCTGATGCGGGTGAAGCCGTTCACCACCATCACAGTGCCCTTGCTGGCAGGAGCCACGCCGAGCGACAGCACCTCGCTGGGGAAGCTGCGGCCGCCGTCGTTCATAGCCACCACCTGGTAGCTGTGTATTTCGTTGTCCTTAATGTTGACCACATATTTCGGTTCCTTGACCACGGCAATCTCCTTGAAGCCGTTGCCCAGGCCCACACGCTCGAGCACCACATATTTCTTGGGGTCGGCATTGTCGCTGAGATCGTCGTGGGTGGGTTTCCACGAGAGCACGTAGCTGCCCTCGGCGGCCTGCGTGATGGCAAACGAGTTCACGGCCAGCGGCTGCACCTCGTAGTCGCGGTGGTCGCGCTGGGCAATGAACTTGAGCATGCCCTTATACACGGCGCGGCTCACGGCGAAGCGGAAGTTGGGGTCGAGGCCATATTTCATGTCGGCGAAGTTCTGGTGCGAGAGCAGCTCGAGCAGCATGGCGGGCACCTCGGGCACGCGTGCCTCATAGTAGGAGGCGTCCCACATGCCGCGGCGGGTCCAGTTGGGCTCAAACTTGGCGCGCACGTCCTTCACGATTTCACTGATCACAAGGTTGGTGAAGTTGCGCGACAGCTCGCGCGGAGTGCCGTTGGCATAGGTGCCAAACTTCTTGCCGTTTTGCTTGGTGCAATAGATGCCCAGCGAGCCAATGATGTCGTCGTTCATAGTGGTGCCGGCATCGGTGTGGAAGGCAAACGACAGGTCGACGGGCAGATTCAGGCCCTTGCGGCCGGGCAGCACCTGCGAGCCGCCAGCCAGATAGTTGACCCACTCGCCGCGGCTGCGGTAGTCGTCGTTGTAGTCGTTGATGCCGCCTGTGGGCGAGTACACGCTGTCGGGGAAGCCCGACCACTGCAGGAAGTAGCGTGCGCCCTCGGTGAAGCGCATGCGGCGGCTGGTCTGGTAGTCATATGTCACGCCCGGCTGCTGGAGGTATTTTGTGCCATCGCCGGCGAGTTTCACGTTTTCGGGCGTGCGCTCGGCAGGACGGCGGGCAATGTTGCCCATGCCGCCGCCAATCTTCACGGCGTCGATTGTCACCACGCCGCCCTTTTGCTTCGACACGTTGCTCACTGTGACCACATTCTTGTTGAGGCCCTTGGTCAGATTATAGTAGCCCAGGAACACCCACACGCCGCCGCCCATGGTCTGGTCAACCTTCATTTGGCGCTCGCCGTCGAGGCTGTTGATGGTCACCAGGGCGTCGCTGACGCTGTTGGGCAGCGTCTTGTAGCTCACATACACGGCATAGCGGCCGGCCTTGGGCATATTGGCGTCGAAGGCGGCCAGCGACTCCTTTTTGCTCTCGCGCACGGCGTCGGCCTGGCGGTAGGAGCCTTCGGCGAAGGGGTTTTCAAAGTCTTTGTAGGTGGCGCGCTTGTAGGCAAATCCGGTGCCGCTGCCCTGCTTCCAGCGCGAGGCGTCGTCGCGGTAGCCCGTCTGTGCGTTGCCGCCGTCGGCGTCGACAATCACCTCAACGGGTGTGATGTCGCGGTCGCGGGGGTCCCACACATAGGCTCCGGCGTTTTCAAGCATGGGGTTGAGGAATGGAATCACATAGCTTTGGGTGTACATGTCTTCCACCGTCTGGAACATATGGGCACGCTGCCACTCCCAGCGGTTGAGCGCCGGCTCGAAATACCAGCCGTGGCTCTGCCAGATGGCTATGATGTTGCCGTCGAGGCCTTTCTTGTAGTGGCGGTTGGGGTTGAGGTCGGTGACAAAGGCGCTGTGGCTGCGCTTGTAGGCAGGCTCGAAGTTGATGAAGTAGCGGTCGATGTCGTTGCCCTCGATGGTCACCTTCACCTTGCAGTTGTCGTAGCCGTTGCCCACAGCCTGCTTGATGCCCGACTTGAGCTTGGCCACGCTCTCTTGCGTGAAGGGGAGGTCGGCGAAGTTTTCACTCAGGTCCACCACAATGGTGTCGCCAATCAGTTCCACGGTTTTGGTCTTCAGTTTGCCAATGCCCATGTTTTTGGGCATGTTGGAGGCTACCACCTCCTGCACCTTAGCGCATTGGGCCTCGCTGAACGTCTGCGCCGTGGCGGCACCGCCGCCTATCAGCCCCGCCACTGCGAGTGCAACCAAAGTCTTATTGTTTTTTTCCATTGTTTATTGTTATTGTTAATCAAGTAATTCACTTCGCCTCATAGCATAGCTATGCACAGACAAAGGTAACACAAACATTTTGCATAATAAAGCAATAGCAATTCCTTTTTTACCGATTGAACACTTTTTAAGCTTCAGATACCATTTTTCAGTTAAGAAATGGTTGGAGGGCATAAAAAAAAGCGCGGCCCGCTGCGGGTCGCGCCTATGAGTTGAGCCGAAATGCCAAGCGTGCCTACTTGGCCTGCTTGGCGCCGGTGGCGCACTTCAGCGCATAGTCCATGAGGCGGAAGCGGTCGGCGCGGTCGAGGATGGTTTCGAAGGGGAAGCCCATCACCACCGTGCGGTAGATGCCGCGGTTGCACACCACGCCCGCAGGCTTGTCGTTTTCGCAATAGCGCAGGAATATGCTGCCGCTGTCGTCAAAGCGGTAGATGGCGTCGGGCGACTCCACGCAATACACCGAGTCGTTGAGCTCGTTGCTGAAGGCCACGCGGTGGTCGGCGGGAATTTCGGGATAGATGGTGGCCACGGTGTGGGCCTTGCCCGTGATGCTGGCGCGGTCGGTGCCCCAGCGGTAGCCCAGCACCTGGCTGGCAAAGCGCATGGCGGCGCTGTCGGGCACCGCGCGGTCGAAGATGTCGCTGGCCACGTAAGAGCCCGAGAGCAGCACGTTGCCGCCGGCCTTGCAGTAGGCCTCAACGGCGCTGCGCAGCGCAGGAGTGAACACGGGGTAGCGGTCGGGATAGACTCCGCGGCCGTTGGGCACAGTCTTCTGCTTGCCCATGATCAGGTCGACGGCGCAATAGCCGCCAAGCGGGGCCGAGCCATCTTCCACAGCCTTCACGCTGCTCGACACAAAGTTGTAGCCGGCGCGCATTATGGCCTCGCCGTGCACGCGCGGATAGTCGAACGTGTTGCCGGCCACCACGCGGCCCTCCCAGTTGCCGCGCGTGGCGCCCCAGCCGCCCGAGTCGTCGTCGCGCCAGCGGCGGGCGCGCTTCAGCTCGTATTGCGAGCCTATGTAGTTGGCGTTGCTCATGTAGGGCACGCCGTGGTCAATTTCATCGGTGAAGCCGGTTATGCCGCAGGTGTCCACCCAGTCGGGGCCGCTGACGCGGGTGAAGCCGTTCACCACCATCACAGTGCCTTTGGCGCCGTCGACGCGGCCATACGACAGAGTCTCGCTGGGGAAGCTGCGTCCGCCCTCGTTGATGGCCACAATGCGGTAGCTGTGCAGCAGCGTGTCGGCCACGGCGGCGGTGTAGGCGGCGGTCTTGACCACGGCCACCTCGGAGAAGCCGCGCTCACTGCCCACGCGCTCGAGCACGGCATAGCGGTCGGGGCGGGCCGAAGGCTCAAGACTGTCGGCGGTGGGGCTCCACGTGAGGCGCACGCGTCCCGGAGCGGCCTCGGCAATGGCAAACGAGCTCACGGGCAGCGGCTGCACCACGCACTCGCGGTGGTCGCGCTTGGCTATGAAGCGCAGTATGCCCTTGTAGATGGCGCGGCTCACGGCAAACTGGAAGTTGGGGTCGAGGCCGTAGCGCATGTCGGCGAAGTTCTGGTGCGAAAGCAGCTCAAGCAGCATGGCGGGCACCTGAGGCACCTTGGCCTCATAGAGGTCGCGGTACATGATGCCGCGGCTGTTCCACTTGGGGTCGAACTTGGCGCACACGTCGCGCATGATTTGCTGGCTCACGAGCTGCGCCAGATCGCGCGAGGCCGAGCGCGGAGTGCCGTCGGGATAGTTGCCGAAGCGGCTGTTGTTGTAGATGCTGAGCGTGCCCACCACGCTGTCGCCGGGCGTGACGCCGGCATCGGTGTGGAAGGCAAACGACAGGTCGACGGGCACGTTGAGGCCCTGACGGCCCGGAATGGCCTGCGAGCCGCCAGCCAGATAGTTGACCCACTCGCTGCGGCTGCGGTAGTCGTCGTTGTAGTCGTTGATGCCGCCTGTGGTGCTATACACACTCATGGGGAAGCCCGACCACTGCAGGAAGTAGCGCGCGCCCTCAGTGAAGCGCGGATAGCCGCTCACCTTGTAGTCGTAGCTGACGCCCTGGCGGGCAAGCATGCGGGCGCTGCTGCCTGCGCGCGACACATTGGCCTGCGTGCGTGCGGCGGGTCGGCGGGCAATGTTGCCCATGCCGCCGCCTATCTTTATGGCGTCGGCGGTGACCACCCCACCCCGGCACGACGACACGTTGCTCAGCGTCACCACATCGGCGTTATGGCCTTTTTTCAGCGGGAAGGTGCCCAGATACACCCACACGCCGCCGGCCATGGTCTGATTGACCTTAAACTTGCGGCTGCCGCCTGAGCAGTTCACGGTGTAGAGGGCGTCGGTGACGCTGTTGGGCAGCGTCTTGTAGCTCACATACAGGGCATAGTCGCCGTCGGCGGGCACATCGGCGCTCCACGAGGCTTCCGACACATCGAGCCGGCCGGTCTTGGAGGTGGCGTCGACCTGGCGGTAGGTGCCGTCGGCAAAGGGGTTCTCGCCGTCGACATAGCTGCCCTTGGCATAGGCAAATCCGTCCTGGCCGGTGGTCCAGGCGTTGAGCACGCCGCGGTCGGCATAGCCGCTCTGCGCCAGCTGGCCGTCGTTGTCGACAATCACCTCGGCGGTGTGGGTGTCGCGCTCACGCGGATTCCACACATAGGCTCCGGCATTCTCGAGCATGGGCATCAGGAATGGCACCACATAGCTGGTGGGGTACAGGTCTTCCACCGTTTGGAACAGGCGCGGACGCTGCCACGACCACTGGCCCGAGCCGCCGTCGTAGTAGCGGCCGTGGCTCTGCCACATGGCCAGAATGTTGCCGTCGAGGGCCTTGGAGTAGTGGTGCGACGCGCCCAGCTGGCGCACAAACGGGGCGTGGCGGCGGGCATACTTGGAGTCGAAGTCGAAGAGGTAGCGCTCGGCGCGATTGCCGGCAATGGTGATCACCACCCCCTTGCAGTCGACGCCGGCCTCGTTGAGGCCCGACTTGATGTCGGCCTTGAGACGGCGCAGATAGGCGTCGCTGAGAGGCACGTTGGAAAACTCGCCGTTGAGGTCGACACGGGCAGTGTCGGCCACCACGCTGCAGCCCACCACCTTTATGGGCTTCAGCTTCACGCGCTCGGGCACCGAGGCGCGCACCACACGCTGCGCCACAGCGGCGGCAGGCGTCTGGGCCACGGCCGTGTGCAGGCCCGCCGCGGCAAAGGCTGCGCAAGCCACGGCGCGCAAGCGCTGGCTATAAAGCTTTTTCATCATTTCTGTATTCATCGTTTCTATTTTCGAAATATATATGAGTCAGCGCCCCGGCGGCGGCACTCGCGGCCACCAGCGGAAGCGCTTGCTTGACATCTGCGCCATCGCGGGACAAAGGCTACTGCTCCTTGGGCTTGTGGTAGGTGATGAGGCCGGGCATGCTGTTGCGCATAATCTTCTTGACCGAAGCGCCATATTTGCCGGCCACGTGTAGCAGCACCTCGCTATACATGCACGCCACCGAGCCCACGAAGCACACGGGATATTGCTTGTAGTCGTACTGGCACACGTTGCGCTCGAAAAAGTGCGAAATCTCGTCGGTCACCAACTGGCGCACGTAGTCCACGTCGAGGTGCTCGGCGAGGAAAAACGAGTATTTGCGCAGGTTGCGGTTGGCCAGCGGATTGTTGTAGACCGAATCCATGATTTCGTCTGGCGTCACCTTGAACTCGTCGAAGAAAGCCTCGATGAGCTCGGCCGGAGCGATGTTTTTCAGGCAGTCGCTCACAAACAGGCGCCCCATGGCGCCACCGCTGCCTTCGTCGCCCAGAATGAAGCCCAGCGAGCGCACATTTTTCACTATGTTGTGGCCGTCGTAGAGGCACGAGTTGGAGCCGGTACCCAAGATGCAGGCCAGTCCTGGCTCATGCACCAGCAGGCCGCGGGCCGCGCCCAGAAGGTCGCTCTCAACGGTGACGGGAGTCTTGAACTGCGCCACCAGCGACGACTCGACAATCTTGTTTTTTTCAGGACTCATGCAGCCGGCGCCGTAGAAGTACACGTGATCCCACCTGCGCTTGAAAAAGGCAGGCGACAATTCCAAACGAATGCTGTGGCTGATTTCACGCCGCGTGAGGAACACCGGATTCAGTCCTTCGGTGCATGCTTGCTCCACCACATTGCCATTTTCCACCAGACTCCACTCGGTGCGCGTGGAGCTGCTTTCAGCTATCACGTTTATAGTCTTGTTACTTCGCATGATTGAATGCTATGGTTGTCACGATTCATTAATTTTCATCAGTAACCGGTGTATTGGTCTTTCATTTTGAACCGCAATCGGTTTCGTTATGCAAATATAGCGTGTTTCGCCGTAAAAATCAGCCATTAAACTAATTTTAATATTCAAATACGTAAATTAGCACTAATTTTAGTCCCTATCAATAATAAGAGTGTGGCTGCGCCCCCTGTTTGGAGTGACGCAGCCACACTCAGCTGATATGATTTCGGAATTGTGTGGAGAGACTTACTTGTGAGCCACCACCACCTTCTTCACGGCCACCTGGCCGCCGACGTATACCTTAACCACATATGCGCCGCTGGCGATGCCGCCGACGTTGATGAAGTTGCCGCTGTTGGCAGCCACGCGCTGACCTGCCACGCTATAGAGCTCCATGCCCTGCACGTAGGTGTCGGCGCTGGCCACGATGTAGTCGGGGCCCGAAGTGATTTTCACACCGGCTACCTCAACCTCGCTGACGCCGCTCTCGCCCTGAGTGCGCAGCACATTGTCGAAGCGGATGGCGCCGCTCTTGCCCATCACGCCATTGCACTTGTCGAGCACGAGTCCCTCGAGCTTGTAGGTCTGGCCCTGAGCAAGCGCGGTGAGGGGCACGTTTTCGTAGCGCCAGCCATGGTAGGTGATGTCGCTGAGCTTGACCATCTTCACATCAGTGCCGGCCACAAACTTGCCGTAGAGCGTGTTGTAGCACATGTCGCCAAACACGTGGATGCCCACATTGTCGGCGCTGGTGAAGCCCTGCTCGGCGGGAGTGAGGTCGACGGTGACGCGGCCCTTGTCGCGCTCGCTGAAGGCGTAGGTGAGCTGCAGGGCCATGTTGCCAAACAGCTTGCTCGAGCCGCCCACAGTGGCCACCTTGGCGGTGGTGTAGTCGCTGCTCTCATCGGCGTTGATGGCACACTGGCCTGCGGTGTCGAAGCCGTCGATGAGGGTGGCTCCGGGCTTCTCGGCGCCCTCGTTCACAGCCTTGAAGGTGTGGGTGATGGCCTGGGGAATGTAGAGGCCTGCGGTGTCGCTTATGATTTTGTCGAACGTCACCTTGTAGGTCTGACCCTCGACGAGAGCCTTGGCCAGAGGAATGCGCACATAGCCGTAGTCGTCGCCCGCCTTGTTCTTGCGCACGCCGCGGGTGTTGATGCCCAGCACGTTGCCGGCCTCATCGGTGACGTGCACATTGTTGAACTGACCCGGGCTGAGCATGGAGTCGGTGCGGATTTCCACCACGGGCGACGTGATGTGGATGCGGTCGTTGTCGCCGGGATAGGTGGCCAGCACGGCCAGATGGTTGCGGCCGCGGGTGCGGAACTTAAACGAGAAGTCCTTGCCCATGGCTGTGCCGCCGGCATGCTCGGCGGTGGAGGCGAGCTTCACGGTGTAGGTGGTGTTCACATCGTAGGCGTCGGTGGGCTTGAACACAAGGCGGTAGTTGGTGTCCTCCCAAGTGAATGTGCCCTCTACGGCGGGAGTGATGGTGAACGCCTTCTCGGTGGTGGCGGGGTCCATGTCCCAGTTGAACTGCATCACCACAGGCTCGTTGCAGGCCACAGCGGCGTCGCCGTCGGCCCACACGGGCGAGTAGCTGAGCACCTCGGGCGGCGTGTTGCGCACGCGGTTGAGGTCGAAGTTGCAATAAGTCATGCCGTTGGCGGTGATCACCACGTCCTTGGTCTGCTCGTAGTGCGAGGGCTCGGTGATGCGCACCTTGTAGTTGCCCGGCTCAATGAACTTGAACAGATATATGCCGTCTTCGTAAGCATCGATCTGGCAGGTGTCGATGGTCTTGCCGCTGGCGTCGATAAGATAGGCGGTGGCGTTGTTCACCGGCTGGCGCACGTCGTCGCCGTGCATCACATATTTGGCGTCGCGCAGCAGGCGCGAGTCGCGCACGTTGCCCGTGACGAAGCCCTTGCCATACTTGTCGAGGCGGTGGAAGTAGCTGTCGGCACCCAGCGAGAAGTTGAAGCCCTCAACCCAGCAGTAGTAGGGGTTGATGAGGCGGTAGGCCTCGGGAATGTAGTCGTGGAAGGTGCCCTCGTTGAGCATCGACACGGCCTTGTTGCCGCGCAGCACGCCCAAGCCCTGCGTGCCCCAGCTGGGGTAGAAGGTCCAGTCGCCGTAGATTGAATAGGTGTCGCTGGTCCACACGGTAGACTTGTTGGCCATGAGGAACGGGCCGAGGCAGGCGGCCAGCGAGTCGCTGCCGGGCACTTGCGGGCTGCCCGTGTAGCCGCGGTAGAGGCCCATCGAGGTGTTGATGCGGTAGCCCTCGCCGGCGCCGGTAGCGTTGCTGTGAATGGCATAGAACACATCGGCACCGCTCTGGTTGCACAGGGCCACTATGGTAGAGAGGGCGAGGTCGCTCTCAGAGTCGTTGGTGATGCGCGAAATGCTGGTCTTGTAGCCCTTTTTGCGCAGCATTTCCTGCAGGGCGAAGCCCTTTTTGAGGCTGGCGTTCGACTCCCAGAAGCCGGCGGTGTCGCCGGCGGCAAACGGCGGGCAGGGCACATTGCGGTCGTCGCTGTCGTGGCCGCCGTGACCGGGGTTGATATATACGTGAGGCGTCTGAGCCAGGGCGGCGGGTCCGCCCACTGCGGCAAGCAGCATCAGTGCTGCACTCAGAATATTCTTTTTCATATAGCTGTGTGATTGCTGGGTTATTCGTCGATTTTAATTTTCATCTCATACAGGTTGCCGTCGATGGTGGTGTAGACGATTTTGCCGGCTGCGGCGGTGGGCTGCATGGTCATTGAGGCAGGAGTGGTGAGGCTGTGGCGGAACGAGCCGTCGGCCTTGAGCAGCACTATCTGCGACGAGGTGAACTGATGGCCGTCGTCGGTGGCGTGCTGGGCCACCACGTAGTCGTTGTTGTACCAGGCGGGCATCTCATACTGGCCGAGCATGGCCAGCACGCGGCCGTTGAGGTCGCACACCACCGCGCCCTTGCCGGCGGCAAAGAAGAGCACGCGGGTGCCGTCGGGCGAAAGCGACGCCCACAAGTAGCCGGCAAACGACTCCACGGGCTGCAGCTCGCGTGTGCGGCCGCCCACGGTGAGCACCAGCTTAGAGCCGGTGGTGTAGACCGACGTGCCTATGTTGGCCGCGCTCTTGTAGGCCTTCTTGGGGCCGTTGATGGCAACGCCCTTGGTGCCCACCTGGGGCAGCACTGCTCCGTGCTGGGCCTCGAGCACAACGCTGCTCTTGGCGGTGGCCACGTCGTAGCGGCAGCCAGTGCGGTAGATGAGGTTGGTGGCTGCGTCGCGCTTCTGCGTCACATAGTACACGCTGCCGTCGGGGGCGAATCGGGCGTCGATGCCCGAGGCGTCGTCGCTGCTGACGCGCGTCACCACATTCATTGTGTAGTCGTAGAGTTTGAGGCTCGAGTTCTCACCCGAGGCGAAGAGCAGTTTCGTGCCCGAACTGTTGAGCTGCGGATAGTAGGCAGGGCCTTCAACGCCCTGGAGCAACCGCGACTGTTCAATCACGGTCACCTGCTGTGCGCTGGCCAGCAGTGCACAGCAGCCCATAGCAGTAAGTAGGATTTTTTTCATTTCGATATGTTTTTGTTAATAGTTAGTTTTGCTTTCTTTTCGATGGATGCGCTGAGGGGGCTACAGGTCGAAGTTGCAGTAGCTGCTTTGGTTGGCCTTGACCACAACGGGGCTCTCGCCGCTCAGGCCCTGGGCGCTGACGCGCACGGTGTAGGTGCCCGGCTTGACGCCACGGAACACATACACGCCGCTATAAAGGCGGCCGGTGCCGGCGGTGGCGGCCACATGGCCGTCGGCGTCGATGAGCTGCACCTGGGCCTCGTCGACGGGCATGCGCTCGTCGGCGCCATACTTTATGCCCTCATCGGCGGTGGGCAGCTGGGCGCGGCGCACGTTGCCGGCCACCGCGCCAAGGCCATAGAGGCCGGCGCGGCCAAAGTAGTCGTCGATGCCGAGGCTCTGGTTCCAAGCCTCAAGCCAGCAGTAGTTGTCGTCCATCAGGCGGTTGCGCTCGGGCACGTAGTCGTGAAACGAGCCTTCGCTGAGCATGCCGGGCAGCTTGTTGTAGCGCAGCACGCCAAGTCCCACCTTCGGGCCCCAGTCATAGAAGCTCCAGTCACCGGCCAACATCTGCTTGCGGGTCCACACGGTGGTCTGGTTGGCAATGAGGTGGCGCATTATGCACTGGGCAATCGAGTCGCTGCCGGGGGCGGTGGCGCAGTCGGTGGTGCCGCGGTACAGGGCCAGCGGGAAGTTGGTGCGCGCCTTGGTGCCGGTGGCGTTGCTGTGGATGGCAAAAAACATGTCGGCGCCGCTGTTGGCGGCGAGGCACACGATTTCAAACAGGTCGAGGTCGTCGGCCGTGGTGTTGGTCACGCGCGAGGTGGCCGTTTCATATCCCTTGTCCTCAAGAATCTTCACAAGGGCGTTACCCTTGCTAAGGTTGGAGTTCGACTCATAGTAGTGCACGGTGTCGGCCACGCCGTGGTTGTAGTAGTGGTCGGGGCGGTCATCGCTGTCGTGACCGCCGTGGCCAGGGTTGATGAACACGCGCGGCTTGACGGGCGTGCGCGCCTGCACACCGCAAAAGGCCGAGGCTGCCAGGCACAGGGCAGTGCCGAGAATTGCTATTGATTTCATTGATGATGCAGTTTGTTTAGGGTTTCACTTCGATTTGCTGCACGCTCACGGTGCCGTGGCTGGTGGTGTAGGCCACGCGGCCCACGGTGGTGCCGTCGGGGGCGACGCTCACGGTGCGGCACGACGGCTGGATGTGGCCCTCGGGGGCGAGGTCGTGGCTAAACTTGCCGTCGGCCTTGAGCAGCACTATCTTGTAGCCGTTGAAGTGGCGAACGGCGCTGTTGTTGTTGGTCATGGCCACCACATAGTCGTTGCCGAGCCACGAGGGCATCAGGTAGTAGCCCAGATTGGTGATGGTGTGGCGCTTGAGGTCGATCACATAGAGGCCCTTGGCGGCCGCCTCAAACATGAGTTTGGTGCCATCGGGGCTGTATGACGCCCACAGGCAGCCCACCGTGCCGCTCACGGGAGTCATGGCCGAGGCAAACTTGGGCTTGCCGCTGAAGGTGAACACCTGCGCGCCGGCTGTGTAGGCGCCGAGGCCCACGTTGCCGCCGGTGGCCCACGAGCGGCTCTCGCCCACCAGGACAAAGCCGCGCGAGCACTCCACGGGGCGCACAGCGCCGTGCTGCGCCTTGAGCACGGTGCGGCTGTGGCCAGTGGCGGGGTCATACTCGTGGCCGGTGCGGAAAATCAGGTTGCCCTGCGTGCGGCGCTGGGTGATGTAGTACACCTTGCCATTGGGGGCGAAGCGGGCGTCGAAGCCGGGGAAACCTGTGTCGCACACCACCGTTTCGCGCCCAGTGGCCACATCGCGCATGGTGAGGCGGCTGGCCTCGGTGTTGGAATACAGCAGCCTGGCGCCGTCGGGGCTAAGCTGCGGAAAGAAGGCCGCACTGTCGGTGAGCTGGGCCGAATTGAGCACCGTCACCATCTGCGCCTGGGCACACATGGCGCCCGCCAGTGCGAGCGCAGCCATAGTCAGAGTTTTCTTCATCGTTTATGCAATGTAGTTGTCGTCAATTATGTTTCGTTTCTTGTGGTTCAGTTTTTTCTACACAGCTACAAATATAGTCATTTTTGGCCAATTGCGCCCCACCCCACAGCACAAAAAAAGCGGGAAATCCGTGTTGCCGGAATTCCCGCTCTCGCTTAGAATTGTTTGGTTGTTATGTTAAATGGATTTCCTTAAATCAATGTGAACATTGAGCTCACACCTTCGGTTAATTGTGTGAGTGCCGTATAAATACAGCTAAGCAATCCTATAAAGATTATTCCAAACACGCACACCACCATGCCGAGTCGCTCGCTCAGGGCCGACTTGATGGCGGGCACGGCGCAGTCGTCCTGACGGATGAACATGGCCTTTACCACCAGCAGATAGTAGTAGAGCGAAATGATGGTGTTGACAAGGGCGATGAACACGAGCACGTAGATGGCCACGCTGCCCGTGTGGCAAGCGCCCACAAACACGAAGAACTTGCTGAAGAAGCCCGCAAACGGCGGAATGCCACCGAGCGAGAACATGGCAAGCATCATGGTGAAGGCCAGCCAGGGGTTGGTCTTGAACAGGCCGTTGTAGTCGTCGATGGTGACCTTGCCCGTCTGGCGCTCGATGGCGGCGATCACGGCAAAGGCGGCCAGGTTGCTGAACACATACACCAGCACGTAGTACATCATCGAGGCCATGCCGAGGGTGTTGGCCGCAACCACGCCGAGCATTATGTAGCCGGCCTGCGAAATCGACGAGAACGCCAGGAAGCGCTTAAGGTTGCGCTGGCGCACGGCGAAGAGGTTGCCCACGGTGATTGTGACCACAATCACGGCATAGAGCATCCACTCCCACACCACCGAGTAGGCGGCGCCAAACACCTGCGTGAGAATCACGAGGAAGGCGAATGCGGCGGCGCCCTTGCTGATCACCGACAGGTGGCTGGTGACTGCCGTTGGGGCACCCTGATATACGTCGGCCGTCCACAGGTGGAAGGGGACGAGCGACAGCTTGTAGCCCACACCGGCTATCACAAAGGCGATGGCGGTGATGAGCAGCGCACTGTGGTTGCCCACCACGCTGTAGGCGATGTCGCTGAAGTAGAGCGAGCCGCTGAGGCCGTAGACCAGCGAGATGCCGAACAGCAGCACTGCCGACGAGAACACGGCGGTGAGCACATATTTGGCGGCTGCCTCGTGGCTCTCGTAGTGGTTCTTCTCGAAGGCTGCCAGCGCGGCCATGGGCAGCGAGGCGGTTTCGAGGCCGATGACAAAGAGCAGGAAGTGGCGGCCCGATATCATGAGGAACATGCCAAACAGGGTGAGCAGCAGCAGCTCGTAGAACTCGCCGCGGCGCACGCTCACGAAGTCGCTGTTGGTCCACTTGATTGACTGCAGCAGCACTATGAATGAGCCTATGTTGAGGATTCCCTTCATGGCCCATGTGGCGCCGTTGGTCTCATACATTCCGGCGAATGCCTGGGCGGCGGGCACGGGGATGAAGCTGAATATGGTGTAGAGCGCAAAAACCAGTGTTGTGAATGCCGGAAGCGCCGTCTGGGCTTTCTTGGGCATGAATGTGTCGTAGAGGAACACAAGCAGGAACACAAGCAGCAGGCCTAATTCTTGCGGCATCATTAAAAATTGCGAATAGTCCATCTTGTTGTTTAAAGTTATCTTGTTTTTAATTCAACACTAAGTTCATTTATCACATCGTGGCCATCTGGATAGCCTTGACCACGGGATCGAAGCTGTTGCGGATGATGTCGCCAAAGAAGTTGGGGAAGCAGCCGATGGCAGCCACGCACACGATGAGGGTGGCGGTTGACACGCGCTCGAACCACTCGGCGTCGGTGAGCTGGCGGTGGCGCTCGTTATACACCTCGCCAAACAGCAGCTTGCCCACCACGCGCAGAATGTAGACTGCGGTGATCACAATCGAGGCGCAGGCGGCGATGGTGAACACGCGGTTGAGCAGCGACGCATCCTGGAACGAGCCGAAGAATATGCTCATCTCGGCTGCGAAGCCGCTGAGGCCTGGCAGACCAAGCGAGGCAAGGCCGGCAATCACATAGCCCACGCCCAGATAGGGCATGATGTGCATCATGCCGCCCATCTCACGGATGTCGCGGGTGTGGGTGCGGCCGTAGATCATGCCGATGAGGGCGAAGAAGAGGGCCGTCATAAGGCCGTGCGAGAGCATTTGCAGCACGGCGCCGGTCATGGCCGTCTGGTTGAACATGAGGATGGCGAAGAGCACCATGCCGCAGTGGCTAACCGACGAGTAGGCGTTGATGTACTTGAGGTCGGTCTGCACGCAGGCGCTGAAGGCGCCATACACAATGCTGATGCCCGTGAGGGTGATGAAGATCCAGCCGAGCTGCGTGGCAGCGTAGGGCATGAGGTAGATGGCAATGCGGAAGCAGCCATATCCGCCCAGCTTCATGAGCACGCCAGCATGGAGCATCGACACCGCTGTGGGGGCCGAAGCGTGGCCGTCGGGCGACCATGTGTGGAAGGGGAACATGGCGCCAAGCACGCCGAAGCCCACAAAGGTGAGGGGAAACAACACGCTCTGCCAGCTGTGGGGAATGGCATTGTTGCGGGCTATCTCAAGAATGTTCATAGTGAGGCTGCCGTCGGCGCTCGAGTGGTAGTAGATGCCAATGATGCCGAGCATCAGGAAGGCCGAGCCACCCATGAGCATGAGCGTGAGCTTCATTGCCGAGTAGTTCTTGTTGCCGCTGCCCCACACGCCGATGAGCAGATACATGGGGATGAGCGCAACCTCATAGAACATGAACATGGTGAACAGGTCGATGGATATGAAGAAGCCAAACACGCCGGTCGACAGCAGATAGAACCAAAGGAAGAACTGCTTGGGCAGCGGATTGATTTTCCACGAGGCGAACACGCCGGCAAACACGATGAAAGCCGAAAGCAGTATCATGACCACCGACACGCCGTCGACGCCAAGCGAGAGGTTGATGTTGAGCGGTGCATACCAGCTGACGTCGGAGCGCAGAAGCATCTCGCTGGTGTCGCCAGCGCCGCGCGCCTGCAGGAAGTAGGCCACCAGATAGAGTGCCATGGCCACAAGCACTGTGGCGCCGGTGAGCGCAACGGCACGGACGGCTTTGACGCCTTTATTGCTGCACAAAGCCAGGCCTCCGAGGGTGAGCAGAGGCACTATCACAAAGTAGATCAATATATTATCGAAAATCATAATCGTATGTTATATTAATAAGTTTGTAGTGAAACCGAACTGTTGCGATTTTACAATAGAACACACACCATGGTGGCAGCCGCCAGCAGCAGCGCGCCCATGAGGTAGACAAACACGTAGGTCTGCACACTGCCCGACTGGAGCCGGCGAATGGCAAACGAGGCTGAATTGGTGAGGTCGGCCAGCACATTGAAGGTCTGGTCGATGACGTGACGGTCGAACCACGCGATGGGCTTGCAAATGCCTTGGAATATCACCTTGTGGGTGATGAACTGGTAGAGCTCGTCCATGTAGAAGCGGTGGTAGGCGGCAGTCCACAGTCCGCGGCACGAGTCGGCCATGCGGGCGGGCAGCGGGTTCTCCTTGTAGTAGAGCTTGAATGCCAGGCCGATGCCGATGAGGGCCACGCACACGCTCGAGCCGGCCACGGTCCAGTTGGTGTGCGTCACCAGCGGCTTGCAGTCGACGGTGACAAGATTGCCAAAGGGCACGAGGCCGCACACCACCGACACCACCGACAGGCACACGAGCGGCAGGCTCATGGTCCAGGGCGCGTCGTGGGGCTCATGCTTGTCCTCGGGGGTGACGTGCTTGCTCCAGTGGAATATGAGGAAGTAGATGCGGAACATGTAGAAGGCGGTCATGCCGGCCACAAGCGACATCCACAGGCCCCAGCCGAGTCCCTTCTCGTAGCAGGCCACCAGAATCTCGTCTTTCGAGAAGAAGCCTGCAAAGGGCGGGATGCCCGAGATGGCGAGGCAGCCAATGAGGAAGGCCCAGCTGCATATGGGCATATACTTGTGAAGGCCGTGCATGGCCGAGTTCTCGTTGCTGTGCACGGCGTGGATGATGGCGCCGGCGCACAGGAAGAGCAGAGCCTTGAACATGGCGTGGGTGAACAGGTGGAACATTGAGGCCATATAGCCGAGGCCGCCCTCAGGGCCGCTGCCGGCAGCCGTGCTCACACCAAGCGCGGTCATCATGTAGGCGATTTGCGACAGGGTGGAGAATGCCAGGGCGCGCTTGATGTCGCTCTGCACGCAGGCCACCGCGGCGGCATAGAATGCCGTGAAGGCGCCGGTCACTGCCACCACGTTGAGCGACAGGCCGTCGATCACATACAGCGGGAAGAGGCGGGCCACCAGGAACACACCAGCCACCACCATGGTGGCGGCGTGGATGAGGGCCGACACAGGTGTGGGGCCTTCCATGGCGTCGGGCAGCCAGATGTGCAGGGGGTACATGGCCGACTTGCCGGCGCCGCCGATGAAGATGAATATGAGCGACCACGTGAGCACGGGCAGGCCCAGGAATGTGGCGCCGTTGCCGCTGCTAAGGGTGGCCATGGGGTCGCTGAGGATGCCGCTGAAGTTGAGGTCTTTGGCATAGAAGCCAAGCATTATCACACCCACCAGAAAGAAGAAGTCGGCCAGGCGCGTCACGATGAACGCCTTCTTTGAGGCGTGGATGGCGGCCGGCGAGCTGTAGTAGAAGCCGATGAGCAGGTAGGACGAGACGCCCACCATCTCAAAGAACACGAAAATCTGGAAGATGTTGGTGGCCACCACCATGCCCAGCATTGAGAATGTGAACAGGGCAAGGTAGGCGAAATATCGCTGGAAACCCTTTTCGGGGCCCTCCTCGTTGCTCATGTAGCCAAGCGAGTAGAGATGGACGAAGAATGAGATTGTGCAGATCACAATCAGCATCATTGCCGAGATGGGGTCGAGCTGGCAACCCATGTTGGCCATGAGGCCGTTGTCGCCAAGCTGGAGCCAGTGCCAGTCTTGGAACACGAGAGTCTGTCGCACACCATCTACTATCTGGCCTTGACTGGTGCCGAAGAAATAGGTGAGCGCGGCCGCATAGGCAATGATGGTGGTAATGCCCTGCCCTATCACGCCCAGCACGCCTGCGGTCATGCGGCGCATCTTAACGCCCGCAAGGCCCAGGAAAAGAAACATGAACAGCGGCAAGACCACGCATGCTATAGTGTATTGTAAAGGCATATCTGTTTAGAATTTCAGTTTAGTGATTTGATTTATGTCCACGTTTTTGGCAATGCGATACACATTGATGATGATGGCGATGGCCACGGCGGTCTCGGCCGCTGCGATGGCTATTGCAAACAGTGTGAAGAACATGCCGTCGAGTTGACCCGGGAACAGGTAACGGTTGAACACAGCAAAGTTGATGTCGGTTGAGTTGAGCATCAGCTCAAGCGAAATCAGCATTGAGATCATGTTTTTGTGGGTGATGAACCCGAAGATGCCGCAGCCAAACATCACAAGGCTGGGGACGAGATACATGAGCATTGTTAAGTCCATAATCAGTCTTTCTCCTTTCCTTTTTAAAGTTTAACGACGGCGGGCCACCACAAGGCCTCCGATGATGCATGCCAATAATAAGATGCTCACCGCCTCGAAGGGCAGCAAGAATCCAAACTTGTCGGTGCTCAAAAGCCAGTGGCCTATGGTGGCCATGTCGAGGCTCTGGACCTCGGTGAGCTTCTTCGAGCAGAAGTCGGCGTAGCTGAACAGCGCGCAGCCGCACACGGCCACTGCCGCCACTGCGGCCACCGCTCCAAGCACGCGCTTGTGGCGCGTGAGGGGCTCGGCGTCCTTGCCCGGCTTGTGCGTGAGCATGATTGCGAACACAAACAGCACCACTATGCCGCCCGCGTAGACCGCAATCTGCGTGGAGCCAAGGAACTCATAGCCCATTTGGAAATAGACCACGGCCGTTGACAGCAGCACAAACAGCAGGTAGGTGGCCGAGCGCAGGATGCGCTTGGTGGTCACCGTCAGCACCGAAAACACGATAATTGCGATTGCAATTATGAAATACAAAATGATATTTCCTACTGATTCCATTGTTTATTATATTATTCTTTATTATCGGGGTTTTGTGTTGCCTGCGGCTTGGCGGGAGCGTCGGCCGGTGCGGCAGCGGCCTTGGGGGCCGGAGCGGCAGCAGCCTTGGGAGCAGCCTGGGCGGGCTTGGCCGGGGCAGCGGCGGGTGCCGGGGCGGGAGTCTCCTTCTCGGGCAGATAGTTGAGCTGCTTGATGAGAGCCGCGCGATTGAATACAGCCTGCTCAAAGTCGTTGCTGAACTTTATGGCATGTGTGGGGCACGAAAGCACACACAGGTCGCAGAAGGTGCAGCTGCCAAGGTCGTAGATATACTTGTCGAGCTTCATCTTCTTCTTGCCATTGGGCAGATCCACCATTTTGGTCTTGATTTCGATGGTGCCGTTAGGACAGTTGCGCTCGCACGACTTGCAAGCGATGCACTTGTGATTGCCTTCGTCGTCGTAAACAAACTGCAGCGTGGCCCTGAACCGCTCGGGTATTTTGAGCGTGTCCCTGTTTTCGGGGTATTGTTCAGTGACCTTTGGTGTCACAAGTTCCTTTCCTGTGACTTCCATACCCTTGATAAGGCTATAGATACCCTTAAAAAGAGATGCGAAATACTCCTTGATGCTCATAGGTGGTAATTATATGATTATATAAAAAATACTGTTATCAAATCGCTATGCCTGAAAAATTGTTCAAAATTAGTTTCCAAACCAAAATGGCCGGTATAAGTTAAAAAATTAAAAAGGAGTGCAGCCGGCATAGAGCCACAGGCTCCTTTTTAATTTTATGTTGATTCAGCTGGCGCGCATCAGCGCTCCACCTGGCCGCCGAGTATGTCGAGCAGCTCGGTGGTGATGCCCTGCTGGCGCAGCTTGTTGTACTCGAGGTTTAAGCTGTCGAGCAAGTCTTTGGCGTTGTCGCTGGCCGTCTGCATTGCCATCACGCGGGCAGCCTGCTCGCTGGCGGCGCTCTCGGTGAACACCTCCTGCATGGTGGCGCGCAGATGCAGCGGCAGCACACTGTTGAATATCGAGTTGGCGTCGGGCTCGAAGATGCACGGGGCGCTGGCGCTGCCGCTCAGCGCGCTGCCCGCGAGGGCGGCCGCGCTGAGCGGCAGCAGCTGCTCGTGCGCCAGAGTCTGACGGCTGGTGCTGTGGAAGTGCATGTACACGAGGTCTACCCTGTCGCACTCGCGCTGAGTGAAGCGCTCGCGCAGCATCAGGGTGAAGTCGTGCAGATTGGCCGATGTGCTGCGGGTGTGCATGTAGGGCACGTCCTCGACCCGCAGTGTGGCCGACTCAATCTTGTGGGCAGCCTTCGAGAGCTTCTTGCCCACAGGAATCACGGTGATTTCCACTCCATTTCCAAGCGACTGGCGCTCTTGGTCGATGATTTCGAGCAGGCGCTTGAAAATGTTGATGTTGAAGGCGCCGCACAGGCCGTCGTCGCTGCCGAAAGCCACTATGCACAGGCGCTTCACCTCACGGGACTCGATGAGCGGCGACGAAAACTCCTCGCCGGTGGCAAGCAGGTGGCCTATGACGCCCTGCACCATGCCGCGGTAGGGCGACAGGCGCACCAGGCGGGCCGAGGCCCCGTGCAGCTTGGCCGATGAGATCATCTTCATCGCACTCGTGGTCTTCTGTGTAGAAGCCACAGAGCCAATTCTCTCTTTTAATTCACGTAATGTTGCCATTTCTGTTAAATCCCGTTTTTACTATTGGATAATATCCGCACGCGTGCGACTCATGCGCTGTATTTGCCTGCGATTTCGCTGGCGGCCTCGGCGAGCAGCGCCTTCACGTTGTCGTCGATTTTGCCGGCGCGCAGCACATCGAGCACATCGGCCTGGTGCTTGGCGTGCAGATATTGCACAAACAGTTTCTCAAACTCGGCCACCTTGTCGATGGGCACCTTCTCGAGCAGGCCGTTGACGCCGCAATAGATAACGGCCACCTGCTCTTCGACGGGCACGGGGCTGTATTGCGGCTGCACGAGCAGACGCTCGTTTTTGCGGCCGGTGTCGATGGTGCGCGCGGTCACGGGGTCGATGTCACCGCCAAACTTGGTGAACGACTCAAGCTCGCGGAACTGCGCCTGGGCAATTTTGAGCGTACCTGCCACCTTCTTCATACACTTGATCTGCGCGTTGCCGCCCACACGCGACACCGAGATGCCGACGTTCACAGCGGGGCGGATACCATTGTTGAAGAGGCTGCTCTCGAGGTAGATCTGACCGTCGGTGATTGAGATCACGTTGGTGGGGATATAGGCCGACACGTCGCCTGCCTGAGTCTCGATGATAGGCAGTGCGGTGAGCGAGCCGCCGCCCTTCACCTTGTCCTTGAGCACGGCGGGGAGGTCGTTCATTGCAGCGGCCACCTCTTGGTTGGCGTTGATTTTGGCAGCGCGCTCAAGCAGACGGCTGTGCAGATAGAAGATGTCGCCAGGGTAAGCCTCGCGGCCCGAGGGGCGCTTGAGGATAAGCGAGATTTCGCGGTAGGCCACAGCCTGCTTCGAAAGGTCGTCGTACACCACCAGGGCGTCGCGGCCGGTGTCGCGGAAATACTCGCCGATGGCTGCGCCTGCAAACGGGGCGTAGTAGCGCATCGAGGCCGAGTCGGCGGCGGTGGCTGCAATCACCACAGTGTAGGGCATGGCGCCGTGCTGGGTGAGCTGGTTGACCAGGGCTGCCACGGTGGAAGCCTTCTGGCCGATGGCCACGTAGATGCAATACACGGGCTTGCCGGCATCGTATTCAGCCTTCTGATTGATTATGGTGTCGACGGCGATGGCAGTCTTGCCAATCTGGCGGTCGCCGATGATGAGCTCGCGCTGTCCGCGGCCAATAGGTATCATCGAGTCGATGGCCTTGAGGCCGGTCTGCAGCGGCTGGTCGACGGGCTGGCGGAAGATTACGCCCGGGGCCTTGCGCTCAAGTGGCAGGCGCACAAGGTCGCCATCGATGGGTCCTTTGCCGTCGATGGGCTCACCCAGGACGTTGATAACGCGTCCCAGCAGACCCTCGCCCACGGGGATAGATGCGATTTCACCGGTGCGGCGCACTTTCATGCCCTCGCTCACGGTGTCGACCTTGTCGAGCAGAATCACACCCACATTGCTTTCCTCGAGGTTCATGGCCACGCCGGTCACGCCATTCTCGAACTCAACGAGCTCGTTGGCCTTAACGTTTTCAAGGCCGTAGACGTGAGCCACACCGTCGCCCACCTCGAGCACTGTGCCCACTTCCTGAAACGACACCGACTGCTGGACGTCGCTCAGTTGCTGCTTCAGTATATCTGAGATTTCACTTGGGTTTATCATCTCACATTAATTAACTTAGGAGTTTTAAACGCAATTTATCTATTTCACTCTTGACCGAGGCGTCGAGCTCGAGCGAGTCGACGGTGACGCGGAAGCCGCCTATGAGGGCGGGGTTGACCACCGTGCTCAGCTCCAGCTGCTGTTGGCTCAGCTGGCTCTTGACCACAGCCAGGATTTTATCGATCTCGGCCTGGGGCAGCTGAGCCGCCGTCTCGACCTCGACCTTTGCTATGCCGTGCTGCTGGCGGTAGAGCTTGACGTAGCTCAGCGCCATGGCACGCAGGAATTCAACACGATTGTTCCTATCAACGAGCGATATGAACTTATCGAGCGGACCGCCAGGCTGAGCGCCAGCGGCAGCAAGCAGCACGGTGCGCTTCTTGCCGAGCTGCACGAAGGGGTTGCAGGCAACCTGCTTCAGCTCGCGCGAGGCGGCAAACGCTGCTTCAAGGCTCTTCATCTGGCCGTAGACCTCGGCGTCCTGACCTTGGCTTGCGGCTTGCTTATAGAGCGCCTTGGCGTATCGATTAGGGATTAGTCCGTCATTCATGATTCACTCAGTTTTTAGTCTCAACCTCGTTCAACAATTTGTCGACCAGGGCGCGCTGGGCGTCGTCGCCCTCCATGTTGTGCCGAATCACTTTTTCGGCAATCTGGAGTGCGTAAGCCCCCACCTCCTGGCGCAACTGGCGCTCGCTCTCTTTGCGGGCCTGCTCGATGGCAAGCTGGGCAGCGTCGGTCACTTTCTTGGCCTCGACGGCTGCCTGGCCCTTGGCCTCCTCGATGATTTGCGACTTCATCTTGGCAGCGTCGCGGAGTATGTCGGCCTGTTGCTTCTGGGCTTCGGCTATCACCTTGTCGGCTTCAGCTTTGGCGTTGTCGAGGTGCGACTTTGCCTCCTGGGCATAGGCCACGCCCTTGTCGATCAAGTCGGCACGGGTCTCCATGCTCTTGATGATGAAGGGCCATGCAGCCTTAGCCAGGATGACGTAGAGGCACACGAATGCCAAAAACATCCAAAACACCAGGCCAAATTCTGGCATGAACAGTTCCATTACAAAAATCTGATTATTGTAGGGTTGTTTCTGTTAAATAAATCACTCAGCTCTGAGTGCGCACATTACACGAAGAGGGCGAGGATGCACACGATGAGGGCAAAGAATGCCACACCCTCGATGAGGGCTGCGATCACGATCATGTTGCTTCGTATGTCGCCTGTAGACTCGGGCTGGCGGGCGATAGCCTCCATTGCCGAACCACCAATCTTACCGATACCGATACCTGCTGCGATTGCTGCGATACCTGCGCCAATACTTGCACCCAGTTTTGCTAACTCTGCTGCGGCTAAAATCATTGCTAACATAATCTTATAAATTTTAAAGTGTTGTTTTTAATATTCTGTTTGTTTAATAAAAAATTTCTCTTGTATGAGTGTGTATGTGCTTGCTTTTATTTGTCGGATTGCTCCGGTTGCATCTCGTGGTGGCGCACATGGGCCATGGAGATGAACATGGTTGAAAGGATTGTGAACACGTAAGCCTGAATGAAGCTCACGAGGGTGTCGAGCAGGAGCATGAACAGCGAGAACGCCAGCGAGAACACGGCGGTTGCCGAGCCGATGACCACGCCATAAGCTCCGAAAATGAAGATGAGCAGTGTGAACACGATGACCACCATGTGGCCGCCCATCATGTTGGCAAACAGACGGATCATCAGGGCCACGGGCTTGGTGAAGATGCCGAACAGCTCAATGATGGGCATCAGGGGCACCGGGGCCTTGAGGGCCACGGGCACGTCGGGCCAGAAGATTTCCTTCCAGTATTCGCGCGTGCCGGTGAGGTTGGTCACCAGGAATGTGCACACGGCCAGCGTCATGGTCACGGCCAGATTGCCGGTGAGGTTGGCGCCGCCGGGGAATATCACCGTGAGCCCGAGCAGGTTCATGGTGAGGATAAAGAAGAACACCGTGAGCAGGTAGGGGCCATACTTGGGCGCGTCCTTGCCCATGATGGGGCGAATGGTGTCGTTGTAGACGAAGTCGACGCACACCTCGAGGGCCGCCGTGCCTTTGCGCGGAGCCTTGAGCCCGTTGTTCTTATACCAGTTGCGCACCTTCATGACCATGCATATCACCAGCAGAGCCGCAATGAAGATGCCGGCGGCGTCTTTGGTGATCGACAGGTCGAGCGGCCTATACTCATTGCCCTGACCGTCGGTGCCCACAATTTTGCCACTGTGGTCGCCGCCCTCGGCAATTCTGAAGCCCTCGTACTCGGCTCCGCCCTGCACGCGGCACGACATGAAGCAGTGCCACGAGCCGGCGTAGTCCCTAACGATTACGGGCAGCGGAATTCTGAGCTCATGAGAGAATGGCACCTCCCAGCCATAGGCGTCGCCCAGGTGCTCGAATATGAGCTCCTTGGGGTCGAGCTTGCCGGCGGCCTGGGTGCTGTGGTGCGAGGCCTGCATATAGCCAAGGGCCATGAGCGCCACTATCACAAAAGCCACAACTGCTGTTATAACCTTCTTCATGTTTGGTCAGTTTTAATTAATATAAGCACACCGACACCACATTATCCTTAATATCAGCCACCCCGCCCTGTATGTCGCGGGTTTCGGTCTGGCCTGCGGCCAGAGTGTAGGCCACAGTGCCTGGCACGAGCGACGAGATGAGGGCTGCGTGGTGGTTGAGCACCTGGAACGAGCCGGCGGCTCCTGGCAGGGTAACGCTCGACACTTCGCCTTCAAACTCTATTTTCTCGGCCGATATGATTTTGAGTGTCATTATTGATGAATGCTAAATTGTAATCTATAATCTCTCTCTTGTAAAAACGAATTCTCCACTACTTGCCCACCTCGGCAAGCATCTTCTTGCCCTTGGCAATGGCGTCGTCGATGGTGCCCACGTTGAGGAATGCCTGCTCGGGGTATTCGTCGACTTCGCCGTCGAGAATCATCTTGAAGCCGCGGATGGTCTCGTTGAGCGGAACCATCACGCCGGGAACGCCGGTGAACTGCTCGGCCACGAAGAATGGCTGCGACAGGAATCGCTGTGCGCGGCGTGCGCGCGACACCACCAGCTTGTCTTCATCGCTAAGCTCGTCGACACCAAGGATGGCGATGATGTCTTGCAGCTCGTTGTACTTCTGCAGCAGGTGGATTACACGCTGGGCCACATTGTAGTGCTCCTCGCCAATGATGTTGGGGTCCATGATGCGCGATGTGGATGCCAGCGGGTCGACGGCCGGGTAGATGCCCAGCTCGGTGATTTTGCGGCTCAGCACCGTGGTGGCGTCGAGGAAGTTGAATGTGGTGGCCGGAGCGGGGTCGGTGAGGTCGTCGGCAGGCACATACACGGCCTGCACCGAGGTGATGGAGCCGTTTTTGGTGGAGGTGATGCGCTCTTGCAGGGCGCCCATCTCGCTGGCCAGTGTAGGCTGGTAGCCCACAGCCGACGGCATGCGGCCCAGCAGGGCCGACACCTCAGAACCTGCCTGGGTGAAGCGGAAGATGTTGTCCATGAACAGCAGGATGTCTTTGCCGCCGCCGTCCTGGTCGCGGAACTGCTCGGCCACGGTGAGGCCCGACAGGGCCACGCGCAGACGCGCACCCGGCGGCTCGTTCATCTGGCCGAACACGAGGGTGGCCTGCGACTGCTGCACCTGGTCCATGTCAACGTCTTCGAGCACCCACTTGCCCTCTTCCATGTCTTTCTTAAACTTGTCGCCATACTTGATGACGCCGCTGCCAATCATTTCACGCAGCAGGTCGTTGCCCTCGCGCGTGCGCTCGCCCACACCGGTGAACACCGAGAAGCCGTTGTGGCCCTGGGCGATGTTGTGGATAAGCTCCATGATGAGCACGGTTTTGCCTACGCCGGCGCCGCCAAACAGACCAATCTTACCGCCCTTCGAGAAGGGCTCGATGAGGTCGATGACCTTGATGCCGGTGTAAAGAATCTCTTGCGAGATCGACAGATCGGAGAAGGCGGGCGCGGGCTGGTGAATGGCGCGGCGGCTGCCTTCCTTGATGTCTGTGAGGTGATCAATGGGCTGCCCAATCACGTTGAGAAGGCGTCCCTTGACCTGTTCACCTGTAGGTACAGAGATGGGCTGCCCAAGGTTTTTCACTTGGGTGCCTCGCTGCAGACCGTCGGTGCTGTCCATAGCAACGCAGCGCACGGTGTTCTCGCCGATGTGCTGCTCTACCTCCAGAACCAGGTCGCTTCCGTCCTCGCGCTGCACGGTGAGTGCCGTGTAGATCTCGGGGACTTTGGCGTCGGCTCCTTCGAAAGTAATGTCGACCACAGGTCCGATTACTTGAGTGATTTTTCCAAAATTATCGTTCATAACATTTTAGAAAATTGAAATAGGGTCTATAATCTCTAAGTCGTCAGGTTTGTCTAAATATCTAACTACTGTCTTTTTTTATTCTCGTATTAAAAATGCCACTGCATGCTCACCACCAGGGCCATGACCACGAGGTCGCAGAGGCCTATGGGCATGAGGTAGCGCCACTCGAGTGCCAGCATCTGGTCGATGCGCACGCGGGGGAACGACCACTTGAACCAGATGATGATGAATGACACCAGCACGGCCTTGCCAAGAAACCACACCACCGAGGGGATGTAGTCCATGATGGCGTTGAAGCCTTCCCAACCCGGCACGTGGAAGGGCATCCAGCCGCCCAGGAAGAGCAGCGAGGCGATGCCCGAGACGATGAACAGGTTGAGGTACTCGGCCAGATAGAAGAAGCCGAAGTGGATGCCTGAATACTCGGTGTGGTAGCCGGCCGTGAGCTCGTGCTCGGCCTCGGGAAGGTCGAACGGGCCGCGGTTGGTCTCGGCGGTGGCCGCAATCAGGTAGATGATGAATGCGATGACGGCGGGGATGTGGCCGCGGAACAGGAACCACCCGTCGGCCTGGGCCTCAACTATGCCGCTCACGCTCATGGTGCCGGCCAGGCACACGATGCACAGCATGGCCAGACCGATTGAAAGCTCGTAGCTGATCATCTGCGCGCCGCTGCGCATGGCGCCTATCAGGGTGTACTTGCTGTTGCTCGACCAGCCGGCCAGCAGAATGCCAATCACACCCAGCGACGAGGCGGCCATCATAAAGAACACACCCACGTTGAAGTCGATCACCTGCAGTCCGTTGCCCCAGGGCAGGCAGGCAAACACCAGGAACGATGCAACTATCACCAGATAGGGGGCGAGGGCGAAGAGCAGGCGGTCGGTGTTCCACAGCGTGATGAGCTCCTTGAGCAGAATCTTGATCACGTCGGCAAACACCTGCAGCACGCCCCAGGGGCCCACACGCATGGGGCCGAGGCGGCACTGGAACCACGCGCACACCTTGCGCTCATAGAAGATGTAGAATATTGCCAGCAGCGAATACATCACCAGCAGCATCACTCCCACAAGGGCGCACTCCACGGTGGTTGCGAGCCATGAGGGCATGAAGCCGTTGAGCAGCTCGTCGATCCAATTTGTGACTATACCAAAGTCAAACATATCTTTTTTCTCTTATTATATTGTTTCTTTGATTCGGGGAATATAACTCTTGAGTTTTTTTCGGCTCACGCGCGCGTCAGCGGTCGATGTCGGGAATCACGTAGTCGATCGAGGCGGTGATGGTGATGAGGTCGGCAATCATGTTGCCCTTGCAGGTGAGGTCGACCACGCCGATGAGGTTGAAGCACGGAGTCTGGAAGTGCATGCGGTAGGGCTTCTGGAAGGGCTTGGGGTCGCCGTCGCTCTCCAGATACACGCCGAAGGCTCCGCGGCTGGCCTCCACCTGCTGATACCAGTGGCCGGCGGGCAGCTTGATGAGCTTGGGCACCTTGGCGCAATACTCGCCCTCGATGCCTTCCTTCTCGAGCATGTCGCAGCACTGGCGCAGAATGCTCACGCACTGCTCAATCTCCTTCATGCGCACCATGTAGCGGTCGTAGCTGTCGCCGCCGTTGAGCACCACCTCGTCGAAGTCAACCTCGTTGTAGAGCGAATAGGGGTGCGTCTTGCGCACGTCGCAGTGCAGGCCCGAGGCGCGGCCGGTGGGGCCGGTGATGCCGTAGCTTATGGCGTCCTCGCGGCTCAGCAGGCCCACGCCCTTCATGCGGTTGAGGGCAATCACGTTGCCGCTGAACAGCTTGTGATATTCCTTGAGCTTCTCGGGCATGATGTCGCACAGGTGGCGCACGTCCTTAATGAAGTCGGGGTGCACGTCGGCGGCCACGCCGCCTATCACGTCGTAGCTCATCGACATGCGGGCGCCGCAGGTCTTGTCGAATATGTCGTAGATGAGCTCGCGCTCGCGGAAGCCATAGAAGAATGCCGTGGTGGCGCCCTGGTCCATGGTGAGGCAGCCGTAGCTCAGCAGGTGCGACGACAGGCGCATGAGTTCGTCCATCATCATGCGGATCAGTTCGGCGCGGTGGGGCACCTCGATGCCCAGAGCCTTCTCGATGCACAGGCACAGGCAGTGGCGGTTGATGTGCGCGGCCATGTAGTCCATGCGCTCGGGATAGAGCAGCGTCGACGGGTAGGTGAGGCCTTCGCACAGCTTTTCGATGCCGCGGTGAATGTAGCCCGACACCACGTCGACCTTGTTGACGATTTCGCCGTCGAGCGACACGCGGTAGCGCATCACGCCGTGGGTTGACGGGTGCTGCGGGCCCACGTTGATCACATATTCGTCGGGGCCGAACACCTTTTTGTCGACGCGTTTGAGCGAGCCGTCGGGCTGCTCCTCGATGGAGTGGGTGTCGTCCTCGTTCTCCTCGTCGGTGAGGCGCAGGGGGTTGAGCTCGGGGCTTGCGTCGTAGTCTTTGCGCAGGGGGTAGCCCACCCAGTCGTTGCGCAGGAAGAAGCGGCGCATGTCGGGGTGGTTGATAAACTCGATGCCGAAGAAGTCATACACCTCGCGCTCCTGGTAGTTGGCCACTGCCCACACATCGCTCACGGTGTGCAGCATGGGCTTTTCGCGGTCGGTGGTGGCCACCTTCACGTGAAGCATTTCTTGCGTGTCGCTGTTGGTGAGGTAGTACACGCACCCCAGCGAGTCTTTCCAGTCCATGCCCACCACGGCGGTCAGGTAGTCAAATCCCAGCTCGTCGCGCAGTTGCAGCGCCAGCTGGTGCCACTTGGCGTCGGGGACGGTGACCAGCAGCAGCTCGCCCGTGGTGTCGAATTGGGCCTCGGGGCAAAGCGTGCTTATTTTTTGTTGAATGTCTGCCATATATATAATGTGTATATGCTGTGGTTTCTGTAGAGTTTGCTGTTGAATGTCGTTGTTAGTGTGCGGCTGGCACAGCGCTTAGAGGTCGATCACGGGTTTTGCCTCGGCGCGTGCCTTAGCGTCGGCCTGCTGCTCGCGCTCGGCGGCCTGCTGAGCCTCGGTGCGTGCGGCGAAAAACTTGTCGCGCTTTTCCTTGCGGTTGGTGCCGCCGAAGAACTTCGACACCTTGATTTTGCGCTGCAGCTGCATCAGGCCGTAGAAGAAGGCCTCGGGGCGCGGCGGGCAGCCGGGCATATACACGTCAACCGGGATAATCTGGTCGATGCCCTTCACCACGCAATAGCTCTTTTTGAACGGGCCGCCCGAAATGGTGCAGCCGCCGCAGGCTATCACATATTTGGGCTCGGCCATCTGCTCGTAGAGTCGCTTCAGCGCCGGCGCCATACGGTAGGTGATGGTGCCCTGGCACATTATGTAGTCGGCCTGGCGCGGCGAGTTGCGCGCCACCTCAAAGCCGTAGCGGGCCATGTCGTAGCGGGCTGCGCCGAGGCACATAAACTCGATGGCGCAGCAGCTGGTGCCGAAGCAGAAGGGCCACAGCGAGTTGCTGATGCCCCAGTTGATGAGCTGGTCGAGCTTGCCCACCACCACGTTGGTGCCGGCGGCGCGCAGCTCTTCCACAAGTTTTTCGATAGACTCGTTGTCCTTGAAGTCGCTATACTTCATTCCTTTGATTTTCACTTCCATCTCAACGCTCCTTTCTTCCATGCGTAAGCCAGACCTAAAGCGAGAATCACCAAGAATGTGCCCACCGCCAGCAGCGCTGTCGAGCCGATTTCTTTGCAGATGGTGGCCCACGGGAAGAGGAACACCGTCTCGACGTCGAACATCAGAAACAGAATTGCGAACAGGTAGTAGCCCACGTGGAACTGCGCCATGCTGTCGCCGCGCGTGGGAATACCGCACTCATAGGGTTCGCCCTTCTTGGCTGTGTAGCTGCGCGGGCCAATGAGCCACGCGATTATCAGTGCCGCTGCCACCAGGACTACGCCTGTGAGGGCCGCGGTAACCGCCAAGGTTGTACTTTGAATACCGATTAAAACCATAAAAAATTCAATATATTCTTAGTTTCTATTTTTTTGCAGTGCTGGGTCAAGCATAAAAGCTGGTGAGCCGCAAGGGCCGGAGGCAGTGGCTGCCAGGGGGCTCTTGCGGCTCACGGGGCTGAGTGCCGAGTATGCAGCACGATGGCCGCGCACCCATCGGGCGCACGGTGCACACTGGCTCAATATCTCGTATGCTTGATACATTCCTTTCATTTCAAAAGCGCGCACACGCGCTAACGTCCACGCCGGCAAAGCGTTAGCCACTGCAGTGGCCACAACGTGCCGGCATGGGGGATTTTCCGATTGCAAATATAGTAAATGTTTTGGTTATGAAAAAATTATAGCCGTTTTATCTCTCGGAATTTAATATTCCATAACGGCACAACAATGGTCGCAATCACACCGCCCCGCCGCGGCTATCGCCAGCGCCTATAGCCACACCCGCCACCCAACGACAACGACAAACAATGACAACCGTTTTATGACACGATGCAGCATGCGGCCGCCTGCCATTAAACGACAATAGAGACAATGGGAGACAATTCTTTTGAGGCGGATTGCGCCGCTGGATTTTGTCTGGCGTTGTCTCTATTGTCGTTTTTTTTCGGGCGGGCATCACCAGTTTATCACCACCATTAGTGATTGCACGGGCGGTGGAGTGTGCGTAACTTTGCACCGATGAAAAGAGCAGCAACACTTTGCATGGCTGCGGCAGCCGCGACGGCTGCCCTCGCAGCGCCAGAAGCAGAAACCTCGCCGGCCACCGACTCGGTGACGCTGGCGGGCGTCACCGTGACGGCCATAAAGCAGTCGGCCGACCTGCGCACGCAGGCCACGGCCTCGACCGTGCTCAGCCGCCGCGATGTGGAGCGCAACGAGGTGACCGGCGCCAAGGCAGCCTCGGGCATGGTGCCCAACCTGTATGTGCCCGACTACGGGTCGAGGATGACGTCGACCATATATGTGCGCGGCATTGGCGCGCGCATCGACCAACCCGCCGTGGGGCTCAGCATCGACAATGTGCCCGTGCTGAGCAAGGAGAACTACGACTTCGACCTGCTGGACATTAGCCGCATCGAGATGCTGCGCGGGCCGCAAAGCACGCTGTATGGGCGCAACACCATGGGCGGCGCCATCAACATCTACACGCTGTCGGCCATGAGCTACCAGGGCACGCGGCTGCTGGCCGAGTATGCCAGCGGGCAGAGCTACCGCGCGGGCGCCAGCCACTATGCGCGGCTGGGCGGCAACGTGTGGCTGGGGGCGGGAGCCTATTTCACCTCGACCGACGGCCAGTTTACCAACCAGTATAACGGCCGCAAATGCGACTGGGAGCATCAGGGCTATGCCCGCGCCAAGCTGGAGTGGCAGCCCAGCAGCCGCGTGCTGGTGAGCAACTCGCTGTCGCTGACCATGAGCCGCCAGGGCGGATACCCGTATGAATACACGGCCACGGGCCAAATCAGCTACAACGACACCTGCTTCTACCGCCGCACGGCGGTGCTCGACGGCCTCACGGTGAGCGCCGACTTGGGCTCGGTGCAGCTGTCGGGCATCAGCAGCTTCCAGTATATCGACGACAACATGACGCTCGACCAGGACTTCACCCCGCTGCCCTACTTCACCCTGACTCAGGCGCGCCGCGAGTGGGCGCTGACGCAAGACGTAGTGGCGCGCAGCCACGGCGATGGCGAGCGGCGCTACCAGTGGCTGGCGGGCCTGTTTGGCTTCTACCGCCACAGCACCATGGACGCGCCCGTCACCTTTCTCGACACCGGCATTAGCGAGCTGATAGAGGCCCACCGCAACGAGGCCAACCCCGACTACCCTATCAGCTGGGACGAGCGCAGCTTTGTGCTTGGCAGCCACTTCGGGCTGCCGCTGTGGGGCGTGGCCGCCTACCACCAGTCGAGCCTCGACCTTGGCCGGGTGGCGCTTACCGCCGGGCTGCGCGTGGACTATGAGCGCGCCGGGCTGAGCTACACCAGCTCGGCCCACACGGGCTACAGCACCATCGAGGCCGCCACGGGCGCCACCTACAGCCACACCGACATCAACATCGACGACCGCGGCAGCATGCACAAGGAGTTTGTGCAGCTGCTGCCTAAGTTCACGGCCACATGGCGGCCGTGGGGCAAGGAGAAGCCCCACACGCTGTATGCCTCGGTGAGCAAGGGCAGCAAGTCGGGCGGATACAACACGCAGATGTTCAGCGACGTGCTGCAGCAGCGGCTGATGGGCGTGATGGGCATCGGCGCCAGCTACGACATTGGCAAGGTGGTGGGCTACAAGCCCGAAAAGGCGTGGAACTATGAGGCGGGCGGACACTTTGAGTGCTGGCAGGGCCGCGTGAAGAGCGACCTGGCGGTGTTCTACATCGACTGCACCGACCGCCAGCTCACGGTGTTCCCCGACGGCACCACCACCGGGCGCGTGATGACCAACGCCGGCCGCACCCGCAACTGGGGTGCCGAGCTGGCCATGCAGGTGCGCCCCACCGAGGCGCTGGGCGTGAACATGAGCTACGGCTTCACCAGCGCCCGGTTTGTGGACTACAGCGACGGCAAGGCCGACTACACCCACCGCCACATTCCCTACTGCCCCAGCCACACGCTGTGGGCCGAGGCCTACTATGAGATAGCCACGCGCGGCTGCGGCCAGTGGCTGAAGTCGGTGACCCTCGACGCCAACGTGCAGGGCGCGGGCGAAATTTACTGGAACGAAGCCAACACCGCGCGGCAGCCCTTCTACGCCCTGCTGGGCGGCAGCGTGACGCTGCGCGGACGCCACTACTCGCTGCAGTTGTGGGGGCGCAACCTCACCGACACGGCCTACAGCACATTCTACTTCGTGTCGATAGGGCACGAATTTTTGCAGCGTGGCAAAAGCCGCCAGGCAGGAGCCACGCTGCGCATCAACTTTTAGCAAACCAGCATATATTTAATTTATTTCAATTATAAACACAAAAAAACGACAGACTACATGATTAAGCTTAAGCACTTTGCACTGATTGCAGCCACTGCGCTGATGACACTGGCCGCCACCGCCTGTGGTGACGACAACAACGAGCCCGACACTCCGGGCAATCAGCCCATCACCGGCGGGTCAACCCTGGCCAGCCGTCATTTGGCCAGCTACAGCAACGGGACCAACCGCGACATCGACTATGAGTTCCACCTCAACCAGGCCGGAACGCTGATGGACATATACACCGACCACGCCAACGGGCACGGATTCAACGATCTGCCCGACGTGTATAGCACAGCGCTGACCAAAGTGGCCGACGGCTGCTACAGCTTTGCCAGCACCAAGGACCAGGCCAACACCGGTGACAAGACCACCACAAGAAACCCCATCACCGTGTCGGGCTACTTCGACACCAACAACGGCACCTACTTCACCACGCTGCGCGACGAGGACGGCAGCAGCCCTGTGGTGATCACCTCCACCTCGCGCAAGATTCTGTCGAGCCTGCCGGGCAATTCGATGGACTACGCCAAAACCGGCGAAACCTACTTTGAAATTGTGCTGAGCGACGACAACACCAAGGCCGACATCTACCTGCACAACATCCAGTTTGTGCCCAGCATGCCCATACAGAAGAAACTTGGCATAAAGGGCGTGAGCGCCACGGTGAGCGGCACCACCATCACCCTTGAGGCCAGCAAAGTCATCCCCGTATTCTATGACGCGGCAGGCAACGCCACCCCCATGCCCAGCCGCGAGGTGACCAACCTGAGCGCCACCGTGAAGTGGGCCAGCAAGGACCAGTCGATGCTTAAGTTCCACTGCTTCGGTATGGACTACGGCAAACTATTCTACACACAGTTTGGCGCGCTGCTGGAGTAATGCACCTGCCGCAAGGCGAGGAAAAAGCATAATTTTTGCTAAAATGGACAAGTTTGATGCAATCATTGGGCATCAAACTTGTTTTTTGTTTGGCATATGGCCCCGAAGTGCTAATTTTGCACAGCAGCCCCATGGCAGGCTGCGCCATTTTTTACGCTAAAACAGATCAAACAGATATGAAGAAAGCATTATCACTACTACTATTTGCAGTGCTGGCCCTGGTGGGGCTGGGCAGCTGCGGCGACGATGAACCCGATGTGAACAACCGCATAGTGAACGCCACGGCGCAGTCGCTGGTGCACGTGCTCAACGGCCAGGACGGCACAGGCAGCATGGCCAGCGGCGAGACCAAGATAGCCATCAACCGCGGCGCCATGACCACCGAGCTCACCACCTCGTTCACCATTGGCGGCGAGGCGCAGCCGGTGTCGCTGCAGGGGCTGGCCACCACGGCCGACTCGGAGCGCGGCACATTCACATTCACAGCGGCCACTGCCTCGGCCGGAGGCCACACCATCACCGGCCTAACGGGCACCTACAACTACTATCTGGACATGATCACGGTGAGCTACACCGTCGACGGCCGCTATCAGGTGAACGCCACCCCCAGCGAGTTCAGCTACTCGTTCACCACCTCCGAGTCGAAGTGCGACACCGTCGCCACCCCGTTTAAATACCGCGACATTCTGTATACCATAGCCATCGACCCCGCCACAATGAAGGCCAAACTCAAGTTGGGCGCCGTGCGCCTCAACGACAAGCTGGGCCAGATTGAGCACCTCGACTACGACGAGCTGGGCGTGACGGTGAACGGCAACGGCTATGAAATCACGGCCACCAACTGCCCCACCGTGACCGACATCAAGAATCCGCTGAGCTACATGCTGAATAGCGTCAAGGCGCAAGTGAATGTGGCCAACGGCTCGTTTAGCGGCACATTCAGCCTGCCGGGCTACACCCTGACGGCAAGCGGCACCGAGACCAAACCCGAAGACAAATAACTCTAAAAACATATCAACGAACAAAAGGAACAAAATGAAAAAGATTCTCATTCCATTCATTGCACTGGTGCTGGCGCTGGCCACAGCGTCGTGCATCGGCAACGACGAGCCCACCAACTCGATTACCCAAGTGGTGAAGATGTATAACCGCGCCATGGGCGACAACATCGACGGATGCCTGCTGTCGACAGCCACCACGCAGATTGCCATCGACATGAACGCCGCCACCATAAGCCTCTCGACCAACGCACGCATCAGCGACCGCCAGCGGGTGAGTTTCAAGATTGAGCTGATGAAGATGGCCTCGCAGTCGGCCGGCCTCTACACCTTTAGCGCAAGCAACGTGAAGTGCGACAACGGCAGCACGGTGACCAACCTGCAGGGCACGTTTGACATGAACGCCGGTGTGATGTATCTGCAATACCTCGTTGACGGCGGAACCACAGTATACTCCACATCGCTGCTGGCCTATGCCTACACCAACCTCACGTCGAGCAAAGACGGCGGCGTGCCGCAGGAGTTCAAAAACTCGATGATGATATTCAAACTCGACTCAAAAGACAGCACCAAGGCCACTCTTGAGGTGCGCAACCTGCAGCTGAGCGCCACCGACCCTGGCGTGGATGCAGAAACCTATGACACAGTGAGCGTGAAGGTGACCGACGACGGCTATCTGCTCACCGCCGACCGCCTGAAGAGCAACACCTACGGCTCAACATACGACATGACCGACTTCAACGGAGTGGTCACCAACCAAGGCCGCGTGCTCAACGCCACCTTCAAGTGCAAGGGCTATGACGTGAAGTATCACGGCTCGATGTTTAAGGAAGACTAACCGCAAGGCAGCACACACATAGGCGCAGCCGCACACCCGCTTCAGCGGGCAGGGCGGCTGCGCCACTTTTTTGCCATTAAACGACAATAGAGACAATTGGGAGACAATGCAAAAAAGTTATGTCACCTCTTGATTTTAACATTTGAACTCCTTAACTTTGGAGCGCCTATAACAATGGCAGTTAGTTACTTCATCCCAAAAACTGATAATTATGAGAGGAAACCTATTAACACTGTTAGCAACAGCAATTATGCTGATTGCAGCACTGACAGCTTGCAACGATGACAACGGGCCGAAATACAAGCCGAGGGCCAACATTCAGCTCACTCAGGAGCAGAAAGCTATAGCCGAGAGCGGCAACGAATTTGCCGTGAACGCGTTTAAGGCAATCAACAGCAGCGACAGCAACGTGCTGATTTCGCCATATGGAATGCAGCTGACCCTTGCCATGATGGCCAACGGGGCCAAGGGCGAGACGCTGCGCGAAATCACCAGCGCCATGCACACTGGGGCTGCCACGGCAGCCGACCTCAACGCCTACTACAAGACTCTGACCAAAGCCATCGTTGACGCCGACGACCGTGTGGCCGTCGACTTCTTGAGCGCATTCTGGTATGCCAAAGGGCTGTCGACTAACCCCAGCTTCACCGCTGCTCTAAGCGACGCCTATGGCGCAACATCGTCGAGCATCGACTTCTCGAGCCCGGACGCGCTGGGCACCATCAACGGATGGGTGAGCAACGCCACAGGCGGCAAAGTGAGCAAGCTGTTCAGCTACCTGCCGCCCGAGACCCAAGCCTGCCTCGCAAACGCCATGACGTTTAATGGAATATGGAGCCAATTAATGCAAGAGTTCACCGAGCCTGTAGCCGACGAGTTTATAAACTATAGGAATGAAAAGGAACAATGCAAAGTGTTTGGCGGCAACAACATTACCACAAGAATTGCAAATGGCAACGACGCCGACATGCTTGAACTTGACTACGGCAACGGATCCTTTGTAATGGACTTGATTGTGCCAAAAGACGGCAGCAAAATCAACGAGTTTGTGTCAGGGCTGTCAACGCAAAAAATAAATGCTCTCATATCCGACTTGCGAAGCCGTGCAGTATATCTGCAAATGCCAAAATTTGAGGCTTATTACTACAACGACTTGGTGGGCACGTTAAAGGCACTGGGTGTGAGAAAAATTTTTAGCGGAGGCGACCTTAGCGGCATTGTCAACTCGAATATGCAGATAACTCAATACCTGCAGCAAATGCACATCAACGTTGACGAAAAGGGAACAAAAATAACCGTTTCCACAGGATGGAGCGGAGACCCAACCGCCATGATCGGCAGCCGCTGTTTCATCAACAGCCCGTTTGTGTATCTGATTCGCGAGCGGTCGACAGGTGTGATTCTGGCCATCGGCAAGGTGCAGACCATGGCCGGAATGCTGTGACGCCCGCAGCGCACCCACTATTAAACGACAATAGAGACAAATAGGAGACAATTTTTCGAGCGGCCCCCTGCCGCAGAAATTTGTTTGGCATTGTCTCTATTGTCGTCTTTTTTTATTGGAAAAGCACAGTCGTGGAGTTACTTTTTGGGTAGTGGGGAGGCGGCGGTGTATTAAAAAAAGAGAAAAAGGAGGCCTTGGGCGGCAAGGCATAGCCTGGGTTTGGGAAAAAATGGATAACTTTACCAAGAATTTACCAACACAGCTAATGAGTTCAAAATACACATACGACGAATCAGAAATCATAGAGCAGCTGCACAGCCAGAGCACCTGCCGCGCGGCGTTTGCCCGCGTGATAGAGCACTACTCACAGCCGCTCTACTGGCAAATTCGCCGCATGGTGATAGACCACGATGACGCCAACGATGTGCTGCAAAACACGTTTATCAAGGCGTGGACCAACATCGACAACTTCCGCGGCGACGCCAAGCTGTCGACGTGGCTCTACAAGATAGCCATCAACGAGTCGATAACGTTTATCAACAAGAAGAAAGCGGTGAGCAAGGTGTCGATTGATGATGACGAGAGCACTCTGGCCAACAGCCTTGAGGCCGACCAGTGGTTTGACGGCGACCAGGCGCAAATCGAGCTGCAGAAGGCCATAGCGTCGCTGCCCGACAAGCAGCGGCTGGTGTTCAACATGCGCTACTACGACGAGATGAAGTATGACGACATGAGCGAAATACTGGGCACGTCGGTGGGTGCACTCAAGGCCAGCTATCACCACGCAATCAAAAAAATTGAGAGTTTTTTTGGTAAGGGCGATTAAACCTTCACCCACCATTAAAGTCAAAAGTGCGAAATGAAAGAAGAAAACTCAGACATATTAAAGAAATTGGGGAAAGACCCGGGATTTAAGGTTCCGGAGCATTACTTCGACGATTTCAACAAGCGCATGGCCGAGAGCCTGCCCGAGGTGAAAATCACTCCGGTGGACGCCCGTCCGTCGATGTGGGTGCGCGTGCGCCCCTACGTCTACATGGCGGCAATGTTTGCTGGCATCTGGTGCATGGCGAAGCTGTTAGGCTCCCTCAACGGCGAGAGCAGCCGCCAGCAGCAAGCCTACCAGATTTCGGCCGGTGTGCAAAACGAGCGCAATGCCGATGAGGTGATTATGCAGGGCGACGTGAGCGACTACGACATCACCACCTACGAGGACAGCGTGGCAGCGGGCGACAGCGCCAGCGAGCCCGTGCGCTAACCGAAACGCGCGCAAGATGTGTGCCGCCCCCAACAGAGAGAATTGCCAACGCCTGCGGCACCACGGCAGCAATCGTGGCAGCGGGCAAGTGAGTAACAACCAAGGAGAACAAGACTGACACAAAATGAGACTATCAAGACTTTGCACCGCAGCAGTGGCTGCAGCAGCCTTGCTGACACCACTGGCCCCAACGCTGAGCGCACAGACGCAGCAGCGCAGCGGGTGGGCCACCAGAATGCTCGACTACAAGCACCAGCTGATTACCGACAAGATGGGAATGACCAAGGCCCAGGAGCAGCGATTCATGCCGCTATATGAGGCCATGGAGCGCGAGATATACAAGGTGAACAGCGACGCGCGCGCCCTTGCAAAGAAGGTGGAGGCCACGGCAAAGCCCACCGACGACCAGTATGCCCAAGCGGCCGAAGCCTTGTCGAAGGCCCGACTGCTCGAGGGGCAAATCGAGGCCCGATATTACGACAAGTTTGCGCAGATTCTGAGCAAAAAGCAGCTGTTCCTGCTCAAGCAGGCCGAGCTCAGCTTCACGCGCAACATGCTGTCGCGCGGCAAAAACGCCGTGAAGAAGAGCCACTAAGCCGCTCTGCCCACACGTCCAAAAGCACAGGAAAAAGACATAACAGGACGCCCCAACACAGGGCAAAGCCCCATTTCCGACAAATAAATACACATCAACGAAAAAAGTGATCCCATAACATTTTTGCATGCAATATTCAAGGGTGTTATGGGATTATATTATATATGCCCCGCCTGCGCACGCCGGGCAGGCAGCCACAAAAAAGAGGAAACTAAAACTGTCAACGCAACAACACTATACTATGCGAAAGAAATCTGGAATAATAATAGCGGCAGCGCTGGCTTCGGCCAGCGTCACCACCGGTGCATCAGCCAAAACGCCCGACTTCAACTACCCGAAAACGGTGAGCGCCACAGCCGAAACCGACCTGCAAAGCGCACTGAAGTCGAACGACGGCAAAAAGGTGGTCGACGCCATGGTGCGCTACTCAATTGCGCAAAGCATAATATCGTCCGACAACATGGCCGCCATCATGAGCCGCCTCGACTCGGTGAAGAGCCAGGAGCGGCGGCCCGAATACCGGTCGATGCTATGCTACTTCGAGGCGAGAATGCTTAAATGCTATGGCCAGAGGCACGGCTCGCGCGCCAAGGGAGTGGAGGGCGCGAGCCCTGCCGACTACAGTGAGTGGAGCCGCGAGCAGCTGAACGAAGCCGCCGACAGCCTGATTGAGGAGTCGGTGGCCAACGAGGCCGCGCTCAAGAGCCACACGCTGGAGGAATTTGGCACACTGATAGCCGACAACACCCCCGAGACAAGGCTTTACTGCCCCACCCTGCTCGACTTTATGCTTATGCAGGGCATGGAGACTGCCAGCAAGCAACTTGCCGTCAAGCTGAGGGGCAAGCTCATCAGCCTCAACCCGGCAAACTCGGCCCTGGGCATGGACATGCGGCTGCTGGATGCCGACAGCCACAAGGCCATGGAGCTGTGGCGCAGCAACAAAGGCTCAGAATTCAGCGCGCTGGCGCTGTTCAAGTATGGCGGCAGCGACACAAAAGCCATCTACCAAGCCCTGCAGGAATATGCCCGCAGTTTTCCCGAGTCGCGATACATCAACGGCATTAAAAACCGCATAACACAGCTCGAGACAAAGAAGGTAGAAATAAGCTATTCCAGCGAGCTTACCCCCACCGACACCGTGACGGTGAAAGTGCTCCTCAACAACCTTAAGGACTTTAAGCTAAACGTGTATAGCGTGCCCGAAAAAGAGCGCCACAACAACAGATATTCGGCGCTGAAACCAGAATCGCTGACGCTGCTGAGCAGCACCAGCCACAGCGGCCACGGCGGCACGACGCCATTCACCGACACCGTGACGGTGAAGCTGCCGCCACTGCCCTACGGACTTTACCTGATTGCCCCGGAATTTGAGCAGAACGGCAAGCAGATGAAGCGCGCCGACATGCAGCGGGAGCTGCTGCGCGTGCACAACATAGCGGTGATGCAGTTCAGCGGCAGCGGCAGGGGCGACAACACCCTGGTGACCGCCGACCTGAAGACGGGAGCGCCGATAAAGGGCGTGAAAGTAAACGACAAGAAGAACACGCTCGGCACCACCGACGGCAGCGGCGTGCTGCGTCTGGACAAATTGCCGAAAAGCAACTTCAGCTGGGTGACCCTGAACGCCGTAAAGGGCGACGACAAGTTTTCGCCTGAATTCAGCGTATATCGCGGCTATACCGATGCCTACGTCACTAAGGACGCCAGTCTGTTTACCGACCTGGCCATCTACCGCCCCGGCGAAAAAATCAAATACAGCGGCATTATTTACTGGGCCGACCAGCAAAGCCGCCGCCCTCTCGAGGGCGAGCGCGTAACCATGACGCTATGCGACCCAAACGGCAAGGAGGTGGCCCGCGACAGCAGCAAGGTGACCGACGCCTACGGCCGCATAGAGGGCACATTCGATGTGCCCGCCGACCGCATGATGGGCACCTACCGGCTTGAAATGCTGCGGCAAAACGACACCGTGATACAACGAGCATCGGTGCAGGTGAACGAATACAAGGCCCCGACATTTGCCGTGGAGCTGAAAGACGCCAAGCCGTCGTATAACAAGGGCCTGCCCGTGGCCATCAAGGGCGAGGCCAAGACCTATTCGGGCATAGCCGTGGCCGGCGCCAAGGTGAGCGTGAAGCTGTATCGCAACGAGTGGTCGTGGTGGTGGCGCGGCGGTGACGATAGCGACCTGGTGGACGACACCACGGTGTCCACCGATGAGAACGGACAGTTTGCCATTGAATACCCCGCCAGCACGTTTAACCCACGCAGCGACGGCGACGACGAGGCAGAGTGGGAGCGCACATTCTACAACTACCAGATAAAGGCCGAATGCACCGACGCGGCAGGCGAGACACAGCGCGCCAACGCAAGCTTTGTGATAGGCAGCAAGCGCAGCGTGAGCCTCAACAGCGACGAGGCCGAGTTTGACGCCAGCAAGCCGGTGAAGCTGCCCGCCACCTACAACTCCACCGTTGAGGGCGACACCCACGCGCAGTGCCTCTACAAGCTCATTACCACCGACGACGAAAGCAAGACGGTGGCCACTGGCAACTTCGACTCGGCCAACCCGGTGATCGACTTCACCCGAGTGCCATCGGGCAGATACAAACTGCAGTTGAGCGTGCTGGCCGACACCATGGCCGAGCCGAGCGAAGCCATGGTGACGCTGTTCCGCCTCACCGACTCCAAGGCTCCCGTGGACAACTGCCAGCTGTGGGCATCGCAGGCCGCCAGCCGCGTCGACGACGCCGATGTGGCGCACATCACCATAGGCACATCGGTGCCGCAAAGCCACATCTACTATGTGGCCAGCGACCGCACGGGCGAGGTGGCCCGCGGCTGGCTCAGCTACAAGCCCGGCATGCACGAGCTGAAGCTGCAAATTCCGGCGAAGGAAAACAACACCCTCACGGTGTGCCTGGCATCGGTGTATGGCGGCGAGGTGATTCAGCGCAAGCTGCAATTTGAGTCGAAGGCGCACGCCCACACCACGCAGCTGAAGGTGAGCAGTTTCCGCGACCGCATAGTGCCCGGAGCGCCCGAAAAATGGCAGTTCCAGCTGGTGGACAACAACGGCAAGCCAGTGGCCGGCGCGCTGATGCTTGAGGTGATCGACAAGGCCATAAACAGCCTCAAGCCCAACGAATGGTGGTTTAGGGCAGGCTACACCAATTCCTACAGCATCAACTACAGCGACAACATCAACCCGACGATGAACAGCTATTGCAACCCCGTGTCGTGGACGGGCCGCATGCTGAACTACTCAGACAACAACATCACGTGGCCCACATTCAACATGTATGGGCAGATGCCATTCTATTCATTCTCGTTCGACCTTGGCGGCGGCATCAGGCCGCGGATGGCCATGGCAAACAGGACTTTCGACTCAGTTGAAGCTTCCAGTGATTTAATGCTCGCTGAAAACGTGGTGGTGCGGAAGTACAAGAAGACGGGCGCAGCAGGCGCAAAGCAGCAGCTCGACAACGTGACAGTGCGCGAAAACGCGGTGAAGACGGCGCTGTGGCGGCCCATGCTCACCACCGACGCCCAGGGCAACGCCTGCGTGGAGTTTGAAGCCCCGGCGCAGAGCACCACATGGGTGCTGCAAGCCATTGCCTACGACGGCGCCATGGCCAGCGACGTGATGACGCGCGAAATAGTGGCGCAGAAGCCCATCATGGTCAAGCCCAGCCTGCCGCGCTTTGTGCGCCAGGCCGACGAGGTGACGCTCACCGCCAACGTGCAGAACGCCGCCGACGCCAGCGCAAGCGTGACGGCTGTGGTTGAGGTGTTTGACCCGCGCACGGGCAAGAATCTGGCCGAGCGCACCGTGGAGCGCACACTGGCCGCCAAGGCAAGCGACACCGTGAGCATAGCCCTGGCAGTGCCTGCCCAGCTGCCCTACATGGGATTCCGCATCCGCGCTACCGACGGCAGCTATTCCGACGGCGAGCAGTGCATGGTGCCCGTGCTGGCGGCAGAGTCGCCCGTGGTTGAAAGCACCCCATTCTACATCGACGCAGCCAAGCCGCAATTTGCCATGCAGCTGCCGCAGTTCAAGAGCGGTTCGCGCGTGACGCTGGAATACTGCGACAACCCCGTGTGGTATTGCGTGCTGGCGCTGCCCACCGTATACAACGGCGAAAACAGCCACGTGGCCACAATCGTGGCCCACGACTTGTTTGCGGCAGCCGTGGCGCAGGGCGCAGCCGCCGACCACCCCGAAGTGGCCGAGGCCATAAAGCACTGGAGCAGCAACGCCGACTCCACACTCACGTCGATGCTGCAGCGCAACGCCGACCTGAAGATAGGCACCCTGCTGGCCTCGCCGTGGATTAGCGACGCCGAGCGGCAGTCGCTGCGCATGAGCCGCATTGCCGACCTGATTGACGCGCAAAAGGGCAAAGCGGCAGTCGACAAACTCGTTGATGCGCTGGCCAGCCTGCAGCAGCCCAACGGCGGCTTCACGTGGTTCAGCTATCCGGGCGTCTCGGCATCGATGTGGGCCACCGGCCAAGTGCTTGAACTGATAGGCGAAACACAGCAGTTGGGCTACCTGAAGGACAACGACAAACTGGAGCGCATAGTGGAGCGCGCGCTGCAATACTACGACGCGCAGACGCTGAAACTCTACAAGCAGCAGACCAAGCGCCGGCCCAACGACCACAGCGGCTTCGGCTCATACGCCTACACGCGCACGCTGTTCCCAAGCTACAAGCTCGGCGCCGAAAACGCCGGCATACTGCAGAAGGTGATGCGCAGCCTCGCCAGCGAGTGGAAGGGAGCGCCGCTCAGCGAAAAAGCCTTTATGTCCATGACGCTGTGGCGCAACGGCAACAAGGCCGAGGCGCGCCGCATCACCGAGTCGATCAGGCAGTTTGCCACCACCAACGCCAACGGCATGCACTGGGATCCGCTGAACGGCAGAGGCTGGTGGCAGGCCGGCAGTGTGGCCGCAACGGCCACCATAATGCGCGCCCTGAGCGAAGTGGACGGCCGCAAAGACGAAATCGACCAAGTGCGCAAATGGATGCTGCTGATGAAGCAAAGCAACGACTGGGGCTCGTCGAGCCTCGCTGCCGACGCCGTGCAGGCTCTGCTGTCCACAGGCAGCAACTGGACTGGCAGCGACGGCTCCGCCACCCTGGCCGTGGGCGGCAAGAGCATCGACCTCGGCGCAGCCGACAAGTATCAGGGCTATGGCCGCGTGACGCTCGACGCCTCGGCGGCCGGACAGCAGCTGCAGGTGGCCCGCAGCGGCCACGGCCCGGCATGGGGCGCGGTGTATGCCCAGTATCAGGCGTCGATGACGCAGGTGAAGGCTGCCAAGACGGCCGACATCGAGGTGACCAAGCAATATCTGGTGTATGGCGAGGGCGGCAAACTCACGCCCGCCGCCACGCTGCACGTGGGCGACAAGGTGCAAGTGCGCGCCACCATTAAGGTGACCCGCGATGCCAGCTACGTCACCCTTACCGACGAGCGCCCCGCCTGCCTCGAACCGGCCGACCAGACGTCGGGCTACCGCTGCGCCAACGGCGAGTGGTATTATCTGGAGAGCAAAGACTCGATGACCAACGCATTCTTCTGCAGCCTGGGCAAGGGCACCCACGTGCTCAGCTACGACGCCTACGTGACCGCGCCGGGCACATTCAACTCGGGCATTGCCACAGTGCAGAGCCAGTATGCGCCGCAAGTCACGGCCCACTCAGCCGGAACCAAGCTGAAAGTGACCCGATAAGTCAGCAGCTATGAAATAAGCCAAGCCCGCTGAGCAAAACCGCTCGGCGGGCTTAACTTTTGCCGTTTTAGCTTAAAATGTGTGATTTTAATTGTCACAGCCAATATTTAGTGATAATTTTGCAGCGGTATGCTCACACTGCAACTGCTCATATCCACCATCGACAGCGGCATCAACAATGTGCCGCACATGCTGCTTGCGCCCACCGAAGGCGTGGGCTATGTGGTGACGTGGCAAATGACGGGCGGCACACGCCTTGACCAGTGTCCGCCGCAACTGCTGAGGCGCAGCGATGTGAAGCTGCTCACCATGCATCAGCGCGGACTGAGCCGCAGCCGCAACCACTGCATCGACCACGCCTCGGCCGACGTGTGCCTGGTGTGCGACGACGACTGCCGCTACACCGCCGCGGGGCTGCGCACAGTGGTTGAGGCGTTTGAGCGCGACCCAAGCCTCAACGTGGCCACATTCCAGATGACCGTGGCCGGGAAGCAGCCCGGCAAAGCCTATCCGCAAGAGGCAACCGTGCTCAAGCGCCGTCTGCCCAAAGGATACTACCTGACATCGATGGAACTGGCCTTCAGGCTGAGCGCATTCCGGACCCACGGACTGCGGCTCGACGAGGAACTGGGCCTTGGCAGCCCCATGCTGTGGTGCGGCGAAGAAGAATTGCTGCTGCACCAAGCCATAGAGGCTGGCATGAAGTGCGAGTTCTTCCCCACCGCCATTGTCGACACGGCCTCGCCCACCACGGGCTCGACACGGGCCACACTGCCGCAGGTGATTATGGGCCGCGGAGCGTTTTTGGGCATCGTCCACCCCCGCACACGCCACCTGCGCGCGCTAAAGATAGCCCTCACACTGCACCGCCAGCACGGGGTGCCTGTGCTGGCCACACTGCGCCATCTGCTGGCCGGCATGGCCTACTACCGCCGCGCGGCGGCCTCGCGCAAGCAGCGCTAAACCATGTGGCGCTCGGCGAAATAGCGCCACAGCGGAGCCGCCATCAGGGCCTGCTTCATTTCGTCGCGCTCCAGCATGCCCAGCACATCCTCGGGCTTCATGAGCAGCATCTGCACATCTTCGGTGGCATCGAGGTGCTGCGTGCCAGTGGGCTGCACGCCAGTGGCCACAAAGCAGTGGGTGAGGTTGTTGCACGTGCTTGGATTTTGCCCTATCGTCATCAGCTGGCGCCACTCGCCGCCGGTGTAGCCCGTTTCCTCAAGCAATTCACGCTTGGCGGCCTGCAGCGGAGTCTCACCATTCTCTATTACGCCCGCGCACAGCTCGGTGGAAATGATTTGCAGCGCATAGCGGTATTGGCGCACCATCACCATCATGCCCTCGGGCGTGAGGGCAATCACATTCACCCAGTCGGGGTATTCCAGCACATAATATTCAGGATGTATGCGACCGTCGGGCAGCATGGCGCGGTCGCGGCGCGCGGTGAGCCACGGGCGGCGAATTAGGTACTCGCTGCTCAGCGTGGTCCACTTCTTTATCTCTTTAGTCATAGCTTCGTCGTTGTTAATTTTGCCGTTGTAAAGATAGCAAAAAAATCGTTGCGCGAGGGAGCAACGATAGCAAACAAGAAAAATTGCGCGCGCATGCAAAAAAACATTGTCAAATAATTGGAATTGATGAAAAGGCGATATATCTTTGCATTGATATGAAAAAGAATTTGACCATAGTGCTGACGCTGATTGCGCTTAGTTGCGGCTACCATCAGGCTCAAGCCGAGCCTTACGGGTCGCAGCGCATCGAGCTTAACGCGGGCAATGCCAGCGTTGAGGGCATGTCGGGCCACATAAGGCTCACGGCAGGCAGCACCAGCGTCACCTTCTGCATCTATTCCATCACCGGCCAGCTGCTGCGCACCGTCAGGGTCGAGCGCGAGTCGAGCATCACAGTGGAAGTGCCCAAAGGCTTCTACGTGGTGCGCCTTGAGCGCGCCTGGTCGCGCAAGGTGATAGTGAAATAACACACCCTCTTCCCCTCCAAAAAAATCAGCTTACAGCACGGCAAGCACCGAATATAGCGGATAGTTTGTCATCCAATCTTGCTCGCGATAGGGCGACATTGAAAAGCGCATGCCATGCATGCCCGGATTTCGCCCCACAAACAGGCGAAGACTTTTGGCCTGCAAATTTTCCTCGGCCTTAACCTCAATTGGAATTATATCATTGCCACCCTGCACAAGGAAATCGATTTCTCCACGAGAATTGTCGGCCGACCAATAATAGATCGACAGCCGGCTATTGTTTTTCAATTGCTGCATCACATATTGCTCGGTGAGCGCGCCCTTAAAGCCTGTGAACAAAGCGTTGCCGCTTATCAAGCTTTGAGCTGGCAGATTGCTCATCGCTCCCATTAACCCCATATCGGACATGAATATTTTAAATGCCGAAAAATCCTCGTATGCTGCCAATGGCATCAAGCCTTTTTTGCATCGGTTCACTTTATAGATGAGCCCCGCATCCTTGAGCCACTCGATGGCAAGTTCAAAGTCCTTGGCACGCGCGCCCTCCTTAACCGCACCATACACAAATTTTCGGTTTTCCTTTGCCAATTGCGATGGAATGGAATTCCACACCATTCGTATGCGCGGCACTTCGATGGAGGGGGCATGCTTCGAGAAATCACGTTCATAGGATTCAAGTATGCCCTTTTGAATGGCGCGCACGCGGTCGAGGTTGCCACTGGAGGCGAACTCAGACACAGCAGCCGGCATTCCACCCACATAATAATATTGGCGCAGACGCTCTTCAAACTTCGACCTGAACATTGTTATAGTCGGCCAATCTTTAGACTGCAGCAAATCGACCATGTGGTGTTCGCCCACAGCATCGAGGAATTCGAAAAAAGAGAGCGGATACAAATACAAAAAGTCGACTTTGCCCACTGGGAATGAGTCGTTTTGGTGCATTGATATGCCAAGCAGCGACCCAGCGGCAACCACATGACATTCCGGCGCTTTTTCCTGAAAATACTTCAAGGCCGTGATGCCGCGCGGCACCTCTTGAATTTCATCGAGAATCACAAGCGTGTCAGCATCAATGTCGACACCAGTCGCCCACTTGATGGTTGACAAAATCCGCTCAATGTCGAAGTCGTGCTCAAACAGCTGGCTAAGCATGTCATTGTCCTCAAAGTTGACATATGCGCACTTTTTGTAAGCCTCTTTTGCGAACTCTTTCATAAGCCAAGTTTTGCCCACTTGGCGCGCGCCTTGCACTATTAGCGGCTTGCGGTCGGCTCGTGCCTTCCATTCATATAGTTCTTCTATTGCTTTTCGTTTCATAACTTTCTGTGTAACTTAACATTTGCTTATACAAAGATAAGCAAATTGCATGAAACATCGCAAAAAGTCGAACGTAAAAGTGTGGAAATCCACAAAAAGTCGAACGTAAAAGTGGGGAATTTCACAGAAAGTCGAACGTAAAAGTGGGGCGGGTGTGTAAAAAATGCGCCGAGCGGCCCTCGGGGGCTGCTCGGCGCATTGGCCTATTTTCGGATGGCGCTAAGCCGATGGGATTAGCGCACTATGAGTTTGCGGGTCTCGGTGCCGGCCTTCACCACATAGATGCCGGGGGCAAGGGTCCAGCGGTTGGCTGCCTCGGGAGCAATCTCGCGGCCTGCGAGGCCGTAGATGTGACCCTCAACGCCAGCCTCAACCACCACTGTGCGTCCGTTGGCCACGATGGCCGAGCCTTTGCTAACCTGCTCGATGCCCGAGCGGGTGATGAGGGTGACGTTAAGCGGCTCTGACCACTTGCTTGAGTCACCGTCGGTGTAAACAACCTTCACCTTGTAGACGTATGAGCCGTCCTGAGTGAGGCCGCTCACAGTGTAGGTGGTGTCGGTGATGCCGGTGATGACGCGGCGGTCGGCGTTGCCAGTCTCAACCGGGGCGAGGGCCTCGGTGGCGTCGCCCGAATAGATGGCCACGCTGCTGAGCTCGGCACGCTTCTTGGCGGCTGCGTTGGCAAACGTCACATTCACGTTGCCAGTAGCGCTGAGCACTGCTGTGTAGGTATCCTTGGCGCTGGTGAGGGTGAACTCCTTGCTGTCGCTGCCTGCGCCCACGGTGAACTTAACGCCGGTGTCGCTGCCATAAGCGCTGGCCTTGAACACCACGGTCACCTTGTCGGCGTCGCCGAGGTTGAGTTTGGGCGATGTGAGCTTGCCGATCTTCTTGCTTGAACCGAACTTGGCGCTGCCCTCGCAATTGTAGATGTAAGAGCCAGTCCAGCCGGTGTTGTCCATATATGTGTCGAGTTTCGACGAGATTTCGGTGCCGTTGTCGGCGGTGAACTTGCTGGTAGAGAAGCCCTCGGTGAGCAGCAGCTTGTATTTGGGTTCGGTGAGCACATTGCCCACATACAGAGTGTAGCTCTCGGCATTGGGCACGCTGCTCCACGATGCGGTGAAGGCTGTTGACTGAATCTTGGTGCTGTCGGTGGGTTCGAGCACGGGAGTCTCCTTTTGGATAGCCTCCTTCATGAAGGTGAACGACACCATGTCGTCTTGCGTGGTGATGCCGGTGATGGGCTTGCCCATGAAGTTGCCAGAGAAGACCTTGGCCGCTGGCACGCTCTCGTCGGAGAGCTCGGTGGCACCGCCATAGGGGAAGAGGTCGCCGCTCTCGGTGGCGGCTGTCAACTTGTTGTCGGCCGGGATAATGGTCATGCGCTGGTGGGTGCGCACGGTGTTCACCGTGTTGTTGTTCCAGGCACTGGCACTGTAGTCAACGTGGGTCACCATCATGCCGCTTGCAGCCAGGTATTTGTCCCAGCCCTGCTGCTGGCGGTTTTCAAGAATGTAGTATTCGTTGGCGTTGGCGTCGTTGACCACCTTATAGGCGTTGGCGCCCGCGGTGCCGTTGGCCTTAAGCAGATAGGTGTGGTTCTTGGCCGGCTGCGGAATGGTGTCCCAGCCCATGAACTCACGCTCGTAGGCAGTGTAGTTGCAGGGGGTGTAGCCGTCGTTGTTGTAGCTGCCGTAGTCCAGAAGGCTCCAGCTGCCCATGCCGAATATCGAAGGTGACGAATAGTTCACATCGTAGAAGTCGGGCAGACCCAGGCAGTGCGAGAACTCGTGGCAGAAAGTGCCGATGCCGTCAACTTTTGAGGTGTTGCCACCGTTGAGCTCGTTGAACACGGCAAAGCGGTCGACCTTGACACCACTATAGTATGAGGCTGCGCCCGCATCGCTCGACGACAGTTCCCACTGGCAGGGCCAGATTGAATTGTCCTCGTTGCTCGAGGCCTCGCCCACGCCGGCATAGAGCACGATGGCCACATCCACCATGTTGTCGCCGTTGTTGTCATACTGCTTCAGGCTGACGCCCGAGGCGGCAATCTTGTCGAAAGCGTCGCGCACCATGGTGCCCACGCGCACGTCGTTGCCATCATCATCGTTGGCGCCATAGTAGCTGCGCGAGTGGTCGAGGGTGACGGGGCCAAGCACATCGAACTGGGGATCGAACTTGCCATGCGACTGATCGACAAAGTACTGGTGCGCACTGGTTGCGCCCTTGCTCAACTGGGCGGTGAACACCGCCTTGGGGTCGGAGTCCTTAAACTTGACATCGCTGTAGTTGACCAGCACCACGGGAATGTGCACGGTGCCCGTCTGCGGCACCTCGGTGGTTGCTGCCGCCTCTTTGCGGCGGGCTGCCTTGCGGCGGGCATCGGCCTTGGCGGCGCGGGCAGCCAGAGTCATGGTGCCGCGCTCAGCTGCCACAAACGCGCTCTCGCTTGCCGAGCGGGCACTGCTGTTGTGGGCCATCACACGGCTCACGCCCTGTGCGGTGCGGTAGTAGAAATCGCCGTTAGCCGCCTTGGCCACGGTGAGGCCGTCGTCGGTAACGTAGCTGTGGTTGAACTCATCGCCCACGAGGGTGACAGTGATTTGGCTGCCGTCGCTCTGGGTGAAAGTGCGCGGCACGCGCTTGGCCGGCACTGCACTGGCCGCCAGCACACTTGCCGCTGCCAATGCCGTTAGTAGAACTTTCTTCATAAAGACATTATAAAAAATTGTGTATCATTCCATTGAATTTTGTAAAGATACAACTTTTTTGTTTGAAAATTGTTTTTTTCGGGCAAAAAAGATTCGCGTTACAGGATAATGGCGGATAATGGAGTGAGGCTCGGCCCAGAGTTAGTGATTGGTAGCCGCCAAAGGGCAAGGCGGCGATACCCTTACCTCGCCCGTGTGCAGTGTGTGGATCTTGATCATTGCTGATCTTTCGGCCCGAGATTTTCACCGACAAAGAGGATGACGCTGTTCCTGTACTCGTCCTCATGTCCTTCTCTTACTGCCGAAGCCATCCAGTAGGCATATTTGCCTGTCATCAGCTGCGTAAGCTGCTCTTTGTCGCTGCCATAACGGAACTCAATGTGATATGTTTCCGCGGGGCAGTCTGGGCGCATCCAAAAGAAACGGAACTCGTCATCGTTTTTGTCATTGCTTTCATATACGTAATTTCCCTCGCTGTCATTCCCCACAAAGTGATAATTGTGGGAGAAGAGCCTCCGGTCTTGCTTATCAACGCCAGATATGCGGTCACCATTGAATGTGATTTTGCCTACTCCTTGCTGGAAAGCGCAGCAGAATTTGAAAGCCCCGCCATTGGCATAGGCTGAAACCGCCTGCTTTCCTGTTACAGAACCTTGGCAGCTGCCGACCAATTGGCGCACCGCTTCATCTGCCTTGTCTTCACCCACATATTTTGCAGCCTCTGCATGCCACAGGGCAGACAACTCGGGGCTCAGACATGTCTCTGGTGAGAACAACTCAACATAGGTTCCGCTTAAAGACTTCAAGAACGCTGCCCCGTCAAGAGCCTCAGCTTTGCCGGCAAAGACTGTAAGCAGCAACATTGCCGTTAGTAAAATCTTCTTCATTATATTTTTCCTTTTTGTTGTTTTTTTACTGTTAACGCACACACGCACTTTTAATTGTGTGCAGATGTGCCCTATCGATTTCTACTGGATCATAGCAGCTCGAGCAGCGCGTCGGCCAGCAGCACGCCCTGCAGGTCGTAGCCGCTTTCGAAAAAGTGCAGGTGGTCGCCCGTGTTCATCAGCTGCATCTCAAGCCACTTGCGCGAGGCCCCCTCACCGCCGGCCACGGCATAGAGGTCCCACACGGGAATGTGGTGCTCGCGGCCGAACTCCAGAATTATGTCGCGCACGGTGGCCACGGCAGGATTGACCGCATAGCCGCGGCGGCCGCGGCGCTGCGACTCCATGGGGGTGGTGAGCAGGAACTTGGCCTGCGGATTGGCCTGGCGCAGGTCGGCTATGAGCCGCTGCATTTGCTGCGCCATATAGGCGTGGCTGCCGAAGGCCTCGTTGGTGCCCAGCGAAATGATGATGAGCTGCGGGCGGAGCAAAGCCGTCTGCGCAGCAAAACTGTCGATTTTGTGATACATTGCATAGGTGGCGCCGTTGTTGCCAATGGTGTTGTAGACTATGCCTGGCGAGTCGTTGTCGGCCAGCACGCCCCAGAAGTCGGAGCCGGTGGGTATGCCCGACAGTTGCAGCGAGTCGACAAGCCGGGGAAGCACAAACCTTGTGGACCACGATGATGTGGCGCTGCCCACAAGGGTGTCGGCGCAGACCACGGCGGTGTCGAATCCCGCGCCGCGCGAGTGCAGCAGCGTGAGGCGGTTGAAGGCGTGGCCCTCGCCGCTGGTGTGCAGCGCCAGCGAGGCATGGCCGGCGGCAAAGCGCACCGAGATGCCTGTGAAGCCCATGGCGGTGGGCCATGAGCGCATCAGCAGGCGCGAGCGCTGGCGGTGGGGTGTGGACGACTTCATGGCGTAGTCGTGCGGCTGGTTGGTGCCGGCAATTTCAAGCGGCACCAGCAGTCCGCGGCCGCCGTTGCCGAAGGCATACTGCAGGCGGCTGCGCACCCGGCCGGGAAACATGTCGGGCTGGATGTGCGAGTCGCCAATGTGCAGCACGCTCACCTTGGCACCGCTGCTGCGGGCCTGGCGCATGGCGCGGCGCAAGTCGCTCCAATCGTCGCCATTCATGCTGATGTGGTTCAAATCGGTGCGTATGAAATCAATTTCCTGCGCTGCGGCCGGCAGCGCCGCAAGCAGCACCGCAGCGGCCACCGCCGCAATAAGGCGTATGTGGTTGTGACTAATCATCATCGGTTGCAAAAAATCTTATTGGCCGTCAGGGGCGGCGCACTCGTCGGGCACCATCACATTGTGGCTTAGCACCAGCGAGCGGGTGCGCGACACAAACGCGCTGAACTCGGCCTTGTCGGCCGGGCGCAGCAGCTGCGGCTTGTCCTCGGGAATGAGCACATAGTTCTGCCCCGCCCGCTGCGGCTTTTGCACGAAAAACAGTTTGCAGCGCGCGTCGTGCACCACCACGCGGCCGTCGATGCGCGACAGGCGCACCTTGACCATGGCTCCGCCGCGGCTGTCGATGCCCGTCTGGTTGGAGATGAAGTTGCCCAGACTGTAGACCAGCAGCACATTTTTGCCATAGCGCGGGCTGAAGCGCATCTCCATGGGCTCAACCACGTGCGGATGGCCGCCTATGATCAAATCCACGCCCTGGTCGACCAGAAAGTCGGCCAGACTGCGCTGGCTGGCCACCGGCGACAGCTTGTATTCAATGCCCCAATGCATATTCACGCACACCGCATCGGCGCCGGCAGCACGCGCGGCCTGGATGTCGGCACTGATGAGGGCACGGTCGACGAAATCGACCACCACACTGCCCTGCACGGGGATGCCGTTGGTGCCATATGTGTAGTTGAGAAAGGCGATGCGCATGCCGCCCACATGGGCAATGAACGGCAGCCTCGACAGCCGCTGGGCCGCACTGGCGTAGGTGCCGATGTGGCTGATGCCAAGGCGGTCGAGAGCGCCCACGGTGCGCAGCAGTCCGCGGTCGCGGCGGTCAAGGCAGTGGTTGTTGGCCGTGAGCAGCAAGTCAAAGCCCACCGCCTTGAGTGCAGCGGCATAGGCGTCGGGCGCGCTGAAGGCGGGATAGCCCGTGTAGGGGGCTCCGGCCAGCGGGCACTCAAGGTTGGCCACGGCATAGTCGGCCTGCTCGATGTCGGCCCTCACGTGGGCAAAGCACTGGCTGTAGTCGTAGGCCTTGCGGCTGGCGCGGCCACACTGGGCGGCGGCCTTGATTTGCGGGGCGTGCTGCATGGCGTCGCCCACAAAGGTGAGGCTGACCGTGGTCTGGCCTGCGTCGAGCAGCGACAGCAGCGACAGCAGCAATATCGACAGCAACTGGGTCATGTGGCGTGCTCTCCTCCCTTACTTATAGATGGCGTGCTGGGCAGCCAGCAGAGTATTCTTCATGAGCGACACAATGGTCATGGGGCCAACGCCGCCGGGCACCGGCGTGATGAACGCGCAGTGCGGAGCCACGTGCTCAAAGTCGACATCGCCGTGCAGCTTCCAGCCGCTCTTGGTGACGGTGGACGGCAGGCGCGTGGTGCCCACGTCGATGATGGTGACGCCGTCTTTCACCATGTCCTCCTTCACAAACTCGGGCGAGCCGATGGCAGCGATGAGGATGTCGGCCTGGCGGGTGATTTCCTTAAGATTCTGGGTGGCGCTGTGGCACACGGTGACGGTGCAGTTGCCGGGGTTGCCCTTCTGCATAAGCATCATGGCCACGGGTTTGCCCACAATGTTGCTGCGGCCTATCACCACGCAGTGCTTGCCGCGGGTGGGCACACCGTAGCGCTCGAGCAGAGTGAGAATGCCCTGCGGAGTGGCCGAGCGGAAGCACGGCAGTCCTATCGACAGACGGCCCACATTAATGGGGTGGAAACCGTCGACATCCTTGCGGTAGTCGATGGCCTCGATAATCTTCTGCTCGTCGATGTGCTTGGGCAGAGGCAGCTGCACGATGAAGCCGTCCACGTCGGGGTCGGCGTTGAGCTGGGCAATGGTGTCGAGCAGCTGCTGCTCGGTGACGTCGTCCTCAAAGCGGATGAGGCTCGACTTGAAGCCGCACACCTCGCACGCCTTCACCTTGGCGGCCACATAGGTCTCGCTGCCGCCGTCGTGGCCCACGAGCACCGCAGCCAGGTGCGGACGCTTTTGGCCGGCCGACACCATCTTCTCTACTTCGGCCGCAATCTCCTGCTTGATTTGGGCCGCTGTTGATTTTCCGTCGATAAGTTGCATAACGCTGTAATGAAAAAATTTCTTATTTAATTGTGAATAGAAAATACCTATATTTCAGTTGATATTGCCATGAGCCGGTGAGTCGAAGCGGCGCATCCTCGAGCCTGCCTAATAGCCTACTGACTTGCAGTGAATTGCGGCGGACGTGGCATGCCACGTCCCTACTGACTGCCATTTTTTCAGCACCTTCTGGCACCCCGTTCATGCTTTATTCAGGGCAATATTCTGCCATAAAAAGAGCAATGGGCGGCCTCACCGCTGTGAGGCGCCCATCGCGTTATCGTTGAGGCTCAGCGGCGGCGCATGCCGCGCATTGCCTTGAGGGGATTCTTCATCGTTGCCACGGTGTGCATCATCTTGCGCGTCTGGTCGAACTGCTTGAGCAGCCGGTTCACCTCCTGAATGTCGGTGCCGCTGCCCTTGGCTATGCGCTTGCGGCGGCTGCCGTTCATCACCTCGGGATGCTCGCGCTCGTAGGGCGTCATCGACTGGATTATGGCCTCGATGCTCTTGAAGGCGTTGTCGTCGATGTCGATGTCCTTAATGGCCTTGCCCACGCCGGGAATCATCGAAGCCAGATCCTTGAGGTTACCCATCTTCTTGATTTGGCCTATCTGCGCCAGGAAGTCGTTGTAGTCGAAGGTGTTTTTGGCAATCTTCTTCTGCAGCTTCTTGGCCTCCTCCTCATCGTATTGCTGCTGCATGCGGTCGACAAACGACACGATGTCGCCCATGCCCAGAATGCGGTCGGCCATACCGGCGGGACGGAAGGGGTCGATGGCCTCAAGCTTCTCGCCCGTACCCACCCACTTGATGGGCTTGTCGACCACCGAGCGGATCGAGAGGGCCGCACCACCGCGGGTGTCACCGTCGAGCTTGGTGAGCACCACGCCGTCGAAGTCGAGGCGGTCGTTGAACTCCTTGGCGGTGTTAACGGCGTCCTGACCAGTCATCGAGTCGACCACAAACAGCGTCTCGTTGGGCTTGATGGCATCCTTGATGGCCTTGATTTCCTGCATCATCTGCTCGTCGACGGCCAGACGGCCGGCGGTGTCGACAATCACCAGGTTCTGGCCGTCGCGCTTAGCCTGCTCGATGGCGTGCTTGGCAATCTCCACAGGATTTTTGCTGTCGGGCTCGCTGTAGACGGGCACATCGATTTGCGCGGCAAGCACCTTGAGCTGCTCGATGGCTGCGGGGCGATACACGTCGCAGGCCACGAGCAGCGGCTTCTTGCCCTTCTCCAGCTTGAACTTGCGGGCCAACTTGCCCGAGAATGTGGTCTTACCAGAGCCTTGCAGACCCGACATGAGCACGATGGCGGGGTGGCCGTCGACATTGAACGGCGCTTGCTCGCCGCCCATGAGTTGGGCCAGCTCGTCGTGCACGATTTTCACCATCAGCTGGCTCGGCTTGACCGCCGTGAGCACGTTCTGGCCGAGGGCCTTCTTCTTCACCGTGTCGGTGAAGGTCTTTGCCACTTTATAGTTAACGTCGGCCTCAACCAGTGCGCGGCGCACATCCTTCAGGGTCTCGGCCACATTTATCTCGGTGATTTTACCCTCACCTTTCAAGATTTTGAACGAGCGTTCAAGTCTCTCGCTTAAATTGTCAAACATTGTCGTAAATAATATTGTGTTGGCCCGCCGCAATCAAGGGGGGCGTTACTAAAAATCGGTGTTGCTATGCGCGGGTTCAGTCAATCAGGCGGTTGGTGCGGGTGTCGGGGAACACCACCTTGGGCTTGAAGGTGCGGGCCTCCTCCACCGTGACTATGCCGTAGGTCATTATTATCACCACATCGCCCGTCTGCACCTTGCGCGCCGCGGCGCCGTTGAGGCAAATCACACCCGAACCGCGCTCGCCGGGAATGGCGTAGGTGTCGAGCCGCTCGCCGTTGTTGTTGTCTACTATATACACGCGCTCGCCCTCCACTATGCCGGCGGCGTCCATCAAGTCCTGGTCGATGGTGATGCTGCCAATGTAGTTCAGATCGGCACCCGTGACGGTGACGCGGTGAATCTTTGACTTTATTACTTGTATTTGCATTGCTGTGACTGTCGTTGCTTTATATATGCTTTATAGATTATATGCCGGTTGGCGGCGTGAACGTCACTGCTTGCGGTAGGCGATGTTGTCGATTTCGCGCACGTCGCCGCAATACACAGTGATGCAGCCCACAATGTAGGGGGCGTCGGTCCACTGCTCCACGGGCTGCAGCGTGTTGCCGTCGCAAATCGAGAAATACTCCACCTCCATCAGCTCATAGGCATTGATTTGCTCCACCACCCAGTCGTGGGTCTCGGCCACGGTGTGGGTCTTGGAGTAGTCAACGCTCTCGCGCAGCACGCGGTAGATATTGGGGGCCACCTTGCGCACCTCGGGGGAGAGGCGCACGTTGCGGCTGCTCTTGGCCAGGCCGTCGTCTTCCCTCACCACGGGGCAAGGCACTATTTGCAGCTTCAGGCCCAACTGCGCCACCATGGCGCGGATCACGGCTATCTGCTGGAAGTCCTTCTCGCCAAAGTAGGCGCGGTCGGGCTCAACCATGGCAAACAGTTTGCTCACAATTTGGCAAACGCCATTGAAGTGGCCCGGACGCATGGCGCCCTCCATGACCTCAGCCACGGGGCCAAGGTGGAACACGCGGTTGTCGGGCTCAGGATAGATGTCGGCCACAGTGGGCATGAAGGCGATGTCTACGCCGCAGCCCTCGAGCAGGGCGGCATCAGCCTCGGCAGTGCGCGGATAGGTGCGCAGGTCTTCCTTATTGTTGAACTGGGTGGGGTTTAAGAACACGCTAACCACCACCACATCATTTTCGCGGCGCGCGCGGTCGACAAGCGACTTGTGGCCACCGTGAAGCGCGCCCATAGTGGGGACAAGGCCAATGGTCTTACCCTCGTGACGATATGCCTTGACGGCATTTTTAAGTTCGTCAACCTTAGTTATTATCTTCATCTTTGTTTTTCCGATTTTATAAAATCAGTGCAAAATTAATACTCTTTTCACTGATAGGCAAATAAAATCGCAAAATCGCCCTCCGCCACCGCCCCAACCCACCCTTTCACGGCCTGACATGAAAGGAATGCAGTAACCGCCAAAAAATGCATAAATTTTAACATTAAAATTGTTTCAAGTAACTATTCAGCGGTAGGAATAGTTGATGACTTTAATCCTTAAAGCCAAGCAAA
>CAVKDU010000004.1:0-76277 GCA_963655175.1 Wujia chipingensis | reverse complement strand
CTTTCCATAACAACCTCACTTTCATCATGCCCGTAATTTATTTAGGACAACATTGGCCGTTTTGGTGCAATTCGCCCTCTGCCGGTGCCTATTACAGCTGTTTTTGCCGTATATTTGCCTACCGCAAATTTTGTGGCAACGCTAAAATTGCACATGCATTATGAAACCAATCACCCTTTTCTATCTTAAGAACTGCCCCTATTGCAAAAAGGCATTCCGATATATCAGCGAGCTCACCGCCGAGCACCCCGAGCTTGCGCAGGTTCCCATCACGGCCATAGAAGAGTCGGAGCAGCCCGAGGTGGCCGACAAATATGACTACTACTATGTGCCCACATTCTACATTGGCGACGAAAAGGCGCACGAGGCCGGCATTTTCAAGCCCGAGGTCGAGGCGCTGCTGCGCAAGGCGCTTGATGCCTGAGGTCGCTACTTAAGGTTGCCCCTCACCTCATCGAGGTAGGCCTTCATGGCCTCGCTGTCTTTGCGGGCTATGATGTCCTTCAGCCGCGACAGCTGGCCCATTATGCGGTCGAGTTGGCCCGTGGTGTGGGGGTTGAACAGAATTTCCTGCAGCAGGTAGTCGTCTTCCGACATCAGTCCGCGTGCTATGGCCAGGTGCCGCTTAAAGGTGGTGCCGGGGGCGTCTTGGTGCTTCATTACGCTGGCAAAGGCAAGCGAGCCGGCAAAGGGAATCGACAGCGAGAACGCAATGGTCTCGTCGTGCTCGCTGAAGGTGTATTCCTTTATGTTGAGGTGCAGACTGCTGTAGAGGTCTTTGAAGAAAACCTTGCCCAAATGGTCGCCCTCGCTTATGATTATGGCATTTTCGTTGCTCAGATTGCTCAGTGAGGCAAACGTGGGGCCAAACATGGGGTGGGTGCTGACAAACGGGTGCCCGCATTGTGCATAGAACTCGGGCAGACCGGTTTTCACCGACGCAATGTCGGACACGATGCAGCCTGCCGGCAGGTGGGGCAGCACTGCGTTGAAGGCGTCGAGGGTGTATTTCACCGTGGCCGCGTTGATCATCAGTTCGGGGGCAAACTCCTCAATTTCGTCCATGCTGGTGAAGCGCATGGCATTGAATGTGAACCGCAGCTTTTGGCGGTCGACGTCGTAGATGGCCACCTGGTGGTCGAAACTGAGCACGTCGCAGAAGAACGAGCCCATTTTGCCAGCGCCTAAAATCAGAATCCTCATTTCGCTTCCTCCTTGCCGTTGACTATTTCAATCTGTTGGCGCACCGATTCGCCGTGAATGGCCTCCATCACAGTTTTCATAAACTCCCCGTTCATGCCCAGCTCTTCGGCCTGGCTGATGCGCGTGCTCATCACGTCGCCATAGCGGCCCGTCTGCACCACCTGCATGCTGTGCTCCTTTTTATACTGGCCAATTTCGCGCGCTATGCGCATGCGCTTGCCCAGCACTTCAATCAGCTCGTTGTCGCACTGGTCAATTTGCTGGCGCAGCAGGTTGAGGTTTTCGGTGGTTTGATTCATATCGCGTATTACCAAAGTGTTTAATATCAAGTTTAACGTGTCGGGCGTAACCTGCTGTGCCGCATCGCTCAGCGCGCTGTCGGGTGTGCAGTGCGACTCCACAATCAGGCCGTCGAAGCCCATGTCCATGGCCTGCTGCGATATGGGCGCCACCAGCTCGCGCTTGCCGCCTATGTGCGATGGGTCGCACACTATGGGCAGGTTGGGAATGCGGCGGTGCAGCTCAATGGGTATGTGCCACTGCGGCACGTTGCGGTAGAGGTGCTTGCCATAGGTGCTGAAACCGCGGTGAATTGCGCCCAGGCGTCTGATGCCGGCATTGTAGATGCGCTGCAGCGCGCCTATCCACAGCTCAATGTCGGGGTTGACGGGGTTTTTCACCAGCACCGTGACTTCGCTGTGGCCCTTCAGCGAGTCGGCAATCTCTTGCATGGCAAAGGGGTTGGCCGAGGTGCGTGCGCCTATCCACAGCACATCCACGCCAGCGTCGAGGGCCGCCGTCACATGCTCGCGGGTGGCCACCTCGGTGGCGGTGAGCATTCCGGTTTCTTTCTTCACCTGGTGCAGCCACAGCAGGCCGCGTATGCCCACACCCTCGAAGCCTCCCGGCTTGGTGCGGGGCTTCCATATGCCGGCGCGGAATATGCCCACACCGTTGTGGTGCAGCTGGCGGGCCGTTTCAAGCACCTGCTCTTCGGTTTCGGCGCTGCACGGGCCCGCTATCACCAAGGGGCGTTTGTTGTCGATGCCGCTGAATGTGAGCGGCTGTAGGTCGGGAAATATACTTTTGTTGTCCATATATATGTGTCGTGTGTGAAATGTTGTTGTTATTCGGTTACTTAAAATGCTTGTTTGATTCTTCCGAGCGCTTCGGCCAGCTTGGCTTGGGTGGCGCACAGCGACAGGCGCACGTAGCGGCTGCCCTGCGAGCCAAACACCGTGCCTGGCACTATAAACACGCGCGCCTTGCTGAGCACGCGGTCGGCCAGAGCCTCGCTGCCGGCCTCGCCGTCGGGGATGCGCCCCCACAGAAACAGTCCGCGCTGCCGCTTGTCGCAGTGGCAGCCAAGGGCCTCCATTATCTGCTCGGCCACTTGGCGGCGGCGCGCATACTCGCTGTTGAGTTCGCTGTACCACTCGGGGCCGCACTGCAGCGCGTGTGCCGCAGCCAGCATCATCGGTTTGAACTGCCCCGAGTCCACGTTCGACTTCACGCGCAGAATCCAGTTGGCAAATGTGGGGTTGGCTGCGAGCATGCCTATGCGCCAGCCGGGCATGTTGTGCGACTTGCTCAGCGAGTTCATTTCGATGGCCGTGTCGCGCGCGCCCTCCACGCTGAGTATGCTCAGTGGGTGGTCGTTGAGGATGAAGCTGTAGGGGTTGTCGTTCACAATCACAATGCCGTGCTTGTGTCCGAATGCCACAAGCCGCTCAAACAGCTCCATTGTGGCCACCTTGCCCGTGGGCATGTTGGGGTAGTTGACCCACATCAGCTTTATTTTGTCGAGCGGCAGCCGCTCAAGGGCGTCGAAGTCGGGCTCCCAGCCGTTTTCCTCAGTGAGGTCGTAGTTATACACCTGCGCCTCGGCAAGCCTGCTCACCGATGTGTAGGTGGGGTAGCCGGGGTTGGGCACCAGCACGCCGTCGCCAGGGTTGACAAAAGCCAGCGTGGTGTGCAGAATGCCTTCCTTCGAGCCTATCAGGGGCAGGATCTCGCGGTCGGGGTCAAGCTCCACGCCATACCACCGGGCATACCACCGTGCGAATGCGTTGCGCAGTTCGGCAATGCCCGTGTAGGGCTGGTATCCGTTGGCGCCGGGCTTGCCGGCCTCGGTGCGCAGGGTGTCGGTGACCTCGCTGTGCGGCGGTCGGTCGGGGCCGCCCACGCCAAGCGATATAATGTCGGCACCGGCGGCGTTGAGCCGCGCTATCTCCTTCAGCTTGCGTGAAAAGTAATATTCCTTGACATCGGCAATGCGGTGCGCTGGGACAATTGTTTTAGTCTTTGAATGCTGCATATTCGCCAAGTATTTTAAATTCGTTCATCAGCGGCCGCACTGCGCTCACGCTTTGCATGTAGCGTGTGTAGTCGTCAAAAGTCAGGTCCACATAGAAGCGGTATTCCCACTCGCGTCCTATGATGGGCATCGACTGTATTTTAGTTAGGTTCATTCCGTAGAACGAGAAAATGGTGAGCACGGCCGACAGGCTGCCGCGGGAGTGGGGCAGGGTGAAGGCCACACTGGCCTTGTCGGCCTTTGTGCCGGCCTTCACCTCGCTGGCGCAAGTGGGGTCGGCCACCACCAGAAATCGGGTGAAGTTGCGCTTGTTGGTCTGTATGTCGTCTTCCAGCACATTCAGCCCGTAGAGCTCGGCCGCATAGCGTCCGCACACGGCGGCGTGCCCCTTCAGCCCCTGCTCGGCAATCATCTTGGCGCTGCCGGCGGTGTCGTTGGTCTCCACCACCTTCATCCACGGGTGGCGCCTCAGCCACTGCTCGCACTGGCGCAGGGCCATGGGGTGCGAGTTCACCTCGCGCACGTCGGCCTCGCTTTGCCCCGGCAGAGCCGCCATGCAGTGCGAAATGTATTTTTTGTGCTCGCCCACAATGGTGAGGTCGCTTTGGCGCAGCAGTTCGTTGTTTTGCAGCAGGCTGCCGGCTATGGTGTTTTCGATAGCCACAATGCCCAGCATCGAGGCGTCGGCGCGCAGCGTGTCAAACATGTCGTGAAACGTGTCGCACTCCACGGTGTCCACATCCTGCCCCGCAAAGAATTCCCGAGCCGCTGCGTCGTGAAAGCATCCGGCCACGCCCTGTATCGCTATTCTCAGTTTCCTGTCCATTTCCGTCCTTGTATGTTAGTGATGTGCCAACAAACAAAAGCCCCGTCAAGCACGCTTGGCGGGACTAAGTATTGTTTTAACCATTTATTCAAAAAATCGCAATCAATTTTATGTGCCTACAACGTTCCCGCCTTTATTCGCTTGAAATAAAAGTAAAAGAAAAAGTGGTATGCATGAAATCGTGTCATATCTTCAAATTTGCTGCAAAGTTAATCATTTCCATTAAATAATCAATCATTTTTCACTTAAAAATATCCGCTTTATTACCGCAGAAAAAATAATTGGAAAAAACATGGCATTTCATTTGGCACAATTGGCAAAATTGTGTAATTTTGCACTCGCAACTGCGAAACAAGCAATTGCTAATCGACTGGAAAGATGCCGGAGTGGTCGATCGGGGCGGTCTCGAAAACCGTTAAACCCTTTGGGTTTCCAGGGTTCGAATCCCTGTCTTTCCGCAAGGCGCCGCCGAATTGATTCGGCGACGCCTTTTCCATTCACCCACAGCCTCCACCGCAAATCGAATTTCCGCCGCCTCTTGCATATTCGCCCTCGTTTGCGCTATCTTTGCTTTCAGATGTTGTTTGGGAAGAATTCCCGCCTCTGTCCACAGCTTCACCTTTTGCGGCTTCGGCCGGGCTGTCAACTACTTCAGTAGTGCCGGTGTTTGCATTACTCCCCACAGCGGGTCCAGGCCAGATAACATCTTTATGAGCACTTGAAACGACAGTAGGTTGATGTTCGCCATCTTTGGCAACGGACACGGTTTCGAGTGCTCTTTTTTTTTCTTAAGTCGTGCGCCCAGCACATTGAGCATATTGGATGCTGTTTGTTATGTTTGCGCTTTGGCCATATTTGTTTGATTGGCTCTTTTTGCCTACCTTTGCGGCATTGAAGCATCGCTGCTATCGGTCCGTGCGCTTTCGGGCGTGTTGAACGTGCCGGGCAGTGGTGCTTTTTTTATGCGCCTTTTTCACTGGAGTTTGTGGATTTGCACTATCTTTGCCCAATGGATAAGTCGCCAGGAGTATCGCCAACTGCACTTTCGAGTGTGAGGATACGGCCTCCCTCCGTGATGGCTTGTCTTAAATGTCTGTGGTCCGCGCAGCTTGACCTTAATTGGCGGAGCTATAGCGCTTATGTCTTCGTCAGCAGGCAACTTGATATCAGCCGACAATTTGTTGGCTGATATTTTTTTGTTCTAACAAAAAAAGAGGTGCAAGTTTTGCGACTTGCACCTCTTGAACGAGTAGCGGGACTGAGAATTGAACTCAGGACCTCCGGGTTATGAATCCGACGCTCTAACCGACTGAGCTATCCCGCCATTTCCGTTTTGCGAGTGCAAAGTTAGAGCATTTTTTTGAACTATGCAAACTTTTCGGAGCCCTTTTTGTCTGCTTTGTGTATAACGGCTTATGCAGCAGCGCATTATTTGCAGTAAATAAAATGGCAGCCCACTCTTGTGACTGGAGTAGACTGCCAAATTGTGGTTGCTGCAGGCTGGAGTGCTTAGTCAAACACCTTGTCCCAGTCTTTCCACACGGGCTCGTAGCCCATGCTGCGAATGTCGTCGGTAACCTCCTTGGGCGACCGCTCATCGCTCACGTGGAACTGCTCGGTGGCGCCGTCTTTGCTGTAGCCTCCCGGATCGGTTTTGCTGCCTGCGCTCATCGACGTCACGCCCAGCTTCATCATGTTTTCGCGGAAGTGCGGCTCCTCGCGGGTGGAGTAAGAGATGTCCACGTCGTGGTCGAATATGCGGAAGGCGAATGTGAGCTGTGCAAGTTCCTTCTGCGTCATCACCACGTTGGGCTGGTAGCCGCCGGCGGCGGGGCGCATGCGCGGGAAGTTGACCGAGAAGCACGACCGCCAATACTTCTTCTGCAGGTAGCGCAGGTGGTAGGCCAGCATGGTGATGTCGGTCTTCCAGTGCTTGTCGAGGCCAATGAGTACGCCCATGCCGATTTTGTATACGCCGGCTTGGCCCATGCGGTCGTAGCCGTTGACGCGCCAGTCGAAAATCGACTTCATGCCATGCGGGTGGTAGATGTTGTAGTCGGCCTTGTGGTAGGTCTCCTGGAAGCACGTGACTCCGTTGAGGCCGGCGTTGTCGACCAGACGCTTGTAGTCGCGCATCTTCAGCGGCATCACCTCCATTGAGAGGTTGTTGAAGTATGGCCGGCAAATTTTCAGCGCCTTCTCGATGTAGTCGACGCCGGCCACCGACGGGTATTCGCCGGTGAGCAGCAGCACGTTTTCAAACGGGCCGAGCCGTCTTATGGCTTCGCACTCCTGGCGTATTTGCTCCTCGGTGAGTGTGATGCGCTTTATGTGGTTTTTATATTGGAATCCGCAATACACGCAATAGTTGGTGCACTCGTTGCTCAGGTAGAGCGGGATGTACATCTTTATGGTCTTGCCAAAGCGCTCTTGCGTGATGCGCTGCGACATTTGCGCCATAGTCTCGATGTAGGGCTCGGCTGCCGGCGATATCAGGGCCATGAAGTCTTTCACGTCGAGGTGGTCTTTGCTCAAGGCCCTCTCCACGTCTTTGGCCGTCATCGAGTCGATTAGGCGTGTGGTGTCGTCCCACGAAATTTTTGCTAATTCTTCTGAAAACATTTTTTCGTTGAAAGTGATTGGGGTTTACTCGTCTTTGCACATTTCGCGGGCCACCGACTGCGATATGCGCATTGCGCAGAAGTTGGGGCCGCACATGGTGCAGTATTTGTCGTCAACGTCGTGGCTGGCAATGTAGTATTCGCGTGCGCGTGCGGGGTCGAGCGACAGGTTGAACTGGTCTTTCCAGCGGAACTGGTAGCGCGCCTTGCCCATGGCGTCGTCGCGCACCTGTGCGCCTGGGTGGTGCTTGGCCAGGTCGGCGGCGTGGGCGGCAATCTTGTAGGTGATCACGCCCTCGCGCACGTCCTCAAGGTTGGGCAGCGCCAGATGCTCTTTGGGCGTCACATAGCATATCATGGCGGTGCCGAGCCATGCGATTTGGGCTGCGCCTATGGCCGACGTGATGTGGTCGTAGCCGGGGGCGATGTCCATGGTGAGCGGGCCAAGGGTGTAGAACGGGGCCTCGTGGCACTTGTCGAGTTCGCGGTCCATATTTTCCTTTATCTTGTCCATGGGCACATGGCCGGGTCCTTCGATTATCACCTGCACATCGTGGGCCCAGGCGCGCTCGGTGAGCTCGCCAAGCACGTCGAGCTCAAGGAACTGAGCGCGGTCGTTGGCGTCGTGAATGCTGCCGGGGCGCATGCCGTCGCCCAGCGAAATGGCCACGTCGTAGCGTGCCATGATGTCGCAAATTTCGTCGAAGTGCTCATAGAGGAAGCTCTCCTGATTGTGCATCACGCACCACTCCGTCATGATGCTGCCGCCGCGGCTCACGCAGCCTGTGAGGCGGTTGCCCAGCAGCTGTGCGTGCTCACGCTTCACACCGGCGTGAATGGTGAAGTAGTCCACGCCCTGCTCGCATTGCTCGATGAGGGTGTCGCGGTAGATTTCCCAAGTGAGGTCGCGCACCTTGCCGTTCACCTTTTCCAGCGCCTGATAGATGGGCACGGTGCCCATGGGCACGGGGCAGTTGCGGATTATCCATTCGCGCGTCTCGTGGATGTTTTTGCCCGTTGAGAGGTCCATCAGCGTGTCGCCGCCCCAGTAGCAGCTCCACACGGCCTTTTTCACCTCCTCTTCGATCGACGAGCCGAGGGCCGAGTTGCCGATGTTGGTGTTGAGCTTCACCAGAAAGTTGCGGCCAATAATCATGGGCTCGGCCTCGGGGTGGTTGATGTTGGCTGGAATTATGGCCCGGCCGGCGGCCACCTCCTGGCGCACAAACTCGGGGGTGATGCGGCTCTCTATGCCCAGCTCGGCATTGTTCATGTTTTCGCGCAGCGCCACATATTCCATCTCGGCGGTGATTTTGCCGGCTTTGGCATACGCCATTTGGGTGATGTGGCGGCCAGCCTTGGCCACGTAGGGCTTCTTCACGTTTTTGAAGCGCACGCTGTCGAGCGACTTGTCGTTGAGGCGCATGCGGCCATACTCCGATGTGATGCCGTCGAGCTGCTCCACATCGCCGCGGTCGAGCACCCACTGCTCGCGCAGGCGCGGCAGACCGGCGTTGATGTCGGTCTTAATGGCGGGGTCGGTGTAGGGGCCACTGGTGTCATACACCACCACGGGGGCGTTGGGCGTGAACACTTTCTTGTTGTTGGCGTCGAAGCTCACTGTGGGCGTGAGGTTGATTTTGCGCATTCCCACCTTTATTGGGAACAGCGTGCCGGCCTTGTAGATTTTCTCCGATGATGGATAGGAACTTATGTTGAATGAGTTGATTTCCATATTTGTTATAGTGTGGAATTGGGTGGATGATTGGTGATTGTTTTATTTCTCCTCTTCATTGAGGAATGCCGTGAGCGGGCTGGTGGCTTGGGCAAAGTTGCTCACCGAGCCAAGGCCCGACAGGTAGGCTTGGCGTCCGGCCTTGACGGCCAGGCTGAATGCGTGTGCCATGTCCACGGGGTTGCCGGCAACGGCTATGGCCGTGTTGACAAGCACTGCGTCGGCTCCCATCTCCATGGCTTCGGCGGCGTGCGACGGGGCTCCTATGCCGGCGTCAACCACCACGGGCACGTTCGACTCGTCGATGATGATTTGAATCATGTCGCGGGTGGTGAGGCCCTTGTTGGTGCCGATGGGCGCTCCCAGAGGCATCACTGCTGCTGTGCCAGCGTCCTCAAGGCGCTTGCACAGCACCGGATCGGCCTGGATGTAGGGCAGCACGGTGAAGCCGAGCTTGGCCAGTTCCTCGGTGGCCTTCAGCGTTTCGATGGGGTCGGGGAGCAGATACTTGGGGTTGGGGTGGATTTCCAGCTTGATGAAGTTGGTGTCAAACACCTCGCGGCTCAACTTGGCGGCCAGCACGGCCTCCTTGGCATTGCGTGTGCCCGACGTGTTGGGCAGAAACTGCACCTTGTCGCGGTTGATGTGCGTCAGCATTTCGTCGTGAGCCTCATCGCTCATGTTGATGCGCTTCATTGCCACTGTCACCATTTCGGTGTCCGATGCCACTATGGCGTCGAGCATCAGTTGGCTTGATGAGAATTTGCCTGTGCCAACAAACAGGCGCGAGCTGAACTCGCGGTTTCCGATTTTCAGAATGTCGTTGTCCATATGTAATATTGTAGTTCTGTCAAAAAAAAGTTGCTGATTAAAAATTGAGCTGGCGGCTGGCGGTGATGCGCTCAAGCAGCTGCAGCATTTGGCGTGTGGCTTCGGCGGGGTCGCTGGCCCTGACTATAGAGCCCGACACCGCCACGCCGTGCACGCCCGTGGCCATTATCGGCTCGATGTCGTCGAGGGTGATTCCGCCAATGGCCACAATGGGGTGCTCGATGTCGCACTGGGCATACTGCTCCATTATTTTCTTGTATCCGTCGATGCCAATCACGGGGCTGAGGTTCTGCTTGGTGGTGGTGTAGCGGTATGGGCCGAGGCCTATGTAGTCGATGGCCACGCGCGGCAGCCGCTTGATGTCGTCGAATGTGTTGGCCGTGGCGCCTATTATCGGTTCCGAGCCCAGCAGCTCGCGCGCCTCAAGAGGGTCCATGTCGTGCTTGCCCAGGTGCACGCCGTCAAGTTCAAGGTCTTTGGCAATTTGCACCTCGTCGTCAACCACGAGTATTGCCTCGTGCTCTTTGCACATGGGTTTAAGCGCTTTGGCCGTCTCCACTATGCTTTGGCGGTCGGCGCCCTTCATGCGCAGCTGTATCCATTTGCAGCCGCCGTCAAGCACTTGCTGCACCTGTTGCACTATGGCGTCGTGCGACTGTGCGTTGGTTATGAATTGTAGCATTTTATAGTTGCTTTATTAAAGTGATTGTTTAATGTTGTCCAGCCGCTCGCCAAGCTCGTCGGTGTCGGCTTTCAGGTAGCCCAAGAATGCTGCTCCCGTGAATCCAATGTGCCCGAGCCACTGCAGGCTGCCGGCTGTGATGCCGCCCAGGGCCACCAGACGGCTGCGCAGGCGCTCGTCGGCAAGGATCAGCTTCAGCTCACTTGGGGTGAAGGCGGCCTGATAGCCTTGCTTGGAGATGCTGTCGTGCACGGGCGACAGAAAGGCGTAGTCGTATTGCTCAATGTCGTCAAATGTGTCACCGCGGTGGTATGACCTCGACTTGCACATTCCGCTCCACTGCGGTGCGTTGCAGTCCATTCCGGCCTTTATGTGAACGCCGCCGAAGGCAAACTTGCCAGCCAGAGCCTCGTAGTGCGAGGCGAGCGTGATGCGGCTGTGTAGCTCGGGGCTGACTGCCTGCATCACGCGCATGGCTTGAGCGTCGGTGGCCCGGGGCATGCGCAGGTGCACTCGGTGGAATCCGGCCCCGATGATGCGCTCGATGGCTTTGGCCTCGCCGTCAAACGGATATTCGGGTGTGATAGCAATTAGCCGCATCAGCCTCCGTAGAATGCTTTGATCACAGTGATTTGCGCGCCGTCGGTCACCTTGTGCGTGCTCCATTCGCTTTGCGGCACCACATCGCTGTCGACGGCCACTGCAAATCCTGCTTTGGGCATTTGCGGGATGGCTTCGATCACATCCTTCACTGTGCAGCCTTCGGCCACATCAATCGTCTTGTCGTTAACTGTAACTTTCATATCGCTTATTTTGTGAAATTTTTATTTGTAGTTTGCATTTAATGGAATGGGGGCAAACAGATGGTTCACAGGCCCGTGTCCGTGCCCAACGCTTACGCTCGCTCCGGCTTCGATGGCTTTGCTCAGGTATTGCTTGGCAAGCCCTACGGCCTCGGCGAGCGTGTGCCCCTTGGCCAGTTCGGCCGCGATGGCCGACGACAAGGTGCAGCCTGTGCCGTGGGTGTTGCGCGTGTCAACCCTCTTGGCCGTAAACACCTCGGGCTCGTCGCAGCCTTGGGCAAACAGGTAGTCGGTCATCTCGCCATTGCGAGTGTCGATGTGCCCGCCCTTGATGAGCACTGCTTTTGCTCCGAGGCCCAGTATGGCTTGGGCGGCGGCTTTGGCGCTTGCTGCGTCGCAAATGCTTATGCCGCCTGCAATGCATTCGGCCTCGGGCCTGTTGGGCGTGACCACGGTGGCAATGGGCAGCAGCTGTGCAATGAGTGTGGCTATGGCCTCCTCATCGATCAGGCGGCTTCCCGAGGTAGCTATCATCACGGGGTCGAGCACTATGTGGCGCGGTTTCCAGCGTTGCAGGCAGTGGGCCACCGCCATGATGATTTGCGAATTCATGAGCATGCCTATTTTCACCGCGTCGGGGCGTATGTCGCTGAACACGGCGTCGATTTGGTCGGCCACCACTTGCGGGGTGACGGGCATGATGCTGCTGACTCCGGTGGTGTTTTGCGCCGTGATGGCCGTGATGGCCGTCATTCCAAAGGTGCCCAGGGCCGAAAACGTCTTCAGGTCGGCCTGGATGCCTGCGCCTCCGCTGCTGTCGGAGCCGGCAATTGAGAGTGTGGTAGCGTATTGTGCCATAAGTTGAACAACAAATTAACCGCTGCGCACGCGCGCAGCCCAACTATATGACAAAGTGGTGTGTGTGGAGTGGGGCGATGGTTTCTTGGTGAGCTTGTTGCCTCAATAATGTGAAAAAAATACTCTTAACAATCCCTACGGCGGCATTGTCCGCATCAGGTCAATAGGGTATGATCTCAGCCATCGCTTAATGGCACCCCTTTGTCAGTTGCAAATATACTCACTTTTTTGCCATTAAGCTATACATTTGCACAATTTTAGAATCATTTCACTGAAGGTTGCGGTAGGATTGCGGCGTCAGGCTGGTGCGGCGCTTGAAATATTTGCAGAAAAAACTGGGGTTTGCGAAGTTCAGTTTGTCGGCAAGTTCGCTCACGGGCACCTCGCTGTGCCTCAGCATCACCTTGGCGGCCGTGATGGTGGCGCGGTCGATCCACTCCTTGGCCGTGATTCCGCTCACCTGCCTTATGAGGGTGCCGAGGTAGCGCTCGGTGAGGCAAAGTTTTTGGGCGTAGAACTTGATTTGCCGCTGCTGGGTGCAATTCTGGTTTACAAGCCTGACGAAGCGGTCGAAGGTGTCTTTGGCCACGCTGTTGGCCCCGTTCACCATCTGCTGGCCGGCAAACACATCGCAATAGGCATTGGTGATGGCAGTTATCAGCCCGTGTCCCACATTCTGGCCAAAGTGGCCCGACCTCATCACGGCGAAAAACATGTTCAGCATGTCGTCTAACGCCTTAAATTCGCTCTGCCCGGGCATCATCAGTCCGTCTTTCACGTGGCCAATGAACAGGCTTGGCACATGGCCTTGGTGTGCGATTTGAAATGTGTCGCTCGGGATCGACATACCGTCGATCATGAAGTCGTCGCTCACTGATTCCGGCTCCACAATCGAGCCAGGAGTGATAAACACAATGGTCCCGGCCTCGATGTTTCGCTTCATCAGGTTGATGGTGGTGCGGAACAGGCCCTGTTTCACCGCGCCAAACCTATAGTCTGGCACGAGAAAAGGGGTGTCCATCGACACCGCACCCTTGAATGCGGCGCCGAAATCCATGGCCGCCCCAAGGCCGCGGTCGAAGTAAATCTTATTCAGATCGTCGGTGCTTTTGACCACATATCGGTTATATAGCTCCTCGAGCGACAGCAGTTGTGGACTTTTCATGGTGCAAATATAATGCAAATCGAACAAAAAGAACATAAGTCCAACCCAAAGGATAACAAAAAACTCCATTGGCGCACATAACTTTGCAACCAGAATTCACAACAGAGTATTTTATGAAACATAAATTATTGACCATCTTAGGGGCTGTGCTGCCGCTTGCAGCCTTGTCGCAAAGCCTTACGCTCGATGAGTGCCGGCGCTTGGCGAGGGATAACTATCCGGCCATCAAGCAGTATGGCCTGATTGAGCAGGCAAGGCAGATAAATGTGGCCAACGCCGGCAAAGCCTGGCTGCCGCAAGTGGGCGTGTCGGCAGGCGCAACGGCGTTTACCGATGTGCTTAGCGACAACGCGCGCACGCAGGCCATGGGCATCGACATGAAGAATTACGTGGTAAGCGGCACGGTGTCGGTCAACCAAAGCGTGTACGACGGCGGCCAGATAGCTGCCAGTAAACGCATAGCCAGCGCTCAGGCCGAGGTTGACAAGTGCAAAAACGACATCACTGTGTATGGCGTGTATGAGCAGGTGGAGCAGGCCTATTTTGCAGTGCTTACGCTCGACAAGCAGATGGAGCAGACCCGGCTGCTGCAAAGCGACTTGGCTCTGAGCCGAAAAAATGTGGAGAGCCTTGTGAAGGGCGGGCTCGCCAACGAGAGCGATGTGGATGCCGTGGCGGCAGAGCAGGTGAAGGCTGCCCAGCAGCTTGAGTCGCTTGGCGCCACCCGCAGTGCCACGCTACAGGTGCTGGGCACGCTCATAGGCCAGCGGCTCGACAATGCAGCCGAACTGCAACTGCCACTGTGCAGCCAGCCCAGCGACTCCTGCATAGGCAAGGCAAGGCCCGAATATGCCATTTATGACGCGCAAGACCGCCTGCTCGACGAGCAGCGCAAGGCCCTTGACGCGCGCTTGCACCCCACGGTGGGGCTGTTTGGCATGGGAATGCTGCACACCAGCGTCACACCGCTTGCCCGCAATGGCTTGCTGCTTGGCGGCGTCACGCTGAAGTGGAACATCGGGGCCCTGTATACCCGCAAAAACGACATTGCCGCGCTGCAGCTTCAGCGCAGCGGCAACGATGTGGCCCGCGAGTCGTTTCTGCGCGGCGTGAAGCTGCAAAGCGAAAGTGTGAACGGCAACATTGCCAGCCTGCGCAAGCAAATTGAGCAAGACGACGAGATTGTGAGGCTGCGCGAGCGCATTCGCTCTAAAAGCCAGAAGAAGGTGGCGCTCGGCACCGAAAGCGTCAACGAGATGCTGCGCGACGTGATTGCCGTGAGCCAGGCCAAGCAGCAAAAGGCCATCCACCAAGTGCAACTGATAAAGGAGTGTTACCGACTTAAAAACATTAATAACGACTAAGATGAAACGAATGAAACTGATTGCCGCGGCGTGCATGGCTGCCATGCTGTGCTCATGCGGCAAGGACGAGAAGGAATATGATGCCACGGGCTGCTTTGAGGCAACCGAAATCACCGTGAGTGCCGAGCAAAGCGGCAAACTGCTGCAGCTGGCCGTGAACGAGGGCGACAAGGTGACGGCCGGAGCACAGGTGGGGCTTATCGACACTGTGCAGCTGTATCTCAAGGCCAGGCAAATAGGCGCAACCAAGCTGGTGTATGCGTCGCAGAAGCCCGAAACGGCAAAGCAGATTGCTGCCACACGCCAGCAGCTAGCCAAGGCTCAGGCTGAATACCGGCGCTATGCCGCACTGGTGAGCGACGGGGCGGCCAACGGCAAACTCATGGACGACGCAAAGAGCCAAGTGGAGGTGCTGCAAAAGCAGCTCGACGCACAGATATCGTCGCTCAACACATCCACCAAAAGTTTGGACGCGCAAATGGGAACGGCCGACATCGAGAAACTTCAGGTGGCCGACCAGCTGCGCAAATGCCACATCGCAGCCCCGGCATCGGGCACAGTGCTCGAAAAATACTGCGAGGCGGGCGAGTTTGCTGTGGCAGGCAAGCCGCTGTTCAAGGTGGCCGACATCGACAACATGTTTTTACGCGCCTACATCACTTCTGAGCAACTTAAAGACGTGAAGCTTGGCCAAAAGGTGAAGGTGCTTGCCGACTTCGGCAACGGCCAGAAACGCGAATACCGCGGGGCCGTTGTGTGGATATCGTCGAAATCGGAATTCACGCCCAAGACCATACTCACCGACGACGAGCGGGCCAACTTGGTGTATGCGGTGAAAATCGCCGTTAAAAATGACGGATACATCAAAATAGGCATGTATGGCGAGGTGAAACTTTAAGTGCGGCAAACCATGCAAAAGGCAATAGAAGTAACCGGAGTTACTAAGCACTATGGCAAGCTGGCCGCGCTCAGCGATGTTACGCTTGACGTGAACCGTGGCGAGATTTTCGGCCTTATCGGTCCCGACGGAGCGGGCAAAACCACGCTGTTCAGAATCCTTGCCACTCTGCTGCTGCCAGATGCCGGCCACGCCAGCGTCGACGGCTTCAACGTGGTGGGCGGCATGGGTGATATAAGGCGCAGAGTGGGGTATATGCCCGGCAAGTTCTCACTGTATCAAGACTTGACCGTGGAGGAGAACATCAACTTCTTCGCCACCTTGTTTGGCACCACAGTTGCCAGCGGCTACGACCTGATAAAGCCCATATACTCGCAGATTGAGCCGTTTAAGCATCGCAAGGCCGGTGCGCTGTCGGGCGGAATGAAGCAGAAGCTGGCACTGTCGTGCGCACTAGTGCACTCGCCAAGTGTGTTGCTGCTCGACGAGCCCACCACGGGTGTCGACCCAGTGAGTCGCAAGGAGTTTTGGAACATGCTCAAGAATTTGCGAAGCCGCGGCATCACCATTGTGGCCTCCACGCCCTACCTTGACGAGGTGCGCTGCTGCGACCGCATCGCATTCATCAGCGATGGCAGGGTGCGTGGCATAGGCGAGCCCGAAGATGTGCTCAACCGGTTTAAGGACATATTTATGCCCAAGATGACAACCACTTCAAGACCAGCGATTAAAGTTGACGATAATTACATTATTGAGGTGTCGCATTTGGTTAAAGCTTTCGGCTCGTTTAGGGCCGTTGACGACATTTCGTTTAAGGTGCGCAAGGGCGAGGTGTTTGGCTTCCTGGGTGCCAATGGTGCTGGGAAAACCACGGCTATGCACATACTCACTGGGCTCAACCAGCCCACCAGCGGCAAAGCCGTGGTGGCTGGGTTCGACGCCTCAACGCAATATGAGCAGATTAAGAAGAACATAGGCTATATGAGCCAGCGTTTTTCGCTTTACGATGACATGACGGTGAGGGAAAACATCCGGCTGTTTGCCGGCATATATGGAATGCCGCGCAAGCAGATTGCCAGCAAGACCGAGCAGCTGCTCCGTAGGCTAAACTTCAGCGAGCATGGCGACGACATAGTGTCGAGTCTGCCCCTTGGCTGGAAGCAGAAGCTTGCTTTTTCGGTTAGCATTTTCCACGACCCCAAGGTGGTTTTCCTCGATGAGCCTACTGGAGGTGTCGACCCCGCCACCCGTCGGCAGTTCTGGGAATTAATCTACGAGGCTGCCGGGCGCGGCATCACCGTGTTTGTCACCACCCACTATATGGACGAGGCCGAATATTGCGACCGCATTTCCATTATGGTCGACGGCAAAATAAAAGCCATGGGCTCGCCCAAGGAGCTAACGGCCCAGTTTGGCCTGCCCGACATCGACCACGTGTTTACCCACCTTGCACGGCAGTCCACCCGCCACAGCTAACATCGCAAAAAGAAACAATAGAGATATATGAAACAATTTGTGTCGTTTGTAATTAAGGAGGCCAAGCACATATCGCGCGACAAGCGCACCATGCTCATTCTGTTTGGAATGCCGGTGGTGATGATGCTGCTCTTCGGCTTTGCCATATCCACCGATGTGAAAAATGTGCGCCTTGTGGTGGTGACATCGTCGGCCGACAATCAAACTTCGAAAATAGTCGAGGCTCTGTCGGCCAACAGCTACTTCGAGGTCGTTGGCACCGCCGCCACTGCCGCCGAGGCCGAACAGTTCATTCGCAATCAGAAGGCCGACATGGCCATTGCCTTTGCCCCCGACTTTGCCTCGAAGCACGCCGGCGTGCAGATAATAACCGATGGGGCCGACCCCAATATGGCGCAGATGTATGAGAACTATGCCACGCAAATAGTGATGCAGCATGTGTCGGCGCAAAGCGGGGTGAGCATTCCCGCGGCGGTCAACACCAAGCTGCTCTACAACCCCCAGATGCGCAGCAGCTACAACTTTGTGCCTGGCATCATGGGCATGCTGCTTATGCTCATTTGCGCCATGATGACTTCGATAAGCATTGTGCGCGAAAAGGAGAGTGGCACCATGGAGGTGCTGCTCGTTAGCCCCATGCGGCCCATTATGATTATCATTGCCAAGGCGGTACCATATATGGCGCTGGCGTTTGTCATACTGTCGTCAATATTAGTGATATCGAAGTGCGTACTTGAAGTTCCGCTTCAAGGCAGCCTGGTGTGGATAGTGGCCGTGTCGGGCCTCTATATAATGGTGGCGCTGTCGCTCGGCCTGCTCATAAGCACTGTGTCCCGCACGCAGCTTGTGGCACTGCTGGCGTCGGCCATGATGCTGATTTTGCCATGCATATTGCTGAGTGGAATGATGTTCCCCATCGAGAGCATGCCCCGCGCCCTGCAAGTGGTTTCGGCCATAATGCCACCCCGCTACTACATATCGGCAATGAGAAAACTGATGATAGTGGGCACCGGCATTGGCAGCGCCAAAACCGAAGTGGCCGTGCTGGCTGGCATGGCGGCACTGCTGCTGTCGCTTGCGCTGATGAGGTTCAGCAAGCGGCTGGAATAAAACTCACTGTTTCTCTAAAATTCAGCAGTTATGATATTGAAATACATACTTCAGAAGGAATTGATCCAAATTAGGCGCAACCCCTTTTTGCCGCGCCTTATAGTGATGTTTCCCATAATGATAATGTGCGTGATGCCGTGGGTGATGAACATGGAGGTGACAAACATTGCCGTTGAGGTGGTCGACAACGACCACAGCACCATGTCGGGCCGATTTGTCAACCGCATAGCGGCCTCCCGCTACTTCAAGTTCCTGGGCATGAAGGACAGCTATGGCGATGCCCTGGCCGACGTCGACGACTTCAAGGCCGACCTGATAGTGGAAATTCCGCGCGGCTATGAAAAAGACATTGCCTTGGGCAAGACTCCGCAAGTGCTGATTGCCGCCAATGCCGTCAACGGCACCAAGGGCAGCATGGGCAATGCATACATGTCGAGCATTGCGGCAATGAATCTCGACCAGGGCGTGGCCGCGCTGCAATCTCGTGTGTCGTCGCTCTACCTCTATAACAAGCACTTGAACTACAAGCTGTTTATGATTCCGTCGCTCGTGGCCATACTGGTGATGCTGATGTGCGGCTTTTTGCCGGCGCTCAACATTGTGGGCGAGAAGGAGAAAGGCACCATCGAGGCCATCAATGTGACCACCGTGGGCAAATTCACCTTTATTTTGGGCAAACTCATCCCATACTGGATTATAGCCCTGGTGGTGATGACGGTGTGCTTTGCAATAGCGTGGCTGCTGTATGGCATCACCTCGGCGGGCAATTTGGCGCTGGTCTATATGTTGGCAATGCTGCTGGCACTGTTTTTCAGCGGGTTTGGCATACTGGTGTCGAACTGCAACGACACCATGCAGCAGGCGGTGTTTGTGATGTGGTTCACCGTGGTGTGCCTGATGCTGCTTAGCGGCCTGTTCACCCCGGTGCGGTCGATGCCGCAATGGGCCTATGCCACCACCTACGTCAACCCCATGCACTACTTCATCGATGCCATACGCACGGTGTTTGTGCGCGGAGGCGATTTCCACAGCATAGCCCATCAAGCCGGAGCCCTTGCCGTGGCAGCCCTCGTCATCAATTCACTGGCCATAGCCAGCTACCGCAAAAACAGCTGACGCAACAGCCGCTGCGCCAGACAATGAGGTCTATAAGAATGAGAGTACATAAAACACTGTAATTTATACCAGTAATTATGTTATATTTGATGCTTAAAGACAGTCATGTGGCATCACTCCCAGACAAGTAGGAGGATAGGACGATTTGAAGTCACCCCATCCCACAAGATTTTGTGCTAAATGTCTAAATCGTTTTTATGCTGCTTAAGCAAACGCCTACTTAAAGATGCAATGACTGCGATTATCATCAGTTTCTTTTAGTTCTTGCCATAAATGGTTCTGGATTTTCTATGCTATCCGAAATTAAAATTAATCATCCGATACGCTCGTTCTTTTGCAATACTCTTTAAACTCTTTCCTTGTCATAGCAATTCCCTTGGATGCGTTGCTGTCAAGTCCGTAGACAAAAGGTGTGGATAGATGAGTAAATTTGCCTAACTTCAAGCAAATGCGGATAGGCTTGTCATAACCTTTGTAGTTCTTGGCTTGCCCTTTTGCGTCCACCTTTTCTTTAGCCAGTACTTCACTCATATCCATTGCTTCCACCGAGAGCACTTGATAATATCCTTTTACCAAGTGGTTGTTCACAGGAGCAAAGTATTTTATCTTCTGGAAATCCACACCCGACAGAATGGATTTATAACCAGAGAAGAATATTTCGCTTTGTCCATTCACTACTAATTCCTTGGCAGCATTCACATGACCATCTACTGAAGCAATGTAGAAATTGCCCTTGTTTACAGGCTCATCCGAGTATTCCAGACCTTTTTGAGGTATGCTTTCTTCAAGCAACCGCTCTCGTCCGTTGTCATCTTCAAGCCAGTGGCGAATCTGTCTGCGCAATGCTTGCTCCGAACTGTTGGCATCTATGATAATGCTACCGTCACCAGCGTGCCGCTCTTGGTCGGGGCGCAAGGGGAAAGCACCTATGCCAATCATGCGATTCGACTGCTGATAGTAATAGTCACCATTCTCGGCATCAAGAGCTTCCAATGGTATGCGACCAGGAAACAGCACATAACCGGCAATAATTTCTTTCTTCAAGTGGTCGTGGTCACGTCCTTCCTCCGTGTAGTAGATGGCATCACGGTAGCGGTGCATCTGGTCGATGGCATCTGCTGGCGGCACATCATAATGGCTGTCGTATCTGCTGCCGTTCTCGTCCGTGTCGGCTATGCGGTATTTGGCATCAAACAGATAGGTGAACTTCATATTGCCTGCTTCCTGTTTGCTCAGTCTTAACACAATGTCGGGACGCTGTATCGTAGTCATTGTATTTGTTCCGCTTATGGCTGAACTGGACTTGCCTTTATGCACTTCGGCATTGTAGCATACGCTTGCCAACTCTATTCCGGATTGGTTGATAAAACTCACCGAACCGCCATATACAAGCTGCGGGATAAAGTCGTTGGTGATGTCCCTGCCGTTTACCTCAGGCTTGGCTTCCTTGCCTAATTCCTTCATTACATCCTGCACAATGTTCTTCACCTTGATGAAGCACCATATCTCATACAGGTCGCAAATGTCCTTCACTTCCAGTTTTCTCATGCCTTCCTCCAACTCGTAGCCTTGTTGCAGTTCCACCCATTTCTCCATGATGGTCTTGTAACCTTGTGCCTGCTTCATCACGAGGTTGTCTTGCGTGAAACCCTTGAATTGTCCTACGCCACGGAAAAACGCATTGTTGGAGAGTTGCATCAGCTCATTCTCCATATCTTCAAGCGAAGTGTCAATACGCTTCGGGTCATCAAGGTGCATGGCGGTCATGATGTGTTCCTTTACCACGACAAAGCGGCGTGTCATTTCCCTGATGGCATATTTCAAGAAACGGTTCTCTATCGTATCGTGGCTCAGCGTAAGTTCTTCTGTGCGGTACAGGTGGGCAGGGTTGTCCCTGTGCGTCTGATATTCATTTTCCAATTCTCTTGGGATATACGCCATGCGTTCTGCCCGCTCATACTTGGCTACAGAGCGTAACCTACGCTTGGGGCGGTCTATAATTTGCCGTGCCGCCGATATGATGTCTTTATAGCACGACTTGAATATCTGCCACCATATCAACGGATTGTTCTCGCCTGTGCCTTGGCGCATACTGAGATAGGTGTCCTTCAGAAATGATGTGCTCAGCATGGCGTATTCATGTTCTATGTCTGAGATGATGGTCTTCAAGTCGGAGCGGTAATCCAACTTATAGCTCAACACCTCGGTCATAAACTTCAGTTCCTTGGTCCGCTCTTCTCCTTTCACCTTGTATGTGATGCAGAAATCGGTCATGCCCACTTGATTGTGAAAGTTCAGCGAACCATAGAGCTCATCGCCGGTGCTGATAATGGTGCTTTTGTCCTTGCCGTCGGTGCGCAGGTGGTCGTTGATGGCAAGCGACAAGTCTTGCAACTCCTTTCCTTTGCCACGCACGATGAGCGGATATTCCGTATTCTCAAAGAACACGGCTTCATGGCGGATGTCGTTCCCCTCTTGTACGTTTCCGTCAAAGGAGAAGTTTACACTCAGTGTTTCCGATGTGTAGCGACACAACAACTTTGCGGCACTGTCTTGATTGTCAGTGTCGATACATAGATTGCGGACAGTCTCGGCTATTCTCCGCTCATGATTCGGGCATGAGAACCTTACCAACAAGTCCTCGTTTGTAACTTCAAAGTTGAAGACGTATGCCATGTGTGTTGTGCAATATAATGATTAGTTCCAAAAGGAAACAAAATGGTCACGCTTGAGCTGACTGAGCATGCTGTCTATCTTCTTGACAGACTGCAACTTCTTTTCGTTTGCTTCCTCATTGTCTGATTCTGTAAACTGCTGCGTGATGATATTCCGCAATGCCGTGAGTATGTTCAGGTCACCATATTGCTTGGCGGCATCTATGTTCACACTGGCATTGGCTATGCGCTCTTTGTCTGCTTCCGAGTCTGTGATTTTCAGTTTCGTTTCATCGCCCTCTATGCGTGATAGTATCTTCATCAGCGTAAAGTTGTCAAGCGCAGCCATGCGGTCGGTCTGACCGAACTCATGTGATGCTTGCAGATAAATCAATGCTTCGTTGGCGGCACGATAGCCAAGTTTGAAGGGTGTGCCTTCAAGCAGGGCATTGATTCGCTTCAGATAGTTAACGGCAAACTGGGCGTCCTCGCCAAGTTCGTCTATGATTTCCTTTGCTTCAATGTGGCGGTCAACAAGCAGAGCGTTCAAGTTTGCATCACCATTTTCTTCAAAAGCCTTTACAATGGCTTTGAAATCATCGTCTGTAGTGTCTGTCAAGAAACTGTCGTAGTTCACCTCGTTCATTTCCACCGACATGGCTCTGTCAAGCACCTTGCGTGAGAACGAGAATGTTGTCTCGTCCATGTTCACCGTGCCTATTACAATGAGGTTCTTTGGCAGGGTCAGTCCCTTAGTTTCAAGATGGTCAACGACCTTTCCTAAGAAAGAATTTTTGTCGGCAGCAGTGAAGTTCGGGAATAACGTGTTTACCATCATCTTTGCTACATCTTCCCCAAAAGAGTTGAATGGCTTAATGATGGGGTCTGTCATGTATTCTCCGCCCTCAAAGCTACGACTCTCAATGGCACTCAAAAACTCTGCAAAGTATTCCTCCACAGGGGCAAGGTTCATTTCGTCAAGACATAGGAAGAACGGCACTTCGGGATGCTGCCATGCCTTTACAATAAACTCAATGAATGGCGTAAACACATAATGTGGACTCGGAATGTTCGACAAATATCCGATTACATCCATCGAGTTGTGCCAGTTGGGCTTTACTTGTATCAGTTCAAAGTTGGCTGGCGAGTGAAGCGTCCAACGGTCATTGGCAAAATCATCACCAGTATATCCATTTGCCCTTTGCAAATTTTCTGTAACTGTAGCCTGTGCCAACTTGCGCACAATGCGGCTTTTGCCAGTACCACTGATACCGGCAAGAAGCATAAAAGGTTTAGTGCGGAGGGCGGTGAGATAATTGACCAACCTATTTTCAAAATATTCTATTGATAATGGTTTTGATTCAATACTTGTATTATCTGTTGTGGGTAATCGCCTTGACACTAAATCTAATGATATAGACATCATAGACTTACGCTTTTTGATGTCACTTTCCTCACCATTTATGGAAATAAACGTATTCTTATTCTTTCGAACATCAGGTAACAATCCCTCGTCAATGTATGAGTTTAAAACCCGCATTGGACCAACGATTTCACCGTCTTTAAAAAGTACTTGGTTGCCATCCTCCAGCTCTTTGTAAATATTCTCAATATTAAAAACAATTTCTGCGCCGTCAGATTTTTTTATTTTGTAGCAACAGTCTATAATAAATGTAGACAAGATGTTCTTTAAACCGTTCTCTATGCGAGATTCTGCATTGTTCCCTTTAAGCCAAGAGTTTAGCCAATGATTTGTTTCGTCTTTGGAATATGCAGCTATGTATGCGTCAAGAACTAACATTTTATCAGAAAAGGAAATTCTTTTTGCATATCGTTCTTTTCCTGTACGCTCTTGTCTCGAAGTTTGTGCAAAGGATATCTTTCCCAAGTGTAGAAACAACTCTATACCTACTTGCAATGCCTCTATTTGAGATTTGAACAACGGAGAATCACTGATATAGTCACAAATATTATCAATATCTGCGTACTTGTTTCTGATAGAGTCACAAAATGTTGAAGCCAAACGAATAGCAGTGATTCCATTATTGGCATATTCTTCAGAATAAGCGACATCAGTAGGAATGTCTGCAACAGTATAAATTGCATACAAAGATGCAATTATTTGTCTAAACGAATTGAGAGAAGATTTTATACCTAATCTCAAGTTCAGATTCTCACGTGGAATCAAAGATGAAGGAAATACTTCTGCCATATCTTATTTTCTTTCGTTTTTTAAAATTTCCTTTGCTATAGCTCGAGCCAAAAAAGGTGGAACGGCATTACCCACCTCTTTCATTTGAGACCCTTTACTTCCATAAAAAATATAATTATCTGGAAAGGATTGTATTCTTGCAGCTTCACGAACAGTTATACATCTATTAAGTATCGGGTGGGTAAACCGTCCCGAAGATGGCGTATCAAATCGTGTCGTTATTGTAATGGATAGTCCATCTTCTATCATTCTGCACCATGTACCACTATAAATTGACTTTGTTAGAAGTTCTGCTGGCAAGACCTCTTTCCCTGCTCCCTTGGGAATCATTCTAAGTTTTTTGATAGCTTTAGGTGAATGCTTTGTTGCTACATGATTGTAAAGAATATTGCAATTTCCTCTCAATTCCTTTTGGTAGGATGAAAAAGGTGCTGTTGTATATACAGACTGCTCCGTTCCTTCGCCAGATTCAATAAAAGGCAAATCGTATATTGCTTCTTTTATTGTCGTGTGTGTGCCATCGGGTTTAGGTAAGGAGAGTGTTAACGTATTTCCTAATTGACCCATGAATACGGCTCGTCTTCGTTCTTGCGGAACGCCAAAATCAGCAGCGCACAAGACTCCATATGTTACTTTGTACCCCAATTTTTCAAATGCTGTTACTATTTGTTTTTTGAAGTAACCATTTGAAGTTGTTATTATATTGGGTACATTTTCAAGCACGAAATATTTAGGTTTGAATTCTGCAACAAACCTTACATATTGTTGAAATAAAAAGTTGCGTGGGTCATCAAGATTTAATCTTTTCCCCTTTTGTGAAAAACCTTGGCAAGGTGGTCCTCCTATAATAACATCAATTTTCGGATGTTTTGCATGCAAAGATTTCACATCGATGTCGCAAATATTTTCAGCTAAGACCTCTGTTCCAATATGGTTGCGTTGATATGCATTTGCTATTTCCTTATCAAATTCAACAGCAAAAGCAATGTCGAAACCTCCTGCCATAAGAAAACCTTCTGACATACCTCCAACACCTGCGAATAAATCACCAACTATCATTGTCACTCTAAAATTCTTCTTTTTGCTAATTCAAAATACTCCTTATTTAACTCAATACCAATAAACCGTCTCTTTAGTTGCTTGCATGAGACACCTGTAGAGCCACTACCCATAAAAGGATCTAAAACCACATCATTTTCATTTGAAAGTATTTCTATGAAATGATTAAGTAATCCTATGGGCTTTTGCGTTGGATGCTTACCATATTTACGCTCTTTTACACCTATAGTGGCGGTTTCTACAAAGTCATGAATAGCCTTACCATGATTATTGAAAGTGCCAGTAGTGCCATCATTTACAAGATATATCCATGTCTCGGTAGAATTTATAAAATGTAAATTCATATTACGTGGCATTGGATTTGTTTTGTGCCAAACTCCAACCGTTTTGTAATAGAATTTATGCTTCTCTGCCAATCCTATGATAGTTTCAACTTTAATAATGGACATGAACATTATAAGATTCCCTTTTTCCTTTAGAACTCTATGGCATTCTGAAAACAGTTTATCCATTTCCATTGTCCAATCTTCAAAGTTAAGGTCATCCCATCCCGATGCTGCGAAATGTCCATTACGTAGCTTATCCATATTTGTGCCTCTTTTTTTCATAAACAGCCCCAAGTTATATGGCGGGTCTGTTATTATGAAATCGATACTATTATCGCCAAGTTCTTTTAAACAACTAATAGCGTCTCCAAGAGCCACTTTGTTCTGTTTGTCAAGAGCAATATATTGAGATTTTATTTTTCTTACCATTAGAAATGTATACTACCACATATTTCATTCTAAAAGAATTACTTATGCATTAATCCTTGTCCTGTACACTATTTTCCTCACTAAACGCCTTTATCTCGTCAGCAAGGACTTTCTGTAATTTTTCTTTCGGTACTATCAGCTGATAATCCGCCACTCCGATAGGTTTACCCATATCTTCGAGTGACAGTTCATATCAAGCCTAATCAATCTTTTGGGGCAATTTGCTTGAAGTTTTTTCAATCTTCTTCTCGTTGCTTGCCACTCTGCGCTCCACTTTCTTGATGTCCTCAGCCGGCGGAAGGTTTTCTGGCTTTATGCCTCGTTGTCCAAGCATCTGTCTTACACTGACATTATTCTGAACGTGCTCTGTGGTTATGCTCTTCTCACCATGTAAATCTTTCTGTTCTACATTATAGTTGGTCATTTCGGTGGCGAGGTTCTTGGCAGCAATGGTCAGTGTTGGAAGAAAATCAGCCAACGGCCGTGTGGACTTGATGCCGAGGCGGAGTTTCATGTCTTCTGTGGTATGTCCGCCAAACAAAGCCGTGTCGCCTTTTGAGCGTATGCGGCCAAATCCACGGTCATCAACACCACGCTCATAGATATTGCGTGACAATTGCTTTTCCGAGGCACGCAGTCGGTCACGCGTTTCCAAACGTGACACTTGCTGCAAATGCTCGGCTATAAGTTCTGCCTTTCTCGTCTGTAGGGCAAAATAGCCTTGCGCAAATGCTATTTCTTCTTTCTTTGGATCTCCATTTTGGGCTATGAGATAGCACGCAAAACGTGTGAGCATATAGTCCTTGACTTCACGCTTTGAGCCACTACCCAACGTGACCATTTTCGTGACCTCACGAAAATGGTCATCCACGTTGATATTCTGCGACTTGCATGATTCCACAGCCCGACCTATTGCCTCTGTGAAATTCTCCCAACGGGCATAGCCAAGAACAGACTGAAGTTCGCGTGCGAACCATACTTCAACCTTTTCCTTGCCATTATCGCTCTCAATGTAATGCGTTATCTCGTTGAAAGCGGATGTATGCTGATTTATTCTTAGGATGTCCATGTTTTACTTATAATGTTTCTTTATTTCCTCTTTTCCTCACTAAACGCCTTTATCTCGGCATAATCATTGCTCCCTATTGAGAGCTTGTTGTCTTTATTGTCTATTGTCATTTTACCAGTCTATGTTATCTTCACTAAGAAGGTCTGTCTCTGCCATTTCAAGCAGTTTAGCAATCTAGTCGCCGGCTGGGGACTCGGTGGCTGACGGCTCGCTGGCCGCAGGCTCCGAACTGGGTTCGCTGGCTTTGTGCTCGTGCTGCTCGGTTTCGTCGGTGGCGGCGCTATGCACTTCTTTTATGCTCATTGTGTCTTGCGGCACAATGGCTTTTTCTCTGAACGACTTTAGCGTGTCGGTGCGCAGCGGGGCCGAAGAGTCGACGTTGGCATTGGTCGGCACTATTGAGTCTTGCTGGCTTTGCAGCGAGTCCATCTCGGTGGAGTCGGTCACCGCGGCTTGGTCGCTGGTGGCAAACAGGCCTCCGTTAAGCGAGAATATTGCGCCAATGGCAATGGCCACCAGCAGCACCAGGGCCAATATGAACCACTTTGGGTTCAAGTCCTTGATGTTGGCCAGTGGGTTGATGCCGCTCACCTCGCCTATATGGCACATCACCACGCAGGTGCTGTTTCCAGCCTCTGCCTGCATTTGGCTCAGTTTGGCCAGCCGGTGGGCCTCATCGCCGCCGGTGGGGCTGCTCATGATGCGCGCTGCCTTGCTCGGGGTGAGCTTTTCGGCGGCAAACATGGCAAACCGGTCGTCGGCCTTAAGGTCGTTGATCGGCTCCACCTTGGCTTTCGAACTGTAGATGTCGAGCACCTGGTCGCGCGAGTCATATTCCACCGACGGGGCCCCGTCGGCATCGCTGCGCACCTGCATTATGCGGCTGTTGCCCATTTGTGCGGCAAGGCAGCCGCCTTTGTGGAAGGCCAGCAGCGCCAGTTGGCACGACTTGCGGTTGCCGTCGGCATGCAGGGCCTCGTCGAGGGCCTCGTTGAACGCCGTGGCTGTGATTTGCTTGTCGCCGCTCACGTAGGCCGACAGCTGCTCTACGAGCGAGTTGAGCATCGTCTCGCTGTCGCACATCACCATGAGCCGCGTTGAGGCAAACGCCTCGTCGCCTGGCTGCGGATAGATGAAAATGCCATCGGAATCGCCTGTATAATAGTTGCTAACTGAACAATTCATTGTCTCTGCTTTTAATGTAAGTATATTTACCAACGCAAACTTACAAAAATAATAGCAAAGGCGCAAGTTTTAGTCCACTTGCGCCTTTGCCGGGCATATGTGTTGCCGAGGAAAAAATCTCATTACAGCTCGATGGCGTCTTTCACCTTATCGGGCAGCAGTGCATAGTCGATGACCTCTTTAATGGTGTCCACAAAGTGGAAGGTGAGGCCCTTGAGATACATCTCGTCGATTTCGTCAATGTCCTTCTTGTTTTCGCGGCACAGAATCACATCGGTGATGCCGGCGCGCTTTGCAGCCAGCATTTTCTCCTTGATGCCCCCCACGGGCAGCACCTTGCCGCGCAGCGTGATTTCGCCCGTCATGGCCAAGTGCTCCCTCACTTTGCGCTGGGTGAACGACGACACAAGCGATGTGACCATGGTCACGCCGGCCGATGGGCCGTCTTTGGGAATCGCGCCCTCGGGCACGTGCACGTGCACGTTGTATTTGTCAAACAGCTCATAGTCAATGCCAAACAGCGAGCAGTGCGACTTGATGTATTGCAGGGCTATCACTGCCGACTCCTTCATCACATCGCCAAGGTTGCCCGTGAGGGTGAGCTTTTCGCCACCCTTGCCGGCCTTTGTGAGCACCGACTCGATAAACAGAATCTCTCCGCCCGCCGAGGTCCATGCAAGGCCTGTGACCACACCGGCAAAGTCGTTGCCCTCATAGCGGTCGCGGCTATACTCGGGCGCGCCAAGGTATTCCTTGATGTTGGCTTCGGTGATGGCGGTGGGGTAGTCGTTGCCCGACGCCTTGGCGCGGGCCACCTTGCGCAGCACCTTCGATATTTTCTTCTCCAGCTCGCGCACGCCGCTCTCGCGGGTGTAGTTTTCCACTATTGTGTTTATCACCTGCTTGCCAAACGCCACTTCCTTAGGCTCGAAGCCGTTTTCCTCGAGCAGCTTGGGCACCAGGTGCTTGCGGGCAATCTCCACTTTCTCCTCGGGAATGTAGCCCGTGATTTCTATCACCTCCATGCGGTCGAGTAGGGGGCGTGATATGCCCGACAGCGAGTTGGCTGTGGCAATGAACAGAATCTTCGACAGGTCGTAGTCGCAGTCGAGGTAGTTGTCGTGGAAGTGGCTGTTTTGCTCAGGGTCGAGCACCTCAAGCAGGGCCGACGACGGGTCGCCCTTGAAGTCCTGGCCCACCTTGTCTATCTCGTCAAGCACCATCACGGGGTTGCTGCTGCCGCACTTGGCCAGCGCCTCGATGATGCGGCCCGGCATGGCGCCGATGTAGGTGCGCCTGTGGCCGCGGATTTCGGCCTCGTCGTGGAGTCCGCCCAGCGAAATGCGGGCATACTTGCGGTGCAGGGCGTCGGCAATCGACTTGCCCAGCGATGTTTTGCCCACGCCCGGAGGGCCGTAGAGGCATATGATGGGCGACTTGAGGTCGCCGCGCAGCTTCAGCACCGACAGGTGCTCGAGTATGCGGTCTTTCACATCCTTCAGCCCATAGTGGTCGCGGTTGAGTTTCGACTCCACACGTTTCAGGTTAAACGAGTCCTTGGTGCAGTCGTTCCACGGCAGACTCAAGAAGGTGTCGAGGTAGGCATACTGCACCGCATAGTCGGGCGACTGCGGGTTGAGCCGCTCGAGTTTCTTCACCTCTTTCTGATACTGCTTTTCGGCATATTCGCTCCAGTTCTTTTTTTCGGCGCGCTTGTCGAGTTCTGCAAAATCGTCGTCGCCGTTGCCCAGTTCCTCTTGAATGGTGCGGATTTGCTGCTGCAGGAAGTGCTCGCGCTGCTGCTGCGACATTTCCTGCTGGGTGCGCGACTGTATGTCGGCCTTCAGATCGATGAGTTGCGCCTCCTTGCTTATGTAGGCATACAGCATGTAGGCGCGCTTTTTCACGTCAAACTCCTCAAGCATGGCCTGCTTTTGCTGCGGGTCAAACGGGATGTTCGACGCCAGGAAGTTCATCAGATATATCGGGCTGTCGATGTTCTTAATGGCCAGAGCCAGCTCCTTGGCGTTGTCGCCAAGGTTCTCGAGCATGTGGTGGGTGATGTCTTTAATCGAGCTCAGCAGGGCGGCAAACTCGCGGTCGTCGGCCTTGGGCATCGTCTGCCTCACGGTGGTCACCGAGCCGCGCAGAAAGGGCGTCTTGGCAGTGATGCCATTCAGCACAAAGCTGTTGCGGCCCTGCAGAAGCACGTTGGTGGTGTCAGGCAGTTCAATTATTTTTATGATGTTGGCAATGGTGCCCACCCTGTATAGGTCGTTAAACTCAGGATCTTCCACAGTGCTGTCGATTTGGCACACCACGGCCACCGGCAGTTTTTTGCGCTGAGCCTCTTTAATCAGCGCCAGCGTCTTTGGTCGTCCCACGGCCACTGGCATGGCCATGCCTGGAAACATCACCATGTTGCGCAGGGTGAGTATGGGAATGTCGCTCAAAGTTTTGCGCTCCGACGCCTTGCCGTTGTCCTCGTCGTCGTTCATCTCGGTGAAGATTGGAATCACTTGCGGCGAAGCGCTGTCGTCGTTGCTTAAATTCTCAAACAAGTCTATCATTGTATTCTTAATCCTTATGTTTTGTCAGTAGAACCTCCGCGGCCTAAACCGTGCCGCGGTTAATATCATTGCCGCAGCAAACAGCATGCCACGGCATTAAGTGTGCAAAGTTACGCCATAATGTCGGTTAAGCGAAATTATTCACTGCCAAACTGCCAAAAGAGCATCAAAATGCTCCAGAAATCGGCAAGCCGGTGAAATTCATACAGCCAGAAGCACAGTTCATACAGATGTCCGCAAAATACTTGACAGCGTCGCATTTGTTGCGGATATTTACAACAGAAAACGAGAAGATATATAAGCTCGGATAGGTAAAACAAAGGTTTGACAATTAAAACAGATAAAAAACAAATGAAGAATTTAGTTTACATTCTGATGGCGCTTATGGCTGTGTGCGTAAGCTGCAATGAAGATGCTGTGAGCAAAGTCGAGGCAAACGACCCTCAATCAGATTCCGATTCGGTCCTCAGTGAATACCGATACGTGATAGTTGATTCATTAGGCAACGAGCATTATGTGGATTCGGCCACGTTTGAAGCAAACTGCCGTGAGGTGTCAAAGACCGACCCAATGTTACGGAAGCTGGACTCTGCTCTGCTTCGCAGAGCCCAAAGGTGCTCTGACAGTCTAGCAGTACTATATGATTGAATGAAAAAAATGTTGTTTTGCAGGCAATAGCGAAGACAAAAAACGCGTTAATGACCATAGATAACCATAGTTATTGGCCTTTATGGCGTTTGTCCTAATAATGGCAATGGGCGATTCTTTGACGATGGATTCGATTCGCTACTTTATTAGAGAAAATACTAAAAAATGGAGGTAAAATAAATAAAAAATGATACAATATAGTAATACTAAAAAACAGAAAGAATTTCTTGAGAACTATTTAAAAGAACAAGAAGAATACGAAAGAAAATTAGAACAATATAAAAAAGATAAAAAGGCTGGAAAAAATCCAGATCCAACTTTTATGATTTATCATAGATTAATTTAATTATGCCTATCGTTTTATCCCAAATCGGTCAATAGAAAAGGTATAATCCGTGGTTAAATTTGTAACAAATTGACAATGAGTTATTTGTAAGGTCACTTTTCTAATGGCGGTCATTAGAAAGCACTATTTGTAAAAGACAAATAATCAAGTAGTTACAAGGCTAACCACAAAAAATGATCGTTCTAATGACCGATTTGGGTTTATCAGATAATACTGAACATAGAACTGATAAAGAATAGTTACAGCATGATTACCCTCTAAAGCCCATGAAGAAAGGTGTCTGCTATTTTATGAGAGACTGTTATGGATTTATAAAGCAGTTTATTAGCCCCTTTGTCCAAAATAGCTTATCAGGCAGTGGCGGGGAGTAATGATTGCATTTGTCGTATGCCTATTTAACATAATGCCAATTATGATTTTTTATTTGGGCGCGAAACTGTTTTGATCATAGGACTATCACTCACAGTAAGAATCTATGAAATCTTAGATAAATTAGGCTCGGCTGGAAATGTCTCCAGTCGAGCCTTGTGCTTGTTGCTGTCAATAACGGTTATTGCAGCCGTGCTGCGAGGGCTTCGGCGCAACGCTCGCCGTCGATGGCTGACGACACTATGCCGCCCGCATAGCCGGCGCCTTCGCCACACGGATACAAACCTTGCAGCTGCACGTGGGCAAAGCTTTCACGGTCGCGCGGAATCCTCACTGGCGACGATGTGCGTGTCTCCACGCCAATCACTATGGCGTCGTTGCGCAGAAATCCGCGAGCCTGACGCCCAAACACCTTGAAGCCTTTGCGCAGCCTGTCGCCAATGAATGGCGGCAGCCACTGGTCGAGTCGCGACGGCTGCAGGCCCGGTGCAAACGACGACGGCGGAATCAGCCGCGACGGTTTGCCCTCAACGAAGTCTTTCATGCGCTGCGCACCGGCCACCTGACTGTTGCCGGCCTGCTCGAAGCACTTGCGCTCGAGCGCCTCCTGAAACCGCATCACCTTAAGCTCGCCAAACTGCTCATAACCAGCAGGAATGTCCTCGGGACGTACCTCCACCACCATGCCGGAGTTCGACCAGTAGGTGCCGCGGTTCGACGGCGACATGCCATTCACCACAAGTTGGCCTGGGGCGCTGGCAGCCGGCACCACAATACCGCCCGGGCACATGCAGAACGAGTATACTCCGCGGCCGTCGACCCGAGTCACAAAACTGTATTCGGCGGCAGGCAGATATTCGCCGCGGCCGCCAGGATTGTGATACTGAATCTCGTCGATAATGTGCTGCGGGTGTTCAAGGCGCACGCCCACTGCAATGCCTTTGGCCTCAAGGCTAATGCCCTTGGCGTGAAGCATCTCATACACGTCGCGGGCCGAATGTCCGGTGGCCAAAATCACCGGTCCGACAAACTCGCGCCCGTTGGCGCACTCAACTCCCGTCACGGCCCCTTCGGCTATTTTCAGCCCCGTTACGCGGCAGCCGAAATGCACCTCTCCGCCGCAGTTCTCTATGGTATGCCGCATGTTTTCAATTATGTGCGGCAGTTTGTCGGAACCGATGTGCGGATGAGCGTCAATCAGGATGTCCTCCTTGGCCCCGTGCTGGTGGAATATGCCCAAAATGCGCTGCACCGAGCCACGCTTTTTGCTGCGGGTGTACAGTTTGCCGTCGCTGTAGGCTCCCGCCCCACCCTCGCCAAAGCAATAGTTTGAGTCGGGGTCTACAATGCCCTCACGCGATATGCGCGCCACATCCACGCGGCGGTCCACCACATTCTTGCCGCGCTCAAGCACTATTGGCTTCACCCCGAGTTCAATGAGCCGCAGGGCGGCAAAGAGTCCTCCAGGGCCGGCACCCACCACAATGGCCACATTTGCGCCGCCGGACACCGGCTTGTAGGCAATGGGCGGCACCAGATATTCCGAGCCAAGAGGCTCGTTGATGTAGGCGCGCACCTTGAGGTTGACCATCACGTTGCGCTGGCGGGCATCGATCGACCGCTTTACTATGCGCACGCCCTTAAGGCTGCCCTTGCGCAGTTTCAGCTCCGAGGCCACTTTTTGCGAAATTGCCTCGTCGGTGCTGGCAGTGCGTGGATCCACACGCAGTTGTAATTCTTTTATCATGAGTAAATCGTGAGAGTTCTGTGATTTTGTGGTTGCAAAATTACACAATTTCGCCGATATGGGCTAAATTTGCAGTTTTAATATCACATTATTAACTACGCATGGCAAATTCAAAAACCGGAGTCCTGTTTGACCTCGACGGCGTGCTGCTCGACTCCGAAGGCACATACACTGAATTTTGGGACGCTGTGGAGCGCAAATATCCCACACACATCCCCAACTTTTCGCAGGTGATTAAGGGATCGAACCTGCACGCGATTTTGCACACCTACTACCCCACCGAGCAAATGCGGGCCGATGTCACGGCCATGCTCGACGGTTTTCAGCAGCACATGCGCTATGAATATTTCGATGGGGCAATGGAGTTTGTGCAGAGTCTCAACGACCGTGGCATAGAGTGCTGTGTGGTGACCAGCAGCGACCATCGCAAAATGGAGGCGCTCTATGAGCAAAAGCCCGACTTCAAGGCCCACTTTGCCCAAATAGTCACGGGCGACATGGTGAGCCACGCCAAGCCCCATCCCGAGTGCTTTTTGCTGGGTGCGAAGCTCATAGGCTGCGATCCGGCCGACTGCTATGTGTTTGAGGATTCGCTCAACGGCCTCACGGCAGGCCTTGCAGCCGGGGCCACTGTGATTGGCCTGGCCACCACCAATGCGCGTGAGGCCATAAACAGCAAAGCCAACAAAGTGATTGACAACTTTGTTGGCTTTACCGTAGATGATATGCTGGCCGTTAAAAAGCCTTGAAACTCATGTCGAGCGACTTCACCGAGTGTGTGAGCGCTCCCACCGAGATGAAGTCTACACCGCACTCGCCGTAGGCGCGCAGTGTGCTGAACGTGATGCCGCCCGACGACTCCACCTCGCAGCGTCCGTTAATCAGTTGCACGGCCTGCTTGGTGAGCTCGGGGGTGAAGTTGTCGAGCATGATGCGGTCCACACCGCCCTGCTCCAGCACCTGGTTGAGCTCGTCGAGGTTGCGCACCTCAATTTCTATTTTAAGGTCTTTATTGTTGGCCTTGCACCACTCGTGTGCCTTGACAATGGCATTCTTAATGCCGCCTGCAAAGTCGATGTGGTTGTCCTTGAGCAGAATCATGTCGAAGAGGCCAATGCGGTGGTTGCAGCCGCCGCCCAGCGCCACGGCGTCCTTTTCCATGATGCGCATTCCCGGAGTGGTCTTGCGGGTGTCGAGCACCTTGGTCTTGAATCCCTCAAGCTCTTTTTGATATTTGTGGGTGGTGGTGGCTATGCCGCTCATGCGCTGCATTATGTTCAGCATTAGGCGCTCGGTTTGCAGCAGCGACTGCACGCGGCCTTCCACCACAAATGCAATGTCGCCCGGCTTCACATGCGAGCCGTCGGTTATGTAGGTGGTCATCTTAAGTTCGGGGTCAAACTTCTGGAACACGCGCTTGGCCATTGCCACGCCTACCAGAATGCCCTCCTCCTTCACAATGAGGCGTGAGCGTCCCATTTCATCGGCAGGAATGCAGCACAGTGTGGTGGCGTCGCCGGCGCCTATGTCTTCGGCAAAAGCCAAGTCAATCAGTTCGTCAATCAGTTCATCTCTCGTTTTCATTCGCGTAGATTGTGATTTATTGTTTATACTTTTTGCCCGCTAACTTTTTTTTCGGGCGTGCAAAGTTACTAATTTATTTGCAAACTTTTGGCTCGGGAGCTATTCGCCCGCCGCGTCGCCACCGCCCAGCAGCACGCTGCCTATGGCCTCATCGATTTTCTCAATGGGCACAAGGCCGGTGATGGAGGCTGGCTGGCCGCTTACCGGAATCAGCAGCATCATCGGCACCGATTGGATGCCGTAGGTGCGCGCCAGCTGCTTGTTTTTGTCCACATCCACGCTGTAGAAGTCCACCTTGCCCTTGTATTTTTGCGCCAACTGCTCGAGCAGCGGCGCCAGGCGCTTGCATGGGCCGCACCACACGGCGTTGAAGTCGACAAGTGCGGGCCGCTGGCCCTTGAAGTTCCAGGCGGTGGAGTCGAAGTCGCTCACCATCTGCTTGTATTGCATCTGGCCTATCACCTGCACGGTGCCGGCATCGTTGGCCACGGCCTTGGCCGGGAGCAGCGCTGCTGCCAACACAAGCGTGGCCGATGCCAATAGTAGTTTTATTCTCTTCATCTTTTCACTTATTGTAATATAATGTCATCCTTGGTGCTGCTTGCGCAGCAGGTCGTTCACCGTCTTCACTGGGTTGAACGTGTCGATTGGCACCTCCACAAAGGCCGTGTTCCAGTCGCTCATCGAGCCGTTCCACAGGCCGGGCAACTCAAGAGCCTTTATCTCTACACCGCCTACCGACTTGCTGGAAATCAGCCCGGTGCTGTAGTCAACGTAATTTTTCAGCTCAAATTTGTTGCCATGCACATCTTTCAGATAGCACACCAAGTCCACAGGGTTGAAGTGCGTGCCGCTGGCCATGAGGGCCACGGCCTTCGGGTCGGCCTGATTGATTTGTGCGGCTTCGAGAATTTGTGGCGAATACGATCCGTCGGCGTTGTAGGCCAGATACGGGCCTCCGCCAGGTTCGCCCTCGTTTTTCACCACACCGCACACCCTTATGGGGCGGTTAAACTTGCCCTTAAGGTATTCAGCCAGCTCTTCGGCGCTCATGCCGGCCGTGGCAGCGTTGTGCGTCGACAGCACCTTCTCCAGGAATCGGAGCATGGCGGCAAGCCTTTCGGCGCTGCATGCGCCTTGCTCGAGCTCGGCCATAAAGGCGGCAATCTTCTGCTGAATGTGAATCAGGTAGCCGCCTATCACCTTTTTGTAGCGCACCGTGTCGGCCCTGAACTTCAGCGGCACCACATTATCGATGTTTTTAATGAACACCACGTCGGCGTCAAGCTCGTTCAGGTTTTCGATGAGCGCGCCGTGTCCTGCGGGGCGGAACAGCAGATGCCCCTCGGCGTCGCGAAATGGCGTGTTGTCGAGGTTGACGGCTATGGTGTCGGTCGACGACTTCTGTTCCGACAGCGACACATTGTATTTCACTCCCCAAATTTTTTCAAACAGCGGCACGCGGCTGGCAAGCAGCGCCTCAAACTGGCTGCGGTGCTCGGGCGACACGGTGAACTGGATGTTGACCGTGCCATCGCTGCCCGCGGCATACTGCGCACCCTCTTCAAGGTGCTCCTCCACCGGTGTGTGGGCTGCGCCGCCCGTCACGCGGTGAAACTTCAGCAGTCCCTTGGGCAGCGAGCCGTAGTCGAGGCCGTCGGCACCAAGCATTGCCTTGGCCACGTCGACATGCCGGCCATCGGCCAGCAGCTGGCGCACGTGGGTGCCATACAGCTTCTGGCAAGCCTTGTCGAGCAGCCCATAGAAGGCAAATTTGTCGATATTGTCGAAATATTGCTTCTCAAAGTCGGTCTCGGGCGTGGTGCGCCCCGAGTTGACAAAAGCAAAAATGTTTTTAAACATGCGGCTTGCGGCGCCCGATGCGGGCACGAATTTCTCGATGCGTCCGCCGCCGGCTTGAAACTTTTTCCATGTCTTGATGTTTCGGGCCACTTCGGCGTCGTCGAAACGGGCAATGCCGTTGCCTATCACGGCCACCGACTCAATTTTAAGGAACGGAAACCCCTCTTTGAAGCGGCTCAGCTGCTGCTCGATGGCTTCCTCGCTAATACCTTTCTTCTCTATCAATTTTTTGTCATCAGCGTTCATCATGCGATATGTAGTCTTATTTTTTGAAACATTAATTGGTGTTGAAAGTGTCTGTTATAATCTTATAACTTTATTTTCTTGTAAAGTTACCAATAAAAAATTAATTTTGAATAAGATTTTTGATGAATAAGCTGTAAAAAATATGAACCCTGCATATTTCAATCACGAGGAGAAGCCGATGGTGGTGTCGCTCACAAGGAGTTTGCTGAAGCTTGTGGGCGGCCTGGTGAGCGTGGCCGATGTCAACGCCGTGCACCGCATAATTCGTGCTGGCGTGGAGAGCGGCCAGTACCGCCGCGACAAGTATGGCATCAATCCCGTCACCCGCAGCCTCAAGACCGCCCTGCTGCTGGCCGAGAGCGTTGCCCCCGACCGCAACATGACCATAGCCATATTGCTCTACAACCTGTGCAAGTCGAACTGCGTTACCGAGGATGAGATTGCAAGCGCGTTTGGCGCCGACACGGCCAAGCTGGTCAACGGGCTGAACAATGTGTCGCAGCTCTACCGCAAGCAGGCCGCACTGGCCGACGACAACTTCCACAAGCTGCTGCTCACGTTTGCCAAAGACATCCGAGTGATCATAATCATGATTGTCGACCGATTGGCGCTGATGCGGTGCATCAACCACCACCCCGACGAGAAGTTTGTGAAAGATATCTCGGCCGAGTCGCGCTATTTGTATGCCCCGCTGGCCCACCGCCTGGGATTGTATAAAATTAAATCGGAACTCGAAGACTTGTCGCTTAAATACCTTAATCGCAAGGTGTATACGCAAATTGCGCACAAACTCAACGAAACCAAGGAGCAGCGCGACAAGTATGTTGACGATTTCATTAAGCCCATCAAGGCCGCTCTCGACGGCAGCGGCTTGAAGTATGAAATAAAGGGACGCACCAAGTCGATCAACTCCATCTGGAACAAGATGAAGAAGAAGGACGTTGACCTCAACGGCATGTACGACTTGTTTGCCATTCGCATCATCATCGACAGCGCCCAGCAAAAGGACGAGAAAAAGGACTGCTGGGTGGCCTATTCGGTGGTCACCGACATCTACACGGCCAACATATCGCGCCTTAAGGACTGGATTTCAATTCCCAAAAGCAACGGATATGAGTCGCTGCACATCACGGTGAAGGGCAACAACGACAAGTGGGTGGAGGTGCAGATTCGCACCAAGCGCATGGACGAGATTGCCGAAAAAGGCCTTGCCGCCCACTGGAAATACAAGGGCTTGAAGAGCGAGGGCGACCTCGACGTGTGGATGAACAGCGTACGCGAAGTGCTGGAGGCCGGCAGCAAGGGCCCCATGGAGCTGATACGCGGCATCAACATGAATCTGTATGAGAAGGAGGTGTTTGTGTTCACTCCAAAGGGCGACTTGTTTAAGCTGCCCATGGGCTCAACAATTCTCGATTTCGCCTTCCACATCCACTCAAAGGTGGGCAGCACCTGCATTGGGGGCAAGGTGGACGGCCGCAACCAGAAGCTTAACTACAAACTGAAGAGCGGTGACACCGTGGAAATTCTTACGGCCTCTACGCAAACCCCAAGGCTCGACTGGCTTAACTTTGTGGTCACCTCGAAGGCGCGCAACAAGATTAAGCAGGCTGTGAACGAGGCCCGGGTGAAAAAGGCCGAGATTGCCAAAGAGATGCTGCAGCGGCGGTTTAAAAACCGCAAAATTGATGTTGACGAGGGTAAAATGGCCAAGCTGCTCAACAAAATGGGCTATAAGGTGGCCACCGACTTCTATGTGGCTCTGAGCGAGGGCAAGCTGGAGGTGAACGACATCGTTGACCAGTACCTCGACCTGTGCGCGAAACTCCTTGAAGCCGCCACGGGCACTGGCACCACCCACGAGACGGCCGAGAACTTCGTGCTGCAAACCCCAACCGCCGACGATGCCGACAGCGACGACATTCTGGTGATTGGCAACGATGTGCGCGGCATCAACTACAAACTTTCGAAGTGCTGCAATCCTATATATGGCGACAAAATAGTGGGCTTCATCTCGAGCGACGGTGCCATAAAGGTGCACCGCGCCGACTGCGGCAACCTGCGCCATCTGCGCACCAAATACCCCTACCGCATAATACGCTCGCAGTGGTCGGGCAAGCTGGGCAAGCAGTTTGCCGCCACGCTGCGCGTGATTGGCCAGGACGACATCGGCATTGTGACCAACATCACCTCGCTCATCAACAAGGAGGGCGACACCGTGCTGCGCAACATCACCATCAATTCCAACGATGGCCTGTTCCAGGGCTATCTGGTGGTGGGCGTAAGCAGCCTTTCGGTGCTCGACGACCTGATAAAGAAAATCAAAAACCTCAAGGGCGTGAAAGACGCCGAGCGCATAAAGCAATAAGCGCAATAGCATAAACAAACGCAGCATTGGCGCCCCGCGCTGCCGCTGGCCTTGCTTGGGCCGAAGTGGCAGGCGGGGCGCCAATGCTGCATAGTGGGACGTGCGCGCGCCCTACTCTATCATTTTAAGGAAGTCGTCTTCGTTGATTATGGGTATCCCCAGTTTGCGGGCTTTCTCGAGTTTGGCCGGGCCCATGTTTTCGCCGGCAAACACAAAGCTTGTGGCGCCCGATATCGAGCCAACGTTTTTGCCTCCGTTCTGCTCAATCATTGCCTTGTATTCATCGCGCGAGTGCTTGCTGAACACACCGCTAATCACTATTTTCTTGCCCGCCAGCTTGCTGGTGCGGCCCGCCAGCTCCTCTTCGGCCACAGCCATTTGCAGTCCGGCCTTGCGCAGCCGCTCCACTATCTCGCGGTTCGACTCCACCGCAAAGAATTCCACTATGCTCTCGGCAATTTTCGGCCCTATCTCGGGAATGGCAGCCAGCTCTTGCGCCGGCATGGCCATAAGGCGGTCGATGCTGTGCACGTTGCGGGCCAGCACCTTGGCCGTGGTTTCGCCCACATATGATATCGACAGTGCGAAAATCACGCGGGCAAACGGCACTTTGCGCGACGCCTCAAGGCCGCGCAGAATGCGCGACGCCGACTTCTGCTGGAAGCGGTCGAGCGCTGTGAGGCTTTCAAGCGTCAGGTCGTAGAGGTCGGCCACATTTTGCACCAGTCCGCTGTCGTGCAGCTGCACGGCCACCTCCTCGCCTATGCCGTCGATGTCCATGGCGTGGCGGCCCACAAAATGCTCGATGCGGCCCGTGATTTGTGGCGGGCACTGATATTTGTTGGGGCACACCCAAGCAGCCTCGCCCTCGATGCGCTTCAGTGCGGTGCCGCACACTGGGCAGTGGCTCACAAACTCTATGGGCTTGCTGCCTGGCGCGCGCTGTTTCACGTCCACGCCCACTATTTTGGGTATTATTTCTCCGCCCTTTTCCACATACACCATGTCGCCGTCGTGAATGTCGAGTGTGCGTATTATGTCCTCGTTGTGCAGCGACGCACGCTTCACCACCGTGCCCGACAGTAGCACCGGGTCGAGGTTGGCCACAGGCGTGATCACGCCCGTGCGCCCCACCTCAAACGACACGAATCGCAGCTTGGTGCACTCGCGCTCGGGGGCAAACTTGTAGGCAATGGCCCAGCGCGGCGATTTGGCTGTGGAGCCGAGGTTTAGCCACTGGCGTGTGGAGTTTAGCTTAAACACCAGCCCATCGGTGGCCACGGGTAGCTTTTTGCGCTCGGTGTCCCAGTGGTTGATGAAGTCCTTGACAGCATCGATCGATGGCAGAATGGTCATCTGTGCCGTCTTGAATCCCCAGCGCTTTACTGCCTCCATGCGCTCGTAGTGAGTGTCATAAGGCAGATTGTCGCCAAGCAGGAAGTAGAAGTAGGCGTCAAGGCCGCGTCGGGCCACCTCGGCGCTGTTTTGCATCTTCAGCGTGCCGGCGGCGGCGTTGCGCGGATTGGCAAACAGCGGCTCCTCGTTGTATTGGCGCTCGCGGTTGAGCCGCTCAAAGTTTTTCCAAGGCAGCAGAATTTCGCCGCGCACCTCAAACTTGTCGGGCCAGTCGCCCGGCTGCAGCTGCAGCGGCACGCTCTTGATTGTTATCACGTTGGCCGTCACATCATCGCCATGCACACCGTCGCCGCGGGTCACCGCGCGCACCAGCCGGCCGTGCTCATAGGTCACCGAAATCGACGTGCCGTCATACTTCATCTCGCCCACTATCTGCACAGGCTCGCCCCCAAGGCCCTCCTTGGCGCGGCGCAGGAAGTCTTGCACCTCCTCTATGCTGTAGCTGTTGGCCAGCGACTGCATGGGGCGCTCGTGCGTCACTTGCTTAAAGCCCTGGCTCAGGTCGCTGCCCACGCGCTGTGTGGGCGAGTATGGGTCGAAGAATTGCGGATTGGCCTTTTCAAGGTCTTGCAGCTCGCGCATTTCGGCGTCAAACTCCTGGTCGGATATTGTGGGCCGATTCAGCACATAGTAGTTGTAGTTGTGCTTGTTGAGGTCGTCTCTCAACGCCTTTATTTTTGCTTCGATATTTTCCATATAAGTAAGTTGTGTTGCTTTGCCCGTTTTTACGGCTAAGCAAATTTAGCAAGAAACGGCCTACAAAGCAAATCCATCTGAAAGTTGGCCGGCATTTTTTGCCCAGCGTCCGATTTTTGCGCTAACTTTGCAAAAAAGATGACTGACAGATGAAGTTTAGCGACGTTATAGGCAATAGGAAGGCGGTAGACCAAATTCGCCGTCTGGTAGATGAGCACCGCATGCCGCACGCCCTGCTGCTGCACGGCGACCCGGGCGTGCCAAAGCTGGCACTTGCGCTTGCCACGGCGCAATACATTCACTGCACCCATCACACTGCCGATGGCGACTCGTGCGGGGTGTGCCCGCAATGCCTGCAGCACCAAACCATGAACCATGCCGACACCTACTTCTCGTTTCCTTACGTGAAGAAGGCCGACAGCACGGTGTGCGACACCTACATCGAAGAGTGGAAACAGTTTTTGGGCGAAGGTCCGGTGGAGAACTACGAGCGCTGGCTGTCGCTGATAAAGAACGACAACGCCCAGCCGCAAATTTTTGTGGCCGAGAGCAACAGCATCATCCACAAGATGAGCATGGCCTCCTACTCGTCGGAGTTTAAGGTGCTGATTATGTGGCTGCCCGAAAAAATGAAGGAGGACTGCGCCAACAAGTTGCTGAAAATCATCGAGGAGCCGTCGTCCGACAGCCTCTTCATCCTTGTGAGCGACAATGCCAAGGGCATACTGCCCACCATATACTCGCGCACGCAGCGCATCGAGCTTCACAAGCCGTCGACCGACGACATTGCCCGCTACATCTCGGCCCGCTACGGAGTCGACATGCAAGAGGCCCTTGCCGTGGCGGCGCCAGCCGATGGCAATGTGATTCAGGCCGAGCAAAACATGCAGCGTGGCAGCGAGAGCAAGCTGTTTCACGAGGAGTTTGTGGCGCTGATGCGCATGGCCTATATGCGCGACCTTAAGTCGCTCAAGGCCTGGAGCGAAGGCATAGCCGACATGAAGCGCGAGAAGTCGCGCCGCTTTCTGGACTATGCCTCGCGCATGGTGCGCGAAAACTTCATCTACAATTTGCATGTGCCCCAGCTCAACTACCTCACGCGCGAGGAGCAGGCATTTAGCAGCAAGTTTGCCCCATTCATCAATGCGGCCAATGCTGAGCCGCTGCTGAAACTGTTTCAGGACGCGGCCGACGACATAAAAGCCAATGCCAACGGCAAGATAGTGCTGTTTGACATGGCCATCAGGGTCACCATCCTGATAAAGCGCTGAGGCTCTATATTACTACAAGAAGAATCTACCACCGGGGGCGACAGCCCTGCCCCTTTCATTGGCGTTAGGGGTTGCTCGGGTAGCGTCAGATGGTTCATTCTTCTTTTCTTTTTATTCCCACCCCTACGTTTATTGGTATTTTAAACAAAATCAGGCTGCACCTCGGCAGTGCTCAAGAAAATGAACGAGTTCATTTCTTGGCATTGCGCCCGGTTTGCACTAATTTTGTAATCAAATCGTAATAACAACTATTATAAATTATTAATATGAAAGCAGTTCTTTACAGCCTTTTGGCATTAGGCGTATCTTTCAATGCCATGGCCGATGAGCCCAAGGTTATCATACCCGACAGCACCGGCTTCAAGTTCACCGACACCAAGGTGATAAAGTCAACCAAAGTCGAGGACCAGTACAAGTCGGGCACTTGCTGGTGCTACTCTACCAACACCTTTTTCGAGGACGAAATCTTGCGCAAAACGGGCAAGGAGGTCAACCTTAGCCAGGCGTTTGTGGTGTATCACTGCTACCTCGACAAGGCCATAAAATACATCCGCATGGATGGCAAAATCAACTTTGCCCAGGGAGGCAGCGCGCTCGATGTGCCCTATGTGTGGGAAAACTATGGCATGGTGCCCGATGAGGTGTATTCGGGTCTCACCTATGGTGCCGAGAAGTTTAACTTCTATGAACTCGACGATGCGTTGTCGTCATACCTGAAGGTGATAAGCAAGAACCAGCAGAAAAAGCTGTCGCCTGCATGGATCGAGGGCTTCAAGGGCATCCTTAACGCATATCTGGGCAAACTGCCCGAAACGTTTGAGTGGCAGGGCAAAACCTACACTCCGAAAAGCTATGCCGAGTCGCTGCCCATCGACCTCAACGACTACATTGGCGTGACATCGTTCACACACCACCCCTACTACAAGCCGTTTAAGCTCGAGGTGGCCGACAACTGGCTGTGGGGCGACTACATGAATGTGAAGATGGAAGAAATGAAGGCGATTGTGGACAACGCCATCGACAAGGGCTATCCCGTGGAGTGGGCTGCCGACGTGAGCGAGGTGGGCTTCAAGTTCCGCAAGGGCTATGCCGTGCTGCCTAAGGGCAAGGACGAGAAAGACCTCAAGGGCTCTGACCACGACCGCTGGGAGCAGCTGAGCGACAAAGACCGCGAGGCCGAAAAGTGGGAAATCAAAGGCCCGGTTGAGGAACAGAAGGTTACTCAGGAGTCGCGTCAGGAGATGTTTGACAACAAGGAAACTACCGATGACCACGGCATGGTGATTGTGGGTAAGGCCGTTGACCAGAAAGGCAACAAATATTACAAGGTGCAAAACAGCTGGGACACCAACCAACTGTATCATGGCTTCTTCTATGTGAGCGAGGCCTACTTCCTGGCAAAAACAATGAACGTATATGTTAACAAGGCTGCTGTGCCCGACGCAATTGCAAAGAAAATCGGCTTGAAGTAATCACACACACCGATATATAAAACTGAGCGGCGATGCAAAAATCCATTGCATCGCCGCTCATTATTTTTTGCCAGTCGGTTGTGGACCGTTATTTAAGCTTTTCCACCACCTGGGCAAGGGTGAGGCTTTGCTGCTCGCCGGTGGTCATGTCCTTAAGGGCTATGGTGTCGGTGGCCAGCTCGTTGTCGCCCACCATGGCCACAAACGGCACTTGCTTCACATTGGCATAGTTCATTTGCTTCTTCATCTTTGTGGCGTCGGGGAACAGCTCGGCCGAGATTCCGGCAGCGCGCAGCTGCATTACGTAGCCCAGCGATTTGCTTGCCTCCTTCTCGCCGAAGTTGATGAACAGCACCTTGGTCGACGCCAGCGTGTCGGCCGGATAGAGGTTGAGCGTGTTGAGCACGTCGAATATGCGGTCGGCGCCAAAGCTGATGCCCACGCCCGAGGTGCCAGGCATGCCAAACACGCCAGTGAGGTTGTCATAGCGTCCGCCGCCTGTGATGCTGCCCATCACCACATCGTTGGCCTTCACCTCAAGTATGGTGCCTGTGTAGTAGTTGAGGCCGCGGGCCAGCGACACATCGAGTTCAACGGTCGACTTCATGTTGAGGCTCTCCACATGGCTCAGCACATACTCAATCTCCTCGATGCCCTTGTTGCCCACCTCGCTCTTGGCCAGCAGGGTCTTGAGCGTGGCCAGCTTCTCGGCATTGGTGCCAGCCAGCGTGAGCAGCGGCTGCAGCGTGGCCACGGCCTCCTCTCCCAGCCCCTTCTCGCGCAGCTCGGCATTCACATTGTCGATGCCTATCTTGTCGATTTTGTCGATAGCCACGGTGATGTCCACAATCTTGTCGGGGGCGCCTATCACCTCGGCGATGCCGCTCAGCACCTTGCGGTTGTTGAGCTTGATGGTGATGTTCACCCCAAAGCGCCTGAACACCTCGTCGATCATCGACAGCAGCTCGATTTCGTTAAACAGCGAGTCGCTGCCCACAATGTCGGCGTCGCACTGGTAAAATTCGCGGTAGCGGCCCTTTTGCGGGCGGTCGGCGCGCCACACGGGCTGAATTTGGTAGCGCTTAAACGGAAACTGGATGTCGCTGCGGTGCTGCACCACATAGCGCGCAAACGGCACCGTGAGGTCATATCGCAGTCCCTTTTCGCTGAGTTTGGGTATCAGGTGAATGTAGTCCTTCGACGCCAGCAGGTCGTCGGGAGCCTTGGCCAGATAGTCGCCGCTGTTCAGAATCTTAAACAGCAGCTTGTCGCCCTCCTCGCCATATTTGCCCATCAGTGTCGACAGGTTTTCCATCGCGGGGGTCTCAATCTGCTGGAATCCGTAGAGCAGAAACACATCTTTAATCGTGTTGAAAATATAATTCCTCTTCGCCATCTCAATGGGCGAAAAGTCTCTCGTTCCTTTGGGAATCGAAGGTTTTTGTGCCATTTCTGTCTTAATGTTTTTTATAATGTGTGGCCACCCGCCTGCCGCCCAAGTGGCAGGGTCGCGGCCTGATTAGTGTTATCGCAACTGCAAAGTTACAAAAAAATGCGCAACCGCGGCGCATCAGTCGCGCCGGTTGACAAACACCAGCAAATAGTATACGAGCGTTGCCAGCGATCCAAGGGCCGCCACCACATAGGTGTAGGCCGCGGCACGCAGGGCGTCGCGGGCATATTCGGTGGTCTGACCCTGGGTCAGACCCGAGCGGTCGAGCCATGCAATGGCGCGCCGGCTGGCGTCAATCTCCACTGGCAGCGTCACAAAGCTGAACAGCGTGGTGAGCGCAAACAGCACTATGCCCAGGCCCATAACGGCGGGCATGGTCTGTATCAGCAGTATGCCGGCCAGCAATATCCACGACACCCACTGCGAGGCAAACGTCACCACGGGCACCAGCGCCGACCGCAGCCGCAGCGGCCCGTAGCCCACCGCGTGCTGCACGGCGTGGCCACACTCGTGGGCGGCAACGGCGGCCGCCGCCACACTGTTGACGGCATACACCCCGTCGCTCAGGTTCACGGTTTTGTCCTGCGGGTTGAAGTAGTCCGACAGCATGCCGCTTGTGCTCTTCACCGCCACATCGCTGATGCCGTTGTCATAAAGCATCTTGGCCGCCACATCGCGGCCGCTGATGCCGTGGCCGATGGGAATTTTTGAGTAGCGCTCAAACTTCCTTTTGAGCGAACTTTGCACCGCATAGCTCGCAATGGCTATCGCAATAAAAATCAGGTAAATCATATATATTCGTCAATTAATAGTGTTGAGCCTATAGCAATAGCAAATATAATGCCAAATGTGCGAAAAATAGGGCCGTTGGTTATGCATTTGCCCCAATTTGCTTTAAACTTTGCAAAAAGTTTGCCCGCAAAGCCGCTTTATGATAATTTCGCATTCGATAAAGGTAAAACCAAAACTCAAAAAAACAGAGATTATGAAAAAGATTATGCTACTTTTAGCCGCTACCGCCTCTATTGCAATGGTGTCGTGCGGCAACGCCGACAAAGCCGGCAGTGAGGCCGACTCTACCGCCACCGATTCTACCGCTGCCGAGGCTGCCGTGGCCGACACCATCTCGGCCGAAGACTTCCAGGCCCAGCTCGACGAGCTTGTTGCCGCCAAGGACACCGCCGGCATTACCGCCCTGCTCAAGAAGAGCCAGGCCACCATCAGCAGCTATGCCGGCAACGCCGACGCCGTGAAGCAGTATGTGGAAAAGGTGCAGAAGGCAATCGAGAAAAATGCCAAGGCCATCAACGTGATTTATCCCTCGTTCACCGAGATTGCCAAGAAGGCTGTGGCCCTGCCAAGCGAAGTGGCCGAAACAGCCGAGAACGCCGGCAAGCAGCTCGTCGACAGCGCCAAGAGCGCAACCAAGCGCAAGGTTGAGAGCGACGTCAACGCCGCCAAAACAAAGACCGCCGAGGCCGTAAGCGCAGCCGAAAACGAGGCCAAGAAGAAGGCCAACGAAAAAATTGAGAACGCTCAGAAGAAAGCCAACGACGCCGTCAACAAAGCGGCAAGCGACATGGCCAAGAAACTGAAGCTGAACTAATAGCGGGCATCCCCGCACCACCCAACGGCCAAGGGGCCGCGGCCCACCCCGCGACCCCTTTATTATTTCAAGCCTGCCGATTTTACAAGCCCATCATCTTTTAACCCAAATCGGTCATTAGAACGATCATTTTTTGTGGTTAGCCTTGTAACTACTTGATTATTTGTCTTTTACAAATAGTGCTTTCTAATGACCGCCATTAGAAAAGTGACCTTACAAATAACTCATTGTCAATTTGTTACAAATTTAACCACGGATTATACCTTTTCTATTGACCGATTTGGGTTTAATTGGTCAAAAGTCGTATCAACAAATGTGTATCCAATCAGCTTGCTTGTGTTTATCTGCATATAATCTGTGTATTGCTTGCGTGCAAACCGAAGTTCAAAAGCAAGCCGGAGGGCCTTGCTGTCGGCATCATCCTCATTCGTTTGCTTTGCCTCTTTACTGGTAATCGTCCGCACCTTGGTAATCTCATATACATCACGCACACCTTTTCCCTTAATATAGGGCATGAAAAAATGTAGGTCCTGCAATGCGATGGTTGTTGGAAACTGTTTGCCTGTATAATACATGGTTGCCGTCCCATCCGCAAACGCTTGATATTGCCTATTGTCTTCCTTCACCAATCCTATGAGCACGCGGTTGCCAACCTCCACATACGCGCCCTTTTGTGGTATTACATGAGCTATGGTTTCGTATGACTTGGTATGGATTAGCTCTGCTATAAACTCTTCCAAGAGTTTTCTGTTCTCAACATCCTTCGGGCGCAGAGGAAATGCTCCGATATTCACTTCCTCAATGGTCTTGTAAAACTTTGACACAGCCACATCGCTTGGCTCGCCATCGCCAGGGAAGAGGATATATCCTCCAATGACCTCTTTTTTCAAGGCATTGGCATCATAATCCTTGTAATATATGGCGTCACGATAGCGGTGCATTTGGTTGATGGCGTCTTCTGGTGGCACATCCACACCTTTGTCTTTGCCGTCTATTCGATATTTGGCATCAAACAGGTAGGTCATCTTCAAACCTTGCAGCAGGTCATTTTTAGTGAGCTGCAGCACAATGTCGGGCTTCTGTGGCACGGTTGGCACAACTAAGTCCTTCATGCCAACGCCATCATTTTCACTGTCGTCATTCTTTGGATTATAGACCAACTCTGCCAATTCCACACCATCTTTGCGGAACAATATGCGCGAATGTTCGCCTTTGCCAAGTTCCCACGAGAACACACCATTCATTTCCATGCGGTTGCGATGCTCCACATCATCATCTTCAAGGCGCAACTGCTCTTTTACGATGTGGCTCACTTCTATAAAGCACCATATCTCATAGAGTGTGGCAATATCCTTTGTCTGCAATCGATACAATCCGTCATTCAGCGAATAGGCTCTTCTTAGCAAATTCCATGTGCGATACACTTGGCTGTAACCCGTGGCCTTTTGCAGCACCATGCTCTCTTGGCTCATACCTTTAAACCGCCCTATGGTTCGGAAAAAAGGATGGTGTTGCAGATGCTTCAATGTTTTCGAAGTGGAAAGCATGGTGACTTTCATCGTTTCAGATGCCGTCTTTATCGCCTCAATGCGCAGGCGCAACTCCTCATAGCGTTTGCTTATTTGCTGAAGGGCAAACTTTAGGAAACGGTTTTCTTGTGTGTCGTTAGACTGTGTCTGTTGCTCCACACGATAGAGAAAGGCTGGCTCTTTGCGGTGTTCGGCCAGTCTGTTTTCAATATTATGTGGGATTTGCTTCAGTTTGTCGGCCCTCAAATACACCTCCTCGCCATGAAGCCTGTGGCGGGGGCGGTCTATAATGCTTTTGCAGGCTTTTATGAATTTCCGTTGTTCTCCCTCAAACACGCTCCACCACACTATATCTGGGTGTTCGCCGTTTTGGTCGGGAGAGAAGCCATGGAATGTGCGCCGCATATAGTCCAACGACAACATGCGGTATTCTCTTTCGATGTCGTCAACAATGGCGCGCCAATGCTCGTGGTAGTCAAGTTTTGTGCTTAGCACTTCGAATCCGAAGCGGAATGTCCTCGTTTCGTTGCCTACTCTATATATAATCTTAATCTCGCTTCTTCCTATCTCATTCTTGTAGTTGATGAATCCTGCCAAAATATGGCGGCGATAGGTGAAGCGGTCGTTGTCGTTTTGCAATATGGAGTCAAACTGGGCATCACTCACATAGTTCTTGAACTCTATCCAAATGGGATAGTCTGCATTGTCGAAGAAAGTGGCTGGAGCAGGAACGCCTTGCTGGATGCTAATATCGTGGTCAGCATCCATTGTCCGCTTTACAGACACCACACCGTCCGACCAAGAATAGGTTGAGTAGAGGCGGTCCTCGCCCACATTACTCTTGGCCTTAGCCCAAATGCCGTCGAACTTCGTGCATTCGACAATCATCGTGAAATCTTGATGCTCAATGGTCAAAAGCTCCATCTGCCCTTTACTTTTCAGCTCCAAAAACTTGTGTAGCCCGAAGCGAGTTTGCCTTTCATTTCCTTTAGTTTCGACAAGGATATCGATTTCACAGTGTTCTCTTCTCCCGAAATGGCCTTCAAGCCCTCTTCTATAGCCGCGCTTAAACTGTCAAGAAACTTGTCACTCACCTTTGTGTCGTCACCCTCAATGCGCGACAACACTTTCATGCATGTGATTTCATCCAAGGCTCGGGCCATAACATATCCTTGTGGCAGTTCATCATCGTTATCTCCCTTGTTGTAAGGCAGATTGTTTACCACATATAGCAGAAACTCATTGCGTGTGCGGTAGGCCACCTTAAATGGCGTGCCTTCCAATACTGCGTTAATGGCATCAAGGTAGGTTAACGCAGTTTCGCAGACTTCCTTGTTGGCGGCATATACATCAACACCTTCAACGGCGTGGCCTATAAGTTCGGCTTTACCAAGTTTGCCAATCTGCTCATTGCGTTCAGTTAGGCCTCCGTGCAAATCCACTTCGTTCATTTCTATGGTCATGGCTCTGTCAAGCACCTTGCGAGAGAATGAGAATGTGGTTTCGTCCATGTTCACAGTTCCTACCACTATGAGGTTTTGAGGTATTCTGATGCCGTCCTCATTGAATTGCTTGCGAATGTCCTCGTCCGATGTCAGTGAAGCAGTTAAGTTAAAATACCATTCTTCATCAGCTTTTTCCAATATCGGGTCGGTTGTCACAGTGCCGTCTGCGTGGCTCTTGCGAGACTCTATCACGCTCAGATATTCGGCAAAGTATTGCTCTACTGGAGCAAGGTTCATCTCGTCTAAGCACAAGAAATATGGCGTTTCGGTGTCTTCCCATGCTTTTGCCACAAACTTCAAGAACTCTCCAGCCACAAACTCGGCCTTGCCGCTTACGCGGCTCACGTAACCTATCAAGTCGCTCGAATCATGCCAATTTGGCTTCACCTGCACCATTTGAAAGTTCTTCGGCTTTTGTGTCATATATTCATCAGAGCCTTCTTCCCAACAAGCCCTTGCCAACTCCCTAACTATTCGGCTCTTGCCTGTGCCAGAGATACCGGCAAGCAAAAGGAAAGGCTTTGACTTGATGGCAGTGATGTAAGGACGATATTTATTCTTGTTAGCGATGCTTTTTTCTTCTAACTTGTCGTCATTATATGGTGTATTGACATTTGTGATTTTGATATCAAAAATGCCATCATTAGCTTTTTTGATGTGTAAATCAGAATAACCACCTGCAAAATAGTTGCGGATAGTGAATTTGCCTTTGCGCTCTTTTCCAGTATTATCAGTATAAATAACGTCTTTCAATAAACCATTGAAGTAAAAACGAGTGTCTATCTTTCCATTTTTTTGAGGTACATCTTTGCGAGCATTCCACTCATGTGTTATTGTAGCTACAGATTTGCCATCTTTAACAAAAAATGCGTCAAGTAAAGCCAATTGGTTTATGACAAAATCATTTGAGTAATTGACAATACAATGAACAGATGATTGGTCGAACTTCCTTGGTAGGATCGATGCGATAAAAAGAATTGCTTTAGCAAGATTTTCCTTGTGGTATCTGACTGTAATATGTTCACTTGTACCCTCAAAAAATGGATAATGTTCATTGTCCAAAAACAAGTCTGTATTCTTGGCATCACCTGCTCCTAATGGACGATAACTGGCATTTGTATCATTAATATGCTTTACAATTTCTTCCATACTTACGGAATATGTTAACTTATTCGTGAATTATATTGTTTGTTATAAGGTAATACAAAACAGCATAAATTGTATTTACGCTGACGGCATTGCCAGCTTGTTTGTATAAAGAACCATCTGCTACTCCTGCATTTCTGCCATTAACGGCGAACTTCGCTGGAAAGCCTTGTAGCATAAAAGCCTCTTCAGGAGTCAATTTCCGGATATCCAGTTGCGCCAATTGTTCTTTGGTCATTGTTTTGACTGGATTGATAGCACCATGCGATTCGATAAAGTCTTGGCTATAATAGTTGTCTTGGCAAGCACGGTGCATCTTGTGCATCGTAGCAGTCAAGGGACGAGCTATACTCATGTTAATGTCGGATTTAGACTTGAATTTGGCCGAACCGTCCGCCAATAAAGTGGGTTTGATTCTGTCTGAAAGAAAGTACTTCCTATCGACTTTCAAACTTAATATGTCATTGACACTTTGATAATGATATGTGCCAGATTTTCGGTACACTTGTTCAAACGCTGCAGCGATATTATCACAAGTAAATTGCTGTTCAAAATTTGCAGGAATAGGCTCTGTTGTTGCAAAAATCAGAAGTCTGTTGCGGGTTTGTGGCAAATGGAATTGTGCCGTGTTAAAGATGTCAGTAAACACTTTATATCCCAAAGACTCTAACTCTTGTTTTATACGTGCGAATGTTCTTCCTTTATCATGAGATTTGAGATTTTTTACATTCTCGAGAAGTACATATGGGGGCATCTTTGCTGCAAGGATATCAATGATATGGAAAAACATTTGTCCACGGTCTTCATTGAAGCCTGCTTGTTTTCCCATCATGCTAAAAGTTTGGCATGGAAAGCCTCCAGTTACTAAGTCAAATTGAGGTAAATTCTTTATGTTATCTTTGTTGTTGGTGAACTTGACAATGTCGCCCATCGCCAACTCATCATCAGCTTCTGGGTGATAATTGGCACAATATGTTTTAATGGCCTTGGCATCTATCTCCGAATAGCCAATGCAATGAAAGTTCATAATATTGTCTTGAGTGAGCAAATCCATAGCTCTTCTGAAGCCACCAATGCCAGCGAATAATTCTAAATGTCTCATTTCATAAATTTCATAATGCCATCACCTATGGCTTTGGCAAGTTTTACTGGAACGGCATTTCCCACTTGTGCATACCACATGTTTTGAGAACCCATAATCACATAATCATCAGGAAACGTCTGAATACGTGCCGCTTCACGAGGGCTTAATCCTCTTGCATCCCATGGATGGATATACATGTTACAATCAAACTTCATATGTGAAGTTATGGTCTTGCAAATTTGTGTCTCATCTAATTTGAAGTATTTGTCCTTGAAAATGGCATTTCTTCTCTTATATGGCATGATGTCAGCAATTGACTCATGCAGGGAGTTTGCTCCTTGCGGTAATCTTCGATAGATTTCAATGTCTCGCTCGTTGTTATAACGATTCTTGTGATTGTAGAGTTTTGTTATCTCCCTATCACCATTGATGAACTTATAAAAGTCATTCTTTACATATGTGAAGTCGCACGCTGTAAAGCCTGATTCTGCACATTCCACCCCCTTTACACCTTTTTCTTTCTTGGACTCCAAGTGTGGAAGCCCCTCAAGGGCATCTTTCAATACAAAAGGCTTGCGCTTGTGCTTGAATATCTCTTCGAAAATTGACTTTGGTTTTACGCCAACTCTATTACCAATCATAATAAAGCGTTCTCTATTTTGAGGTACGCCATAGTCTTGAGCCTTCAAAATGGCGTAATCATACTGATATTCATCACCCAGATACTCTTCGAAATTTTGCTTTATCTCTTCTATTTTATTCATCATACCCTTCACATTCTCCATAATAAAGAACTTAGGCCGAACATTTTTTAAGAAGATCAAGTATTGTTTATATAGGGCATTACGTGGGTCATCTAATATTCGTTGACGATTTGCCATTGAGAATCCTTGACAAGGAGGTCCACCACATACTAAAGTTATATCAGATAGCATATCCTTGTACTTGTCAAGTTGCAAATTTAGCTCAGCAATATCTCCAACAAAGTAGTGGTCATCATTCAGGTCATGGTTGAATTTATAGGTATCACAGAATTGCTCCACGATTTCGTTAACGAACCATGGAGTAAATCCAGCCTGTTGTAACCCCAAGCTTAGGCCACCACATCCTGCGAATAAATCTACAAATTTATATTGCTTCATTTTTATCTCTCGCCCAACCATTTTAGTATTTATCGTCGCACACAGAAGATAACATTATCAGTCACATTCTTCTTTGAGTGGCCGTAAAATAACTTCTCGATTTGTTCAAATGGCGATCCTTCCTTATTCGTTTATTGTCCCTTGATGTTTTCAAACTGCACTAAGTTGGTCTGTTCAACTGAGTGACTTATTATATGCAAAGATACAAACATTGTTACAAATTTGCGAACAAAGAACCAATTCTTACGGATATTTAGCAAATGAGGAATGTGGCGGATGGGATTTGTTTGGGCTGCGGAGTGGCTTTGGGGGGGCGGGGGCTTGTGGGGTAAGTGATTTTGTCTTATATTTGTTTTGTGGTTGCTGCCTGCGCTTTTGTGGGCGGCAGCGTGATACTAATACGTAAAGCATTTTGACGAGAAAAAGATGGAACGAAATCACACTCCCTTTCTGCAGCAGGTGGCAAGCTACTATGGTGGCAAAAGCGGCCTGGCTGACTACTGCTTTGTGTTTCCAAACAGGCGCAGCAGTCAGTTTTTTGCAAAATACCTTGATGAGGCACAGGCCGGCGCCGCGGCTCCGGTGATGCAGCCGCGCCTGACCACTATCAGCGACTTTGTGGCCGATGTGGCCGATGAGGTGACGCCCAACTCTGTGGAGGCGCTGTTTTTGCTGCACAAGGCCTACACGCAGCTCAGCGGCAATGAGGACTACCCTTTCGACAAATTTGTGTACTGGGGCAGCGTGATATTGAGCGACTTCAACGATGTGGACATGTATTTGGTGAATCCCAAGGAGATATTCACCAACATAAAGGAGTATAAGGAGATTTCCACCGACTTCCTGCCTCGCGAGCTTAAGGACGAGCTGAGGCAGTATATCAACATTCCCGATCAGGGTGGCGACGACGACTCGTTTTGGCGGCAATATGAGGCCGACCCCGACGGCAACGACGGCGAGGTGAAGCGCAACTACCTGCACCTGTGGCAGCAACTGCTGCCGCTGTATGAGCGGTTTAATGCGCTGCTGGCCAGTCAGCAGCTGAGCTACACGGGCAAGACCTATCGCGACGCCGCATTGCGGCTGGCTGGCGGAGGCAATCCGTTGCCATATGACCGATATGTGTTTGTGGGCTTCAACGTGCTCAGCAACTGCGAGCTGATGGTGTTCAGCAGCCTAAAGAAGCAGGGCCTGGCCGACTTCTTTTGGGACCACTCGTGGCCTGCAATGGGCAATGACAACAACCTGGCCACGCGGTTCATATCACAAAACATAAAGAACTTTTCGGAGCCGGCCGACTTCACGGCCGACGCTGTGACCGGCTGGCCGCGGATCGAAACGGTGGCCGTGCCGTCGAACTTTGGCCAGGCCAAGTATGCGTTTCACATTGTGGACGGCCTTGTGGACGGCAAGCTGACCAACCCCGACAATGCCATCAACACGGCCATTGTGCTGCCCGACGAAAATCTGTTCACACCGCTTGTGAACTCGATAAGCAGTAAGGTGAAGAGCGTGAACGTGACGCTGGGCTACCCGCTGCGCAATGCCGACGTAGTGTCGCTGATGCACACAGTGGCCAAGATGCACAGGCAGGCCTCGAGGGGCGTCGCAGGATGGACTTTCTACCGCGACGACGTGCGCAATGTGCTGTCGCACCCCATTGTGAAGGCGGCTTTTGGCCCTGAGGCCATTGCCGTGAGCGAGGCCGTGGACAACAGCAACGACTTCCGTGTGCCTGAGGGCATGTTTGCCAATATGCCCAACCTCAAGCCTTTGTTCAGCACCATAAGCCTAAATGCCGGCGTGGAAGGGGTTAAGAGCCACATCGACCACCTGATTGAATTCGTCGACAAGCTGAATGCAGCCATAATAGGCCGGCAAAGTGCCGCGGCCACTGACGGCGACGACAGCGGCGATGATGCTAACAAGTGTGTGCCGCTGCAAAGCGCGTTTATAGCGCAATACAGGCTGGTGCTGCAGCAGGTGAAGGACTGCATTGGCCGCTATGGCGTGCCCATGTGCGAGTCAACGGTGTTTTATCTCACCGACCGCCTGGCGGGCAGCCACACGATTCCGTTTGAGGGCGAGCCGCTGCACGGTCTGCAAATAATGGGTATGCTCGAAACCCGCTGCCTCGACTTCGACAACCTGATAATACTCTCGGTGAACGAGCGCGTGTTTCCACGCCGCCATTCGGCGAAGACGTTTATCGCCAACAGCCTGCGCCACCACTTTCACATGGCTTCGGTTGAGCATCAGGAGTCGATGTCGAGCTACTACTTCTACCGCCTGCTGGCGCGGGCGCGCAGGGTGTATCTGCTCTATGACTCGAGTGCGCAGGCCATGGGTTCGGGCGAGCCGTCGCGCTACATTGCCCAGCTCGAAAAGGTTTATTGCCAGCCCATTGTCCACAAGGTGGTCAACTGCCAGTTGACCCCGGCCGAAGACTACACCCTGAAGGTGAACAAGGACGATGCCTGTCTGGCCAAGATTGCCGCCTACTCGGCCAGCGGCGATGCGGCGGCCTACCTGTCGGCCAGCTCCATCAACCAGTATGTGGACTGTCCGCTTAAGTTCTATCTGCACCACATTCAGGGGCTTGACGACAACACCCCCGGCGGCGACTTTATGGACGCGAGCACGCTGGGCACCATTGTACACGACTCGCTGCAGGAGCTGTACTACCCCAGCAGCGTCAACGGCACCGACGAGCCAGAGCACCCCGTGAAGCCCTATAAGGTGACGGCAAAAATGATTGCCGATTTCAAGAAGACCAAGCTCGACGGTGTGGTGTACCGCAACATAATGAAGACCTACCTGCACGACGAGGAGTCTACGGCACCGCTCACGGGCGATGCGAAGATTCTGAAGGTCACCATTTCGCAACTCATCGAAAACGCCCTTAACCACGACATAGAGCTGCTGAGGCAGACGGGGGTCGACCACTTCACCGTGCTCGAGTGCGAGGTGCCGAGCCGCCTGAGGCTGAGCATGAACGGCGTGGACTTCAACTTCTATTACCGCGCCGACCGCATCGACCGCATTGGCGACAGCGGCCCGGTGAGAATTGTCGACTACAAGACGGGCGGCGACATCACCGAGTTTAGCGGCATCGACGCGCTGTTTGACAACAAGGCGGGCGGCAAGCGTCCGCACGCCATATTGCAGCTGCTGCTCTACAGCATAGCGTGGCGTCAGGAGCATCCCGACGACGATGTGGAGCCGGTGATTTACAAGCTGCGCGACATGAGCGTGGCCGGGGTGTCGTTTAAGCCCAAGCGCGGCGACACCACCAATCATCCTCAGGGACAGGTGTCGCTCGGCAGCCTATGCGACGAGGAAAGGGGCAACTTGCTGGGGCTGTTTAAGGAGGCGCTTGGCAATCGCATTGCGTCGCTGCAAAGCCCCGAGCAGCAGTTCATGCAGTGCCCCGAAAAGTCCACATCGTGCAACTATTGCCGCTTCAACGACCTGTGCAAGCGCAAACCCGTAGCAAAATATTAAAAAGGAGCAAATGAAGATAGTTTTGGCTGTGGTGGGCAAGACCACCAACGGATATCTTAGGCAGGGCATCGACGAATACACGTCAAGGCTCTCGCACTACATTCCGTTTTCAATAGAGTATATCGACGACGTGAAAAACACCCGCAACCTCAGCGAGCAGCAGCAAAAGGCTGCCGAGGGCAAAAGCATACTCGCCATGCTCGACAAGGGCGACTATGTGGTGCTGCTCGACGAGCACGGCAAGGAGTTCACATCGGTGCAGTTTTCAAAATACATCGAGAAGCGCATGGCCTCGGGAGCGAGGCGCATGGTGCTGGTGGTGGGCGGCCCATACGGGTTTAGCCAGGATGTGTATGACCGCGCCAACGAGCTGCTGTCGCTGTCGAAGATGACGTTTCCGCACGAAATGATCAGGCTCATCTTCACCGAGCAGCTCTATAGGGCAATGACCATCATCAACCACGAGCCCTATCACCACGAGTGAGCCGGCGTCACCGCTTGCGCCCGTTGTAGCCCACTCTCGGCTCGGCGGCTTGCGTCGTGGAGGCTTCGGCTGCCGGCGCATAGTTTTTGATGAGCAGGTGGTTGAGTGTGATTTCAAGGTTGAGCAGCGTGGCTTTGCGGCGCTTGGGCGCGAGTTCACACTCCCATATGCGAATCACGTGCCACCCCAGCAAGCGCAGCACCACGGCCTCTTTGGCGTCGCGACGGCGGTTGCGCTCAATTTTTTCGCGCCAAAAGGCGGTGTTGGTCTTCGGCAGACGGTAGTGGCTGCAGCCCTCGTGCCCGTGCCAGAAGCATCCGTTCACCATAATCACGGTGCGGTATTTCTTCAGCACTATGTCGGGCTTGCCAGGCAGACTCTTCACATGCAGTCTATAACGAAACCCGTGCGCAAACAGGTGTTTGCGCACGAGCATTTCAGGTTTCGTGTCCACTGCGCGGATGTGTGCCATGCACGTGTGGCGCTGTTCGGGAGTGAGCTTGTCGGCCATCAGCGTAATGCTTTGTTATTGTTGCACATATCCATAGCAGTGTGAAGCGTTACTCTAATTCGGCCGAGCTCCAAAGCCCGTGCAGGTTGCATAGCTCACGGGCCGACACGGGGCCGTCGATGAGCGGGAACGTGGCCTCGGGCTTGTCGCCGGGCTTAAGCATGTGGCGCAGCACCTTGTTGGCCCCGATCAGTTCAATCCACTGGATGTAATGGGCCTCAAGCATGGGGTGCTCAACGCTGCCCACGGTCACTCGGTAGCCATTGGCCGACTTCTCAATCACTGGAACATGCTTTTCGCCGGCGGCATCGGTTGTGTTCGGTTCAAGCAGCTGCATGGGTTTGCCGCAGCACACAAGTTGTCCGCCCGCTGGGTTAAGCACTTCCACAATGTTGCCGCACACTGTGCAGCGGTAAATTTGATTTAACTGTGTCATAAGCGATACAAGTTTTAAAGTTGACACATGCAATTTACGGCCTTTTTGCGACATACGCAAATATCAGTGTGCCAAATTCTTGTACACTTCCATATAGCGGTCGCTCACGGTGTCGATGTTAATCTTGTCGCGAATCACCTTAAACGACTCCTCGCCCATGGCGCGGCACAGCTTGTGCGACTCCAGCAGCTTCTCGATTTTGGCCGCAAGGTCGGCCGCGTCGCCCTCTTTAAAGAAGTATCCGTTCACCCCGTCGGTCACAAGGTCGCGCTCGGTGCTGTCGCACACCGAGCATATCACGGGCATTGAGTAGGTCATGGCGTCGTTAATCGACAGTCCGCCCATTCCGGCAAGCACATACACGCTCGACTCGTGCATGTAGGCGCCCAGCGTCTTGGGGTCGTATACGGCTCCCACAAAGTTGCAGTTGTGCCCCACCCCAAGCTTTTGCGCCTGTGCCTTGAGGCTGTCGCTCTCGGGGCCGTTGCCCACCACCACGAGTTCCACATCGGGCACCCGCTTGGCCACGATGGCCACGGCGTCGATAAGCAGGTCGACGCGCTTCCACTTCACCAGGCGGCCAATGTGCAGAATCCTATGGGCCGACGCCGGCAATATGGGGTCGGCTGCAAGCACTGCGCTGCGCTGTTGCATCAGCGCGTCGGTGTCGGTGCAATTGTAGGTCACGTGTATTTGGTCGCGGCTCAGGCCATACGACGGCAAAATGTCGTAGGCCGCCGTCGAGTAGTTTAGCGCCCCCGAGGCGTAGCTGTAGCAGCGGCGCCTGATTTTGGCTATCACCCATTGCTTTAAGGCAAAGGCCGCACCGTGGCTCAGCACGTTCATGTTCTCGTCAATCATCGGGTTGGCCTTGAAGTATGCCTTTATGCCGCCGTAGGGTGGAGTTTGAAACGGAATTTCGCGTATCAGCAGTTTTGCGTTGCACCCGTTCATAGCCTTGCGCAGCGATGGTTGCAGCGCCACCTGCAAAAAGTAGGGCCACCCCATCACCACAATGTCGGGCTTTTCGGCCTCAACAATCTCGGGCAGATGCGGAAATCCCATTTTGCCATACCACATTTTGCTCTCGGGCGATGGCACCCGCTTGTAGCTGCCGCCGTCCACCATTTTCACTCCCTTGCCAATGGTGGCATTGCCCTTGTCGGGCATCACCACCGTGATTTCGGCACCTTTCGACACCACCTTGTTGAGCAGCGCGTTGAGGTAATGAGGCATTCCGCCAAACGTATATAACACTTTCATTGTTGCTTCTTCTTTTTAGTCAGGTAGGCCACACACTCTTTGAGTATGGCGGCATTGGTGATTCTTAAAATGGCCACATAAATCGCTGCGGCAAGCACCACGCGCGCTGCCAGCAGCAGGCGCATGTCGGCTATCCACAGTGTTGCGGCATAGGTGGCCGCCATGGTGACGGCTGCAATGGCTGCAAACGGCATGATGTCGGCCAGCGAGTGCCACAGCCTGAGCCCAATGTAGCGGTGCACAAACGAGTGCCACACCAGCAGCCACAGCACATTCACGGCCACAAAGGCCACTATCATGGCTTGGATGCCGAGGCTGTGCACCAGCAGCAGCACGGTGAGCTGCACTATGCCGATGGCCACGTAGTTATACATATACACATTCGACCGGCCTTTGCTTATCACCATGTTGGCATACAGCATGGTGATGGGCTGAAATGCGCCCCACAGGCACAGCAGCTGCAGCATGCGCACACATCCCAGCCACCGCTCGGTGACGGTGAGCACAATAAACTCTTTGGCAATCAGCGCCAGGCCAAACATTGCCGGAAACGACACAAATGCTGTGAAGCGCAGCAGTTTGCGAAACACCTCGCGCTGCCGCTCGTTGTCGCCCTCCACCGAGCGCAGCACGGGCTGCGCCACGCCGGTGATCATGCTGGTGATGGAGTTGTGCACCATGCTCTCCCACTTGTTGGCCTGCGAATACAGGCCCACCTCGCAGCGGGTGTAGAGTTTGCCCAGCAGCACCGAGAATATGTTGTTGTTGAGCTGCATGAATATGTTGGTTATGAGCATTTTGCTGCTAAAACCAATCATTTGCCTTATGGGGCCGAAGTCGAAACTGAAGGTTGGCCGCCATGGCGAGAATATCCACATCATCAGCGCATAGGTGAACGTGTAGACCACCGTTTGGGTCGCAAGGCCCCAATAGGCCATGCCCTTATAGGCCATGACCATGCCCAGCGTGCCCGACACCACAAGGGCGGTGATTTGGGCAATCGACTTGCCCTTCACCATGAGCCGCTTAAACATGTAGGCGTTGTGGGCCGTGGCCGTGCTCGAAAACACAAACGACAGCGACAGGTAGCGCAGCAGCGGCTTCAGCTCGGGCTCGCCGTAGAATTGTGCCACGAGCGGAGCGCACACAAACAGCAGCGCATACATTCCAAGCCCCATCATGGTGCTGAACCAGAACACGGCGTTGTAGTCGCGGTGTTCAAAGCTTGGGCGGTTGGCCAGCGCATTGGTGAAGCCGCACTCTTGCAGCGAGTTGGCCACAAGAATAAACACCGTGAGCATGCCCACCATGCCGTAGTCGCTTTCACTCAGCAGCCTGGCTATGACTATGCCAAACACGGCGTTGAGCAACTGCTGCAGCACATTGCTCATGCCGCCCCACAGTAGGCCTTTGGCGGTTTTTTGTTTCAAGTTGGAGTCAGCCATTCAACCGTGTGTATATAGACGTCAAACGGGCCACAACTCCTGCGGTCGCAGCCCGTTTGCCCATATTGCGTTATTAATAGTTTCTTGCAAATATCACGCGGCGTGCCGAGGGCTTGCCGGTGAGCATGTCCACGCCCGCTTCATCCTCAGCGTCGAGCGGAATGCAGCGTATGGTGGCTTTGGTCTCCTCTTTGATGCGCTCCTCGGTTTCGGTGGTGCCGTCCCAGGGGGCAAGGATGAATCCGCCCTTCTCGAGCTGAGCCTTGAAGTCGTCGTAGTTGTCAACCTTGTAGGTCATCTTGTCGCGGAAGTCAAGGGCCTTCTTGTAGATGTTGGCCTGGATTTCGTCGAGCAGAGCCTTCACGTGCTCCTCGACGCCCTGGAGCTGAGCGTTCGACTTCTCGAGTGTGTCGCGGCGCATAACCTCCACGGTGCCGTTTTCAATGTCGCGAGCGCCAATCACGAGGCGCACGGGCACACCCTTAAGCTCGTAGTCGGCAAACTTGAAGCCCGGGCGCTTGTTGTCGGCGTTGTCATATTTCACCGATATGCCCATAGCCTTGAGTTTGTTGACGATAGGAGCCACGTGCTCGTCAATTTGTTTGAGCTGCTCGGCGCTGCGATACACGGGCACTATCACCACTTGGATAGGTGCCAGCTTGGGAGGCAGCACAAGGCCGTTGTCGTCGCTGTGAGTCATGATGAGCGCGCCCATCAGGCGGGTCGACACACCCCACGATGTTGCCCAAACGTAGTCGAGTTTGTTGTCCTTATTGATAAACTTAACGTCGAATGCCTTGGCAAAGTTCTGGCCGAGGAAGTGCGATGTGCCCGACTGCAAAGCCTTGCCGTCTTGCATCATGGCCTCGATGGTGTAGGTCTCAACGGCACCGGCAAAGCGCTCGTTGGCCGACTTCACACCCTCAATCACGGGCACTGCCATATATTCGCGGGCAAACTTGGCATACACGTGGCACATTTCTATGGCCTTGGCCTGAGCCTCCTCGCTTGTGGCGTGGGCTGTGTGGCCCTCTTGCCACAGGAATTCGGCTGTGCGCAAAAAGAGGCGTGTGCGCATTTCCCAGCGGAACACGTTGGCCCACTGGTTGATGAGCAGAGGCAGGTCGCGGTAGGAGTTGATCCAGTTGCGGTAGGTGTTCCATATGATTGTTTCGCTTGTGGGGCGAATAATCAGTTCCTCTTCGAGCTTGGCGTCGGGGTCAACCACCACGCCTTTGCCGTTGGGGTCGTTTTTGAGGCGGTAGTGTGTCACCACGGCGCACTCTTTGGCGAAGCCTTCCACGTGGTCGGCCTCTTTGCTTAAGAACGACTTGGGAATTAGCAGGGGGAAGTAGGCGTTTTGCACGCCGGTTTCCTTAAACATGTCATCGAGTTGACGTTGCATCTTTTCCCAAATAGCGTAGCCATAGGGTTTTATCACCATGCAGCCACGCACGGCCGACTGCTCGGCCAAGTCTGCTTTCACTACAAGCTCGTTATACCATTGAGAGTAATTGTCGGCTCTCTTGGTTAAATTTTTCAGCTCTTTTGCCATTGTTTTGTAGTTATATTTTTTATTAATTATTTTCCTATGTAATTTATGTCGATGCGGCCTTTTTGGGCCTGATTAATCATCACCTTGTCGGGCACCAGAAACACCTCAAGGCGGCGGTTGCGCTTGCGGTTTTCCATCGAGTTGTTGTCAACGGCAGGGTCGGTTGCCCCCAGTGCGTAGGGTACAAGGAAGTCGACACTGGCGTTGGCCTCAAACCAGTCGAACACGGCATTCACGCGGCTGCGCGACAGGTTAAGGGTGTATTTGTCCGAACCGGTGTTGTCGGTGTGCATCACCAGCAGCATCTTGTAGAAGCCGGGGTTGCGCAGGTAGCGTGTGAGCGGCTTTAGCGACACCTTGCCAAGCGAGTTCACCACAGTGTCGTTGGGGTTAAACAACTGTCCAGCCGGAATTGTGATGACAATCACCTCGTTGTCGCGCATCAGCTCTACGTCGTAGTTGGCTTTTTTCAGCTGCACGGCCACCTCATATTGGTAGTCTTGGACCTTTTGCGACACCTTGCTGTTCTTTATTTCAGGCGTCTCAAGGTTGTCGTCGAGCGAGAGGTCGTAGATCTCAACTTCGGCGGCGCTTGCCGTTGGCGCGGTGATGGCCATGGCTGCGGCCAAAGCCATTACCCCAGAGGCTATTTTATGTATGAATTTGTTCATATTGCTATGCATTTTAAGTGTGATTGCGTCAATCTACATTGCAAGCGAGTCTTCGTAGTCGAGTTCGGCGGTTACGATTTGTGGCACATCGGCGTCTTCTACCCTGTTTTCCGGGTCTTTGTGCAGCTGGGTGATTACGTACTTAATCACCTCCTCATCGTAGTTGTCGATGTCGCTGTCGCCACACTTCTCGTCGAATTCAAACATGATGTCCATGACAATCAGCAAATCGTCATCGTCATACTTTTTGCTCACTTGCTCGTCGACATTGCTTCTAATGAATTGCAATGCGTCTATTTCGTCAAATTCTTTTTCTTCGTCCATAATTATGTTAGTTAGCGGTCTGCACATCTATCAGGCCCTGCGGCAGGCTCATGTCGATCACTTGCTTGTCGGTGTCGATGTCGTTAATCAGGTCGTCGCTGGCCGGTATCATCACCTCTGTACCGTCGGTGCGCCTCACCACAAACAGGCTGTTGTCGGTCTCTTCGTCCACATCAACTATTGTGCCCAGTGTGTTGCCGTCGTCGGTCACCGTGTAGTCGATGAAAAAGTCGAGGGGCATGGCGTCGTCGTCATATTCGTCGCTGAGCTGCTCATACTCTTCCTTTTTCACGTATATCGGCTTGTTAACAAGCAGCGCGGCATCGGTTTCATTGTTGATGCCGTCGATTTTCAGCAGCACCGTTTCAGACGATTTCGGGCGCAGCGACTCAACGAAAAAAGGCACGAAGATGCCGTCGATTTCCGAAACGAGGCACGAGAAACCTTTAATCACATCGAGGTCGCAATCCATCGTTGCCGACAGCTCGCCACTCACGCCGTGAGGCTTGTTGTAGTGTCCCATTTCCACTATTTGGCTGCGTGTGATCATAATAGAATGAATGTGCAGAGTAGTGTGTATGCTTATTTTTTCTTTTTCTTCTTGCCAGCTGGCTGAGCTGCTGGTGCTTCTTTAAACTCGTGCAGCGAGTGTGTGGCTGGGTCGAGCCTTATCTGCCCGTGAGAGTAGTGCGCCAGATCCTTGAATATCTTGGCGTCGTCCACATCCTCCTTGCTGATTTGGAATATCAGCTTTTTCATGTGGTTGGCAATGAGCATCACCAGTGCGTCTTTTTCCTCTCCGTCGGGGTACTCGCATGCGCGCGCTATCATTTTTTCAATCAGTTTGCCGTAGTGGCGATACCTTATGTTCTCGAGGTGATATGGGATTGGCTCGGGCTTAGTTTCAAGATTCTCCTCCTTCACCACCTCATATGGGTAGTCAATGTCGAGCTTGAAGTTGCTCATTATGGCCAAGTGGTCCCAAAGCTTGTGCTTATAGTCGGCCTCGTCGCGCAGCTGTGGAAACAGGTTGCCCATCGTCTGGATAATGGTGTAGGCGCATCGGTTGCGCTCTTCACGGTCCTCAATGGTGCAGCAGTAGTCCACCATCTGCTGAATGTTGCGGCCATACTCGGGCAGCGCAAGTTTTTTTAGCTGTGAATTGTATTTAAGCATAAATTATTCTCTTCAATTAAGTTGGTTTAAAGCACCTTGTGCTTGGGTTGTGTGGCTTGGAACTCCTTTAGGTAGAGCGGTGTGGAGTATGCCACGTCGATGAAGTCCTTTTTGCGGAACGCCATTTCCGACAGCACCATCATGTCGAGTGCCACAGGCTTTATTCCTGGCAGGAATATGGCATTTGGGTGCTTGATGACTTTGGCCACCTTGTCCGATCCATTGCCAAAGAACACCAGTTTGTGGTCGGCAAGCAGGTCGGCAAACGAGTCGGCGTCGATTATTTTTGGCTGTGGTGGCACAATATCGTCGAAGGCTGAATTGTAGACCGCGGTATACACCTCCATGCGGCGGGCGTCGATCATGGGCACAAACAGCTCTTCGTCGTCAAAAAACTCCTTGAACATGGCCGATGTGGTGAGCAGCTTCAGCGTGTTCACCCCTATCAGGGGCACGCCAAGGCCGAAGGCAAGTCCTTTTGCCTCCGACAAGCCTATGCGCAGCCCGGTGTACGACCCTGGGCCAATGCTCACGGCCACGGCATTGAGCTTTATTTCGCGTGTGCGCACATACTTCAATTCGTCTTGAATGTATGCGCTTAGCAGTGTGGCGTGGGTCTTGCCGTCGTAGTTCTCATGATGGTCAAGCACCTCGCCGTCGTGAGTCAATGCCACCGAGCACACTTCGGTAGAAGTCTCTATATTTAATATGTATGCCATTTCCAAATAAACAATAGTTGCACAAAATTACTAAAAATCTTTCTTTTATTTTTGCTTACGGCCCTTTTTTATATAAAATAGGCTGCACCCTGGCGCAGCATTAGCCAATTTATTGTAACTTTGCCCCTGCAATTTTACAGAGAGTAGCAAAATGTATAACAACAACCATTTTACCACCAACAATCCTCCCTGTCAGGCTTAATAGGCCTGACGACTGGAGCGCGGATTTTTAATTCCATTGCCCCGCCATTGAGAAAATGGCGGAAAGGTGTATTATATGCCTATATATTAGAGCCGTCCGGCCCATATCACATCCGATAATATTCATATAAATAAATTCGATAACTCAAATAATGAAAAATATCAGATATTCTTTTATGGTTCTGCTGGGCGGAACCCTCTACGGCACCATGTCTTCTTTCGTCAAGATGTCGTATGCCAGCGGCTTCACGGCTGCTGAACTATCTTTTTGGCAGGCATTTGTCGCAGCTATCATTCTTGCGGTTTGCACCATGTTGTCGGCAAAAGGCAGTCAGGGCACGCTGCATTTCAGCAAAATTGTGCCGCTCTTGTTCACGGGTAGCGCAATAGGCCTGACCAACTTCCTTTACTATAAGTCGGTTCAGTTCATACCCGCATCGCTGGCCATAATTCTGCTTATGCAGTTCACGTGGTTCAGCATGCTGCTTGAGTGGGTTTTCCTGCATCGCCGCCCCACCCGCACCGAGCTTGCTGCGGTGGTGGTGATAATGGTGGGCACAGTGATGGCCAGCGGAGTTTTGTCGGCCGAGGTGCATTCATATTCGATTGCGGGCATCGGCCTTGCCCTGCTGTCGTCGCTCACCTATGGCGCCTACATAGTGGCCAACGGCCAATGCGGCCATGGCGTCAGGTGGGAGGCAAAGAGCATGCTGATAATGCTGGGCTCGTCAATCACAATTTTTGCGATCAACGCGCCAAGAATTACTGGAGGCCAATACGTTTGCGGTGAGTTCGCTTTGTGGATTCTGCTTCTTGCCGTGGCTGGGACCACAGTGCCCACAGCCTTGTTTGCCGCCGGAATTCCGAAAATCGGGGCGCCGCTAAGCTCGATTCTCATGACGGTGGAGCTGCCTGTGGCCGTGATGTGCGCATGGCTCATTCTCGGCGAAAGCCTTACGGCAACGCAAGTGGCCGGCGTGCTGATATTGCTCACAGCCATAGCCGCAATGAATTATTCTAAACAAACATCGGCAACCTCAACGGCCACAGCGAAAAGGAAATAACAGAGATACTTTGTGCGTTGATGGGCGATGCTGGCCGTACCGCTTGGCGTGGCTTTGTGCCAACTTTGTGGGCAATCTTTGCGCCAATTCTTGCACACAAGTGAATTTATAGTTAATTTTACATCGGAGTTCACTTGGCGGCAAAGGGCCGCACACTCCGCCCAACTTAAAACGACAACTAACACAAACATACGCGAAATATGAAAAAGATACTCCTCGTGTTTGGCACACGCCCCGAAGCCATAAAAATGGCCCCGCTCGTGAAGAAACTGCAAGCGCATGCCGATGAGTTTGATACCAAAGTGTGCGTCACAGCGCAACACCGCCAGATGCTTGACCAAGTGCTTGAGGTGTTTGACATCAAGCCCGATTACGACCTCAACATAATGGCGCCCAACCAAGACCTCTACGACATCACCACCAAGGTGCTGCTGGGTCTGCGCGATGTACTCAAGGACTTCAAGCCCGACGTGGTGCTGGTGCATGGCGACACCACCACATCGATGGCAGCTTCGATTGCGGCCTTCTACCAGCAAATACCCATTGGACACGTTGAGGCCGGACTGCGCACCTACAACATGCTCTCGCCGTGGCCTGAGGAGATGAACCGTCAGGTAACCGACCGCATTTGCGACTACTACTTCGCTCCTACCGAGCGGTCGCGCCAAAACCTGCTGCAAGAGGCTATCGACGGCAACAAGATATATGTGACCGGTAACACTGTGATCGACGCTCTGCTAATGGCCGTTGACATCATCAAGACCAAGCCGGGCGTGGAAGAGCGCATCAGGCAAGAACTGGCCGACAAAGGCTATGAGGTGGGCAAGCGCAACTACATTCTGGTTACCGGCCACCGCCGCGAGAATTTTGGCGACGGATTCCTGCACATTTGCAAGGCCATCAAAGAATTGTCGGAGAAATATCCCGACATCGACATTGTGTATCCTGTGCATCTCAACCCCAATGTGCAGAAGCCCGTATACGGCCTGCTGTCGGAGCTTGACAACGTGCACCTGATTCCGCCGCTCGACTACCTGCCGTTCATTTATGCAATGAAGCACTCAATGCTGCTGCTCACCGACAGCGGCGGCGTGCAGGAAGAGGCTCCCTCGCTGGGCAAGCCTGTGCTGGTGATGCGCAACACCACCGAGCGTCCCGAAGCCGTCGACGCCGGCACTGTGAAGCTTGTGGGCACCGACGCCGATGCCATTGTCAGCAACGTGTCGGAGCTGCTCAACAATGCCGACCTCTACCGCAAAATGTCGGAGACCATCAACCCCTATGGCGATGGCAAGGCTTGCGAGCGCATAATTGAGGCCCTGAGGCACTAACAGACAATAATAAATAGCAAATAGCAGCGGAGGCTGTGTCACACACACGATGTGATCACAGCCTCCGTTGTTTTTAGATTAAATCACTCGGGGCCACCACCAATTGATTGGGATCGATGTGTCGCTTTTTAAGGATTTTGCCCAATCCAAATATGTGATAAGACGATACTTTTTGGGGCTCGCAAAGCTTAATGCCCAATTGGTCTTTGTAGATGGTGTATACCAATTCGGAGCAATACATTTTTCCATTGTTGAATTTGAACGACAGATCATAGGGTTGGCCTAAATACTTCTTATACGATATCTTAGGACAATGTTTCAACACTCTTCTCTTGCGATATGCGCCACCTCTGCCTCGGTTCACCCACGTCGTGAAATCGGTGAGTTTTACAACATTAGAGGCTTCCAACACATAAGGCTTATTCTTCTTAAATACTATTATGCCACAATGACTCCACGGCGACCACGTGGCCAACTGTATGAAAGGTGACTGTTTTGATTTGGATATCTGAAACACGATGTCGCCTTCTTTTAAGTCATCATTTTTCGTTGATGCAAAGGCAATGTTGCCAACCATAAACAAGTTAACGAGCACTAATAATATTAACCTTTTCATTCCTTATTATATTTTTATGTTTTGCAATGCAAATTTGGGGCACAAATGCGGTGCGGCAAAGCCTTTTTCGGGCTTTTGTATAAATGGGGCGGTTTTGTGTATGAAGTTAATCGAGCCAGCACCCTATGGGCGTTGGGCCGACTTGGCGCATGCGCGGGCCGCGCGTTTGGGATATTTATTGTAACTTTGCAAGGCAAAACGGAAATTCAGCATATCAAAAAAAGAATCATACACTCAAAAAATGGGCAACAGTTATCTTCAAGTTGAGAATCTCACCAAATCGTTTGGTGCCGAGGTGCTGTTCAGTGGCATCACCTTTGGCCTTGACGAGGGCGACAAAGTGGGACTCATAGCCAAAAACGGCACTGGCAAATCCACTCTGCTTAACATCATAGCCGGCGATGAGGGCTACGACAGCGGCAGTGTGATTTTTCGCAATGGCATCAGTGTGGGCTATTTGCGGCAGATGCCGTCGTTCAGCTCATCGGCCACGGTGATCGACACCTGCCTTGAGGGCGCCGACAAGCAGTCGCAGGCCATACGCCACTACGAGCACGCCATGGCCAGCGGCGATGCCGATGCCATGACCGCTGCCATACAGGAGATTGACAACGCCGCGGCATGGGACTATGAAGACCGGTTTAAGCAGGTGCTGGGCCAACTTAAAATCACCGACCTCGAGCAGCCCATCGACCAGCTGAGCGGCGGGCAGCTTAAGCGCGTGGCCCTTGCCAAGATATTGCTCAGCGAGCCGCAAATGCTGATTCTGGATGAACCCACCAACCACCTCGACATCGACATGATTGAGTGGCTCGAGGGCTACCTAACGCGCAGCCGCACCACCCTGCTCATGGTGACGCACGACCGCTACTTCCTCGACAAGATATGCTCGCGCATAATTGAAATCGACCGCCAAAGCGCCTACAGCTACAACGGCAACTACAACTACTATCTGGAGAAACGGGCCGAGCGCATCGAGGCGCAAAACGCCGAGATAGCCCGCGCGCGCAACCTGCTGCGCACCGAGCTCGACTGGATGCGGCGTCAGCCGCAGGCCCGCGCCCATAAGGCCCAATACCGCATCGACGCTTTCTATGACTTGCGCGACCGAGCCCAGGGGCATGCCGACGACCGCAATGTGGAGCTGAATGTGCGCTCGGCCTATATCGGCAACAAGATATTCACCGCCCACCACGTGTGCAAGCGCTGGGGCGACAAGATAATTCTAAACGATTTCAACTACACCTTTGCCCGCTACGAGAAACTGGGCATTGTGGGCGACAATGGCGTGGGAAAGTCCACGTTTATCAAGTTGCTGCTTAATCAGGTGCAGCCCGACAGCGGTGAGTTTGAAATCGGCGAAACGGTGAAATTCGGCTACTACAGCCAGGAGGGTATGAAGTTTGACGAGGGCAAAAAGGTGATCGATGCCATTCGCGACATTGCCGAGCACATCTATTTCGACGAGAAGACGCACTACTCGGCCTCGCAGTTTTTGCAGCTGTTTCTGTTCAGCCCCAGCGACCAGCAAAAGCTGATATCCAAGCTGAGCGGCGGCGAGAAGCGTCGGCTCTATTTGGCCTCGGTGCTGATTCACAAGCCCAACTTCCTGATACTCGATGAGCCCACCAACGACCTCGACATTCCCACCCTTGAAGTGCTTGAGGACTACCTGAGCAAATTCAACGGCTGCGTGATAGTGGTGAGCCACGACCGCTTTTTCATGGACCGTACCGTTGACCACACCTTTGTGTTCCAAGGCCAGGGCGTGATTAAAGACTTCCCAGGCAACTACAGCGAATACCGCGCCTGGAAGGATGCGCACGACAAGCAAGACGCTGCCAAGGCCATCACAGCGCAGGCCGACGCAAAGAAGCATCACACTGTGGCGCGCAGCAGTGCCAACAAGCTGTCGTTTAAAGAAAAACGTGAATTGGAGCAGCTCACCACCGAACTCGAGCAGCTCACGGCCGAAAAGCAGCAGCTCGACGCCCTGTTTGCCTCGGGTGAGCAAATCGACGGCATCGAGGAGAAGTCGCGCCGCTACACCGAGCTCAAAGACCTTATCGACGAAAAGGAGCTGCGCTGGCTTGAATTGAGCGAAAAAGACGCATAGCGGCAGAACCACCGCCCTGCTCTCCTATTCCATTTGCCGCCTGATGCTTTCCAGCAGTTCGTAGGTGGGCACAAGCGACTCCAGCGAAGAGCGGATGTCGGCCTTGCGGCCCTCCACAGCATCGGTGAATGCTTTTATTTCACCGTAGAACCCCTGTGTGTATATCTGGTTGTTTGCGCGGACGGGCGCAAAGTTGTTGCGGGCAAGCAGACTAATGGTTGTTTGTTGCCTTGGCAGCACTTTTTCAAGCGGCACTCCGCACAGCGAGCCCGACTTCGGGCAGAAGTCAAGGCGCTCCATCTGGCTCATTTCATATATCCCGTCGCGGGTGTTTACGGTCATTTGCTCGCGGGCCGCGGCCCAGTTGTAGGCCGTCGACAGTTCGAGCATTCCGGTGGCCGCCTCGTGCTTTAGCACCACCATCAGGGTCATTCCACGGGCGGCGTTGCCCACACGCTCAATGCCGCACACCGTGGCTTTGCCAAACAGGTGGCACACCAAGTCGAGCGGGTGAATGAAGAGGTCGGTCAGGGCGTCGCCCTCAGGATACAGCCCAGTTAGGTATTTTAAGTTATAGCTCACTTGTCCGGCTTTGCGCAGACGCCGCTTGAGCATTTGCGTGGCTGGGGCATAGCGCTTTTGCAGGCCTACGGCCACCGCTGTGTGTGGCTGCCGGGCTTTTAACGCGATTAGCTCTTTAAGCTCGTCGAGCGTGAGGCATGGCGGCTTCTCCACAAACAGCGATTTTCCGCTTGCTATCACCTCCTTCGATATGCCAAAGTTGGCCTTTGGTCCGGCAGCCACCAGCACTGCTGCCACCTCAGCGTCGTTGATGATGTCGCTCAGCGAAGTGGTGGCGTGGGCGTGGCGCTTTTGCTCTATAAGCCGCAACTTGCGCTCCGACCGGCAGCAAATGTGCTTTAGCTGCACGCCCAAGTAGTCGAGCACTGGGTAGAGATTGTCGGTGCTGTGGGCGCCGATGCCCACAAAGGCGTAGCCGCCCGTGCACGCTTCTTGCAGCTGGCGCACGCTGCGCAGCCGCTTGTATCGGTCTATAATCTGGTTGATCATTGTTTGCCTATCCGTTTAAAGTATTTCCTATAAGTTTCGCTTGTGTCGGCCGACCACTGGTATTTGCCGTAGGCCAGCTCTATAATGCGCTTTGGCAGCAGCCGCTCGAAGTTGCGCAGCAGAATTATGTCGTATTTGCGGTGGAAGTTAATCCAGCACCCGTTGCAGTTCTTTGAATAGTGACACTGCGTGCTGCACGACTTCCGGGAGTTGAAAATCTCGTCCAGCGACTGCTTGTGGATGTTGCCCAGCACCACATCCAGGTTTTGGCAAAGCGGCACATTGCCGTTGGAGTGAATCACCAGCTCGCTCATTATGCTTTGGCACCGCAGTTTCAAATTGCCGTTGCGCCACTCGTCATACAGGGCCACAAAGTCGTAGTTCTCGTCCGTGTCGTGAATGCTGCTGGGAATCATACCGATGAAATTCGCCATGTCGGCGGCCAAAAGGTCGCTTGTGGTGTCGAAAAACGCCATTGTGCCATATATGCCTATGCGCACGTCGATGCCATATTTCTTGGCCACGCCTATCACAAACTCCATGTCGTTGAAGCCGTTCCACGGCGATAGGCAGAACATGAGCGAGGTGGGCACCTCGTCCTTGAGGGCCTCCACCACTTCAATCACTTTGTCATATCCGTTCACTCCGCGCATCCTCTTGTATGTCTCCTTGCCGCCGTCGAGCGACACATACAGGTGCTTGGGCTTGTGCCGCCGCACCATGTCTATCACCTTGTTTGCCGCCAGACAGTTCGACAGCAGCGTGTAGTTGGGATGATTGTTGTCAAACCAGTCCATAATGGCGTCGGCCTCGGGGTGCAGCACAAACTCTCCGCCCTCGAGCCCCACCACCGTTTGCTGCGACACGCACTTGCTGCCCATGATTCGCTTGATATCGTCGAGCGAAAGGCTTTCGTTAGGCTTCTTCCATATCGAGCAGTGCTTGCACTTGCTTTGGCACAGGGTGGTGGAGTAAATCATGAGCGAACTCAGCACTTTGTGCCTGGGCCGCGCCATGTTGTTCAGATACACGCATCCGTTGTGCATGTAGTCATAAAGATTGTACATATTTCCTTTCAGTCTTTTTTGTGGGTTTACTAAGTGTTAGTTAGCAAAAAGGCCGAAAGACTGCACGGGCCATGCTACCAGGTGTATCTTATTCCCAGCGGCATGGTGAACATTAACGGGTGCTTGGTCCAGTAGGTGTGGGTGTGGCTGCCGTTTGGAATATACCAGTTGAATGTGGGTTCGGCATACACACTCCACTTGGGCATAAACCGGTATTGAATGCCAAGGCTTGCGCCCGCAGTCCACTGGAATGGCGGCGTGAAGTGGCTCGAGGTGCGGTAGGCCACCTTGCCGGCGGTGACGTATCGCCGGGCTTGCTGGCCATACACTGGTACGTTGAGCACCGCACCTGCCGATGTGTATATGCTCCACCCTGCCGTGCCAGGCAGCCAGTCGTACGACAGGCGCAGTGGCAGGCCCACATAATGCACGCTTTGCCTGCGGGCAATGTAGTAGTCGTTGGCGCCAAGGGTGAAGTCCGACCTCAGCAGCGTGTATTGCAACCCCGTCTCCAGCCGCCAGTGGCGGTCGAGCGATTTTGCCGCAGTCAGCGAAATGGTTATGGGGCGCAAGTGGCGCTCCTGTTCAATTATTGTGTGGCTGTTGTGGCCCGAAATCTCGATAAGGGCAATGCTGTCCTGCCTCATGCCGCTGTGCTTTCTGCTCATCAGGTAGTTGTGCATCTGCTCCCACGTCTCGAAGTTTTCTACCACTCCGGTCGGCGCGTCGGCTCCGGGTGGCGCGTCGTTGGCAATCTGTGTTTTATACGCCCCCTCAAAAGTGCCAGGCCCCACCGAACTGGAGGCAAGCAGTTGCCACTTGCTACTGCGTTTTGCCTTTGCGGCTTCGGCCATGTTCACATTGATGTCGGGCACGAAAATCAGTGTCGTGTCGGCTGGCGCGGAATGCACCGAGTCGGTGTTGGGCACATTGGCCATATAGGTGTCGTTGGTTTTGTCCGTGCCCACCGAGTCGCGGGCTGCGCCTTGGCAGGTGTCGGCTGCCGCTATAGTGGTGGAATATGGCGGAGCAGGAATGTGCAGTGGCGCTTTGGCGGCGGGTGCGGCACTCTCGCCGCCCGGCCTGTGGGGATTGTTGCGGTCGTTCACTCCCGCCTTGCTTTTGCTGATGGCTGGGGCGTTGCTGCCGTTGCTGTTCGGCTCTTTGTTTAGCACCCACTTCATCAGCGCGATTGCAACCAGCAAAACAATGGCGCCGACTTGCGCTATGCGCGCCGAAAGCATTTTTCTGAGCATCCGCTTGGCCCGCATCAGCTGCGACGACGAGCTGTGAGGCTCAATGCCAAGCATGGCGGCAATCTCCTTGTGCGGCCGTCCTTCAACTATCGACAGCGTGAACACCTTCCGGTATCCGTCGGGCAGTTGCGAAATGATTTGCTCCAGTTCGCCAAGCGAAAGCGGCGGTTCGTCGCTGTCGCTGCCTTCATATTCTGCCTTCAGTTCGGCCAGCTCTATTGATTGCAGGCGGCGTTGGCGCTCAATGTGCTTGAACACCAGCCTCGAGGCTATGCCAGCCACCCATTGCGGAAACTTGTCGTTGTCGTTAAGTTTGTTGATCGACACAAAAGCTACCACAAACGCGTCTTGCGCTATGTCGTCGATGGCATTGCTGTCGTCAATCAACTTTGCGCAGATGCGTTTCACTGTGGGCAGGCATGCCTCATATAGCGACCCGAATGCCCTCGAATCGCCGCTTTTGGCCTTATCAACAAGTTTGGGGAAGTCCATATTACAAAATTACAATAAATAATATATTGTGCCGCATAATTGCAAAAGACTGCACGAACATTGCAATTTTTTGTTTTGCGATTAAGCCGCTTTGTTTGCCCCATGAGGCTTTTGATGCAGCCGAAAGCCCCCATTTGGTGCTGAAAGCATAAAAAGTGACTTTTTTCGAGAAAAACTTCGCGAAAAGTTTGCAGGTTCAGAAATTTGTCGTACCTTTGCAATGCAATCGGGAAACAACGAGTGCAAAACTAAAAAATGGTGATATAGTGTAGTGGTCTAGCACGCCACCCTCTCACGGTGGAGACCAGGGTTCGAGTCCCTGTTTCACTACAAAGAGCGAGATTCCAAGAATCCCGCTCTTTTCTTTTTACTCCCCCATCCCCAGTTGCCTCCAAAGTATATAAATAATTGAATGTCAATTGGTTTGCGTCGTGAACGCAGCATGCCGCATCCGGCTGGTGTGTGGCTCCCAAAGTTCGAAAAAAATCGTTGTTGTGGCATTGACATTGGCATTGGCATCAAAATACGTAACTTTGTGGCAGATTGATAACTACATAGACAATTATTTAACACAAATGGATAATGATTTCCCCTATTTAAACGACTTCCACAGAAAGTGGGACGAAGCTTGCGAAAAGGAGAACGCGCGAGTGCAGTCGATGTGCTTTTCAGCAGAATATCTGAGAGCGCAGTCCCAAAGAATGGCCGAACTGGTGCGGAAGGAAAGAGAAGAGTTGAGGAGAAATAGAAAGAGTTCCTCAAAAAGTGGGCAATAGTTCACACGGCGCAATTGCCGAGGCGTAGCCTCGTTCTGCCAAAGGTGTACTGTCTTCACTTTTGTGTGGCGGTGTGTTGTCGCGTTGCTGTAACGCATAGAATGTGTGCCGAATGTTTGTCGTGGCGTAGCTCATTCCAATAAACCCAAATCGGTCATTAGGATTTCTCTGTGTCATACGGCAAAGAGAAATCCTTTAA
>CAVKDU010000003.1:0-98884 GCA_963655175.1 Wujia chipingensis | reverse complement strand
TACGTCCGCACTGCATACCTGCCTACACATATCTTATCCCTAAAGGGATAATGTAATTGCTAATACCGCATTGCAACAAATGCCACAACAATGTTACTTTTTCAGCGCGCTCGGCATGCCGCGTCCACAGCAAATCACTGCAAATCAATTTATTAATACGTAGTTATAGATGTAGCGGCAGGGATGTGCAATTGTCGGGAGATATACGTTTAGAAGCCATCGTATGGTCGATTTGGGGGGGCTACGCCCGTTGGACGCGGCATGCCGCGTCCCTACTATTGCACTGATAATCAATGCATTTTCAACCTTAAACCCTCAACTTTAAACCTTAAACCTTAAACTATAAACTTTAAACCTTAAACTCTAAACTTTAAACCTTACAGGCTGCCGCCGAGGGAGCGGTAGAGGTCGATTGAGCGGCGGGCGGCAGTCACCTCGGCGGGCGTCATTTCTTTCACGTGCGAGAAGCCCGTGCTGCCAGTGTACTTCACCAGCACCTGCTTGGCATGGCTCAGAGCATACACCAGATCCTTCATGTCGGCCGTCACGGCGTCGTCGAAGTTTTCCCAAATCATGCGGCCACGACCGCGGCCGCGGTTCACAGTGCGCGGCACATAGCGGTAAACGAAGCCATTGGCCACCACCGTCACGCTGTCGATGCCCAGAGGGTCGTCAGCATAATACTGCGCGCGCAGGTGCAGAGCGCCGGGATGGCCGGCGCGGGTGTCGAAATATAGGTAAAGGGCGTTGCAAGTGCTGTCCATGGTCACGCCCTGCGGCAGATAGCGTGTGGCACCGCCCGGCAGACGCTGCTCGGAGAAGTCGGCCAGTAGCGACGAGGCCGCGGGCACTGGGTCGTCGGTCCAGCACAGACGCTGCGGCATGTAGCTGTCGATGCCCTTAATGGTGTAGTCGGTTGACAGCAGTTTGTTGAGCCAGTCCTTGTCGACAGTGGAGTGCTGTTCGGCTGGGGCACTACTGCCCTGCCCCGCCTGCTGATTTTGCAGGCGGGCGCGCTCGCTGCGCATGCGGCGGGCAAAGTCGCTGTCGGTGGCCGGCTGCTGCTGAGCGGGTTTGTGTGTGCGCTCGGGGTGCAACCGCCTCACGGGCAGCCTTATGCTTTCGTCGAGGTCGGTTTCGTCGGCCCGCACTGAGGCGGGCTGCAGGGCCGCAGCGGCGGCCAATAACACAGATGCTATTGTGAGTATTCTTTTACGAAGATTTAACATTATCAAAATCAAGTATTTACGGCTTGGTCGAAAAATCGGTGCATTGTTGTTGCACTTTTAGGTGGCGTTTCACGCGCTCGGCGTTCCACCTGGGGGCATAGAAGCGGCCGTGGCCCGAAAGCAGCCATGAGGGGCTCACGCCGAAGTCGCGCACCAGCAGCTCGAGCCACGAGAGCTGGAACATATCGCGCCAGGGCTCGCGCCGCTGGGTGGCGAAGTTCCACTTGTTGAACCCGTAGATGCGGGCGAACGCGCTAACGCCGCGGATGGCCCCGTCGGCCACGAGGAGGTCGAGGGCGCGGTAAAAGCGGAGGACGATTTGCTGGCTTTGTTCGTTTTGCATTTTCAAATTCCGTGTACATTGATGTGGTTCTCGGCCGCCGCGCCCTGGGGGATGGCGAGGAGCCGGTTTGTCAAATCGATGTTGCGGCGCCGCTCGGCATCGAGCTGGCGCGTGAGGGTTTCGATTTCACCGAGCAGGCGGGAGCGGCATTCGGTAAGGCTGTCGATGTGCTTCAGGTAATTATTGCTGATGTATTCAGCCAAGCGGCCAAGGCCGGCCACGATTTCATTCGTGCGGTCGATACGGCCCTCGCTCGCGGCGAGGAGCTCGCAGAACTGGCGCAATTGGATAGCCATGCTGCCCATATCGCAACGGGCCGGGCCGGAGCCGCGGCGGGCCGGATGAGCGGCAGCGCGGGTGTGTTCATTTCGGTTTGCTTTCATACTACTTTTTTATTATTGATTGTTTTTATAGCCCGCGGCCAGGAGGTCGATGAGCTTTTGGTTCTGATCGGTAAGCCGGTCAATTTGCTTCATGAATTGCGCATTTTGCTCAAGCAGCCGGGCAACGGTGGCGGCATCGCCGCCCGCAGGGGCGGCGGGCGCAACGGATGAGCCGCCCACGGCTTGGACCGCCGTCGCGCTGCCGGAGGCGCTCACGCGGTTGCCGCGCGCGTCGATGTTGATCGTATTGACCGCCGCCGCGCCGCGCGCCATCATTTCGCCCTCGCCGGTGAGGAGCCAAATCATCGAAATGCCAAAAGCATCTTGCCATTCCTGAGCCGATTTGCGACCGAAATTCCTTTTGCCGCAAAGCAGGCTATTAACATAGGTTTGAGAGACCCCAAGGCGCGAAGCGATTTGCTGCTGGGTAATATTTTTTCGCTTGAAAAAAAGTTTCAGTTGTATGTAAAAATTTTCGTCCATCATAATTGTCTAATACTGAATTTATTACAAGAAAATAATCATTTGGCGGTAAAAAAATTGCCAAATTGTTTGCTTTTATAAGCAAATGGTGTTACCTTTGCAATGTAATAAAAAAGCAAATACAAATATAAATAAAAACACTGATAAAAATGAACGCAACTAAAAATTTTCAAGACGGCTTCAAGAGCTTCGAGGAAGCTCAGAAAGTAGCAACCCGCAACAACAGCAACGTGCACCTCTATACGATGGGCGCCGACGGCGAATGGTTTGACGAAGGCATCGCATACGAGCCGATCAGCTGGCACGAGATGAACTGCGACGCCGACCTGACGGACATCATCGCAACCCGCGAGGACCTCGAGAGCTTCTACAACTGGAACGTGATGCCGCGCGTAGAGAAGGCGCAGCGCACCAAAGAGAACGCCAAGAAAGCCGATAAAATCCTCGCCCAATACGCCCTGATAAGCGACGCCTTCCGCGGCCTGCAATACGACGAGGCTCTGGCGGTAACCAAGAACGGCAAATCGGCACGGGTAATCAAGCTGCACCCCACACACGACGAGAGCAAGAACTTCAGCTGGACCCTGGGCGTACCAGTAAAGTAATAACGAACTAAACAAAGAGGACAAAGAGATGAAATATCACGGCAAATATATCACCAACCAGGGCATCCAGATATCGGCCCCTGTATACAGCAACAATAAAGCGCGCCTCGCCCGCGACCTGCACGAGATGCTGTGCGACAACACCGAGAAGGGCGGCAGCGGCTGCTGGTATATCAACGACGAGCGCGAGTGCCTCGTCGACGGCGGCTCGATGATACGCGGGCGGTGGATTAAATGGAACAACGAACTAAAAAAGCTACTAAGATATGGAGATTAACGACTACATGACCAGCACCCAGCTGGAGCGCGCCAAGCGCCAGAAAGAAATCTGCGAGGCATACCGAAGCCTCGCCGCCGAGGAGGGCATGAAGCCCTACCGCGCGATGCGGGTAGTCGCATCGAGGTACAACATGACAACGCCCGGCGTGAGCCACATCGTGATTGCCGCAGGGCTTTACACACCAAAGACGAGAAGGGAGGCGGAGCTATGATCAAGGCATTGAAATTATCGGTTTTCATCGCAATGCTCATCGTGGCATTCGGGAGCATATACCTCAGCGGCCGCGCGCTGATTGTGGGCGGCAACGTATTGGCCGCAATCCTGTGGGGCGGCATAGCACTGATAAGCGGGCTGCTGGCCCGCGAGCAGGCCCTCGAGGAGGAGGACGAGCCATGACACCGCACGAGCCAAAGGTGGCGGCCACCGACCGCTACACCATCACCCAGGCGGCAGAGCTGCTGGGCATGCACCGCAACACGCTATGCGAGTATTGGAGGCGCGGGCTCATAAAGTGCGGCTTCAGGCGGACCACAGGGCGGAAGTTTTTCACCGGGCGCGAGATTGTCCGGTTTTGGAACGCGCAGCTGTAACAAGGCACAGGGCGCCGGGAGGGCGCTCCCGATTAAAACCCATATAAACTCATTATCTATTTTCGACACAGCACATTTTCATTGTGTATCAGTGTTTTTGACTAAGCCCGCGCGGCGCTGGGAAGCGCGGCAGGGCGCAAGCCGGGCGCAGCGTCGCCGCCTCCGCTGGGGAGAAGGCCTCGGGAGCTGGAGGGACACGCGGGCAAAGCGGGTTCGACCCCCGCACCCGGCACAAGAGACAAGGGCGCAGCGGCGCCCACGGGGCAATCATAATCCCATAGTAATAAGTATAGTAATTGATTGACACGCGCCGCCGCCCCGCGGCGCACATATAGCGCGGGCAGCGCCGCAAGGCAGGCATTTTTTTCCATGCTCTTAATTAATAATTTGTTTTATGTGTTTGTTTCCCCAAAGCCCGCGCCGGGGATGGACGCCCAGGGCGAATGACCTTCGGAGAAGCCGTGCAGAGGCGCGGCGGGCGCGGTTCGACTCCGCGCCTGGGCACAAAATGGACGGCCGGCCAGTTCCGGCCACAAAAAGAAAGAAAAGAGATGAAGACATTCAAAGTATTGGAAGCGGCCCCGAGCAAGGGACCAATCGACCCCGCGGCCGAGATATGCCGCATCAGCGCGCGGGCCAGCGGCGAGAACATGAACTGCGTAATCAAAGGCGACCGCGCCGCCCTGCTTTGCCTGATGGCGAGCTGGGCCGCACAGGACGACAGCATCCACGCCCTGCTGGCGCGGGTATGCGAGAAAGCAAGCGAAATTAAACGAATACTAAACAGCGAGAAGCAATGAAGACAATCAGAGAGATTAACAAGGACATCGACCGATGGGTGAACACAAGCGACAACAACTGCTGCCTTGTGCTGATGGCCGACAGGGAGGCCGACGAAGTGGCCGTATCAATCCGCGACAACAAGGAGGAGGAGCTCGTGAGGCTTCTCACGGGCTGCGCGGCACACAGCGAGAAAATAGGCGACCTCATCATCGACGTTTACACAAAAGCCGTCGAGCAAGCGGTGGTGAACCCGGCCTTCGGCCACGGCAAGCTCCGCAAGAAGGCGGAGGAAATCAAGCGACTAATCGAAAACGGCAACAAAAATAACAGAAGCAATGAAGACAGATTTTCAAATTAACGTTCAGGTAAGCATCGGCGTAACGCACGAGCTGACGGCCCTGGTGGCCGCGATACTTGCAAAGACCCCAGCGGCCATCGCGCCGCAGGCAGTAGAGACAATCCCGACGATGCCGGAGCCCGCAGCACCCACAGCCCCGGCACCCGCGCCAGAGGTGCCGGCAGAGGAACCGCAGCAGCCAGAGCAGCCGCAGCAGCCGCAGGAGCCAGCCCCACCGACAGCCGAGGACGTGCGCGCGGCGATGCACCGCGCCCGCCAGCGCATCGAGGGCGAGGACTACAAGGACAACACCCAGAGCGAGGCCTACAAGCGCTACCACCGCCAGCTGACCGCGGAGTTCAAGAACATCGCCGCGCTGCTCGGGGCCGAGAAGCCCAGCGCCCTGCCCGAGGACAAGCGCGCGCAATTCATTGCCCAGTGTGACGAGCTGGGGATTTTAGACAACGGCACAATCGGTGTCTCAAACCTGCCATTCTGATATGCCCGGACAACACGCACTACTAAGCCCCAGCGCAGCACACAGATGGCTGCACTGCACCGCCGCCCCGCTGCTTGAGCGCGGCATCGAGGACAAAGGCAGCGCCTTTGCCGAGGAGGGCACACTGGCACACGCATATTGCGCCAAGAAGCTCAAGGAGTGGCTCGGCCAGCCCACCGACAGCGAAAATGCCGAAATCGACATGCTCGCTGAGAAATACCACACGGGCGAGATGGACGAGCACACCGACACCTACAAGACCATCGTGGTCGAGAAGCTGAACGAGGCACGCAAGCGCACCGCCGACGCGCAGCTGCTGGTGGAGGTAAGGCTCGACTTCAGCAACCGCATTCCCGAAGCGTTCGGCACGAGCGACGCGGTTATCATAGCCGACGGGGTGATGGAGGTAATCGATTTCAAATATGGCAAGGGCGTCCGCGTAGAGGCGGACGACAACCCGCAAATGATGATTTACGCCCTCGGGGCATACGACCGCTTCAATTTCGATTATGACATCAAGACCGTGCGAATGACCATAGTGCAGCCACGGCTCGACAACCTGAGCGAATGGGAGATGGGCGTTGACGACCTGCTCGACTGGGCCACCCACACGCTCAAGCCCAAGGCGGAGGAAGCCTACAGCGGCAAAGGCTGGCAGACGCCCGGCGAATGGTGCCGATTTTGCAAGGTACGCAGCAGCTGCCGCGCCCTGGCCGAGCAATGCATCGGCCGCGTGGAGCAGGCGCCCGACCCGAAGCTGCTGCAGCCCGACGAGATGGCGAAACGCATTTTGCCGATGCTGCCGGTCATCAAGACATGGCTGAGCGGCGTTGAGGATTTCACGCTGCAGCAGGCGCTCGAGGGCGTGACATACGACGGCTACAAATTGGTGGAGGGGCGCAGCGTGCGCCGCATAACCGAGCCGACCGCCGTGATGGAGACGCTCCAGAGCGAGGGCTACAAGCCCGAGGAATACCTCCGCCCCACCGAGCTGCGCACCATCACCGACCTCGAGCGGCTGGTGGGCAAGAAGCGCTTCACCGCCCTTTGCGGCGGCAGCATCACCAAGCCTCAGGGCAAGCCCACGCTGGTGCCCGAGAGCGACAAGCGCCCCGCCTTCAACGCGGCCGCGGGCGATTTCCAAGGGATAAATGTATAACTCAAAAAATCAGACAATAAAATGAACAAGTACAAAATGATCAAACCGATTGTAAAAGACAACAAAGTCGTGTTCGGCCCATGCCGGCTCAGCTACACCCACCTTTTTCAGAAGTACGCCCCGGACGGCGACACGGGCTCGGGCAAGTATATGACCAACGTCCTCATCCCCAAGGACGAGCACGAGACCATCAACGCCATCAACAAGGCCATCGAAGCCGCGCGCAAGGCCGCGATCGTGGGCAAATGGAGCGGCAAGACGCCGAAGAAGCTCGACAACGCGCTGCGCGACGGCGACGAGAAGGACGACGAGACCTACGAAGGCCACTTTTATGTGAACGCAAAGTGCAGCACGCGCCCCGGCGTTGTGGACAAGAGCCGCGCGCCGATACTCGACGAGGAGGGGGTTTATAGCGGCATTTGGGCGGTTGTCAGCGTAACGTTCTACGGCTACAGCGTGAGCGGCAACAACGGCATCGCCTGCGGCCTGAACAACGTGATGAAGACAGCCGACGGCGACCACCTCGGCGGGCGCTCAAGCGCAAACTCGGACTTCGAGGCCGTGGACCTCGGCATCGACGACGAGGACGACGAAGACCTTTAATGCCGCACGCACGATTATGAGATAACGAGAGCCCCGGTGGCCGCAGGGCTGCCGGGGCATTTTTTCAAGAAAAGAGATAACAAAATGAAGGAATTAGGAATCGACATCGAAACCTACAGCGGCGCGGACCTGACGGCCTGCGGCGTATACCGGTATGCGGAGGACCCGGGATTTGCGGTGCTGCTTTTCGGATACAGCATCGACGGCGGCGCGGTGGAATGCGTAGACATCGCCCGCGGCGAGCGGCTGCCGCCCGAGGTGAAGGACGCCCTCACCGACCCCGCCGTGACGAAGACGGCATTCAACGCGGCCTTCGAGCGCATATGCCTGGGCAGATGGCTCGGCATCGAGGGACGGCTCGACCCCGCACAGTGGAAGTGCACGATGGTGCGCGCCGCGCGCATGGGGCTGCCGCTGAGCCTCGGCCAATGCGCGGAGGTGCTCGGCCTTGAGGAGGGCAAGATGAAGGAGGGCAAGGCGCTGATCAGATACTTCTCGACGCCCGCCCGCGGCGGAGGGCGGCACAAGCCGGAGGACGCGCCCGAGAAGTGGGAGACGTTCAAGCGCTACAACATCCGCGACGTGGAGGTGGAGCAGGCCATTCTGCGCAAGGTAAGGCGGCTCGAAGCCGCGGCGTTCGACGATGAGCTGTATATCGCCGACCAGGAGATCAACGACCGCGGCGTGATGATCGACCGCCGGCTGGTGGACAACGCCGCAGCGTTCGACGAGGCCTACAAGGCCGAGCTCACGGAGCGCGCCAAGGCGCTGACGGGGCTCGACAACCCCAACAGCCCCACGCAGCTCAAGGCATGGATCAAGGCCACGACAGGCATCACCGTGGACACGCTCGGCAAGAGCAGCCTCGGCGAGCTGGAGGCGCGGCTGGAGATGTGGCCCAAGGTAAGGGAGATGCTGGCGCTCAGGCGCGAGCTCGGAAAGACCAGCAACCGCAAATATGAGGCCATGCGCCAATGCGTTTGCGGCGACGGGCGGCTTCACGGCCTGCTCCAGTTCTGCGGAGCGGCGCGCACGGGCCGATGGGCCGGCCGGCTGGTACAAGTCCAGAACCTGCCGCAGAACCACCTCGAAAGCCTCGACAACGCCCGCCGCCTTGTGCTTCAGGGCGACCTCGACGAATTCGAAGTGGAATATGGCGGGGTGACGCAGACGCTTAGCGAGCTCATACGCACGGCATTCGTGGCCGCGCCGGGGCACACCTTCCACGTATGCGACTTCAGCGCCATCGAGGCGCGCGTAATAGCATGGCTGGCGGGCGAGCAATGGGTGCTCGAAGCGTTCAGACAGGGTCACGACATTTATTGCGAGACGGCCAGCCGAATGTTCGGCGTGCCGGTAGAGAAGCACGGGGTCAACGGCCATTTGCGCCAGCGCGGCAAAGTGGCCGTCCTCGGCCTCGGCTACGGCGGAGGGCCCGCGGCGCTGGAAGCGATGGGCGGCAGCCGCCTGGGACTGACCGCGGACGAGATGGACGACATCGTGCGCAAATGGCGCGAGAGCAACCCCGCCATCGTGAGCCTTTGGCGCACGGCGGAGCGGGCCGCGGCGGCGGCCATCAGCACGGGCAACGCGGTGGTGATGCACCGTGGCATGGTAGTGGGCCGCAAATGGGGCATGATGACCATCACGCTGCCCAGCGGTCGCACGATATGCTACCCGCGCGCCACCCTCGGCGAGGAGACCGACCGATGGGGACGCAGCCACACCACCATCGAATATGAGGGGCTGAACCAAACGACCCGGAAGTGGGGCAAGGTGCGCACATACGGCGGCAAGATTGTCGAGAACATGGTGCAGGCCATAGCCCGCGACATTCTGGGCGAGGTGCTGCTGCGCGCCAGGCGCAAGGGGCTCGACGTGGTGTTCCACATACACGACGAAATCATCGTCGAAGCACGCGCCGGCCAGACGCTGGAGGAGGTGGAGGAATTGTTCAGCCGCCCCATCCCATGGGCGCCAGGGCTGCCGCTGAGGGGCGCGGGCTACACCACGCCATATTATCTCAAAGACTGAAAACGAAACGACAAAGCAAGACATTATGAACAATAAAACAAACAATATAGCCACCGATGCCGCGGTGCTGGCAAAGGTGATGACAGCAGACCAGCTGAGGCGCCTGAGCGCGCGGCTGGCCGATGAGGAGCACCCGTTCAGCCTGCGGGTGAGGAAATGCGGAAAGGCCCACCTTGCCGAGCTCACGGCGGGCAAGGCCGACCTGGGATATTACGCCGATATGCTGGAGGGCTTATGACGCACGACTTCGAAATCGACATCGCCACGGCGCACAGCCGCCTGGCGAAGAAATGGCGCAACCGCAAATGGCGGTGGAGCGAGCTGGCGCGGCGCTGCTCGAAGACCACACGCACGGGCGAAAGCGTGGCCGAGTATGCGTGCATGACCCGAGGGGAGCAGGCGCAGGTGAAGGACGTGGGCGGATTTGTCGGGGGCTTCCTGAACGGAGGGCGCCGCAAGAACGGATGCGTGATGTGGCGCAGCGTGGCCACGCTGGACATCGACCGCGCCACCGCCGACGTTTGGGACGACTTCACGCAGCAGTATGACTTCGCCGCGCTGCTCTACTCGACGCACAAGCACACGCCCGAGGCGCCGCGCTTCAGGCTGGTGTTCCCGCTCAGCCGCCCCGCGATGCCCGAGGAATACGAGCCGCTTTGCCGCAAGATAGCCGACGCGCTGGGAATGGCGATGTTCGACCAGACGACCTACCAGCTGCCGCGCCTGATGTATTGGCCGAGCACCAGCCGCGACGGCGAGTGGGTATTCAGGCAGCAGGACGGCCCGGCATGCGACGTGGACGCGGTTCTGGCCGAATACAGCGACTGGCACGACGCCTCGTCGTGGCCTGTAGCGCCGGGCGAGGCCGACACGATGGCCCACGAGGCAAGGCGCGCGGGCGACCCCACCGAGAAGCTCGGCATAATAGGGGCGTTCTGCCGCGCGTACACCATCGAGGAGGCCATCGAGACGCTGCTCCCCGACGTGTATGAGCCGACCGCGCACGAAGGCCGCTACACCTACCGCAAGGGCAGCGTGGCGGGCGGCCTGGTATGCTATAACGGCAAATGGGCCTACAGCAACCACGAGACCGACCCGGCCAGCCGCCAACTTTGCAACGCATTCGACCTTTGCCGAATCCATTTGTTCGGCGCGCGCGACGAGGGAAGCCGCGCGGCCGACGTGACGGGACTGCCCAGCTACGCGCTGATGCAGGAGCGGGCCGCGGCCGACAGCCGCGTGCGGGTGCTGCTGACAAAGGAGCGGCGCAAGGGCGCGGAGGACGACTTCGGAGGCATCGAGGTGCCGCCAGACGAGGGCGGCAAGGCCGACGAGAACGACGGCTGGATGGCAGCGCTCGACTACGACCGCAAGGGCAACATCAAACCCACAGCGGCAAACATCATGGCGGTGCTCGAGAACGACCCGGGGCTGAAGGGCCACATCTGGCACGACCTTTTCAGCGGCTTCGACCTCGTGGCGGGAGGGCTGCCGTGGGACGCCAAGGCCACGCAGTGGGGCAACCGCGACGACGCCAACCTGAGGGTTTACCTCGAAGAAAACTACGGCCTGCAAGGCAAGGACAAAATCAAGGACGCAACCGCAGCGGTGCTCACGCGGCACCGCCGCCACCCCGTGCGCGAATACCTGAACGCGCTGCGATGGGACGGCACGCCGAGGCTCGACCGCCTAATCATCGATTATGTAGGGGCGGAGGACAACGAGCTGAACCGCGCGATGACGCGCAAGCACTTCGCCGCCGCCGTGGCCCGAGTTATGCACCCGGGCATCAAATACGACTACTGCCTCATCATCACCGGCCCGGAGGGCATCGGCAAGAGCACGCTGTTCAGCGTGATGGGCGGCGAATGGTTCAGCGACAGCCTTGTGACGATGGAGGGCAAGCAGGGTATGGAGCAGGCCTGCGGCGGCTGGGTAATCGAGCTGCCCGAGCTGGGCGGCATAAAGCGCAGCGACGTGGAGCAGGTAAAGGCATACATCAGCCGCCAGGACGACCGCTACCGCCCGGCATACGGCTCGGTGGTGGAGCGCCACCCCAGGCAATGCATTTTCTGCGGCACCACCAACGAGGTGCACTTCCTCAAGGGCGACACGGGCAACCGCCGCTTCTGGGTGATTGCCGTCGACGCCGCGCTGCGCAAATACGACAAGCCGCGCGAGGCGCTGGAGGCCGACCGCGACCAGCTGTGGGCCGAGGCCGTGCAGCGATGGCGCGACGGGGAGCGGCTGTGGCTTGACAGCGACATGGAGCGCGAGGCACGCCAGCGCCAGAGCGACTACAACGATGCGGCCGACGACCCGATGGCCGAGATGCTGCGCGGCTTCCTCGACCGCAAGCTGCCGCCCGGCTGGGCGACATGGGACCTGCAGCGCCGCCGCGCCTGGCTGCGCAACCCCGACCCGCTGGACACCGAGGGCACGGAGCAGCGCACGCGCGTTTGCGCCGCGGAGTTCATTTGCGAGCAGCTGGGCCGCGACATGGCCGACGACCGCTACCGATACCTCGCGCGGCGGGTAAACCGCCTTATCGAGGACGAGGGGTGGAAAGTAGTATCGAGCTCCAGACATTGTGAACGGCTCTACGGGCGGCTGAAGGCCTACGAGAGGCCGGAGGAAGATGTCATCGAAAATGTCATCGATTGTCATCCAAAGGGGCAAAATTTAGATGACAATCGATGACAACGAAAAATTAGGATGACGACCGATGTCATCAAAAAAAATTAGGATGACAAATTAGATGACATTTCGATGACAAGCAAAAACAACGAAATCAAGCAATTACGGCAATGTCATCTATGTCATCCAAAATTTCAGTAAAAGATTATAAAGAAGTAAAGAAATGAATATTAACGATAATTTAGTTAAAACACGTAAAAACGCACTTGTAGACGCCCCCGCGAAAAGTGGTGCGCGCAAGGGCGCGTGCGCGCGTACATTATTATGCACTAAAATGACAAGGATGACAAAGACCGCCGAGGCGCTGACGCATCACGCCCAGGAAAGCGAGAAGGCCATCGAGCGGAGGCTGGCCAACAAGGTGCGCGCCCTCGGCGGGCTTTGCCTGAAATTCGCAAGCGCCAGCGCAACCGGCTACCCCGACAGGCTGGTGTGCCTTCCCGGCGGCAAGGCCGTATGGGTAGAGCTGAAAAGCAAGGGAAAGCGCCCCACCCGCTTCCAGGAGCTGAGGCACCAGGAGCTGCGCGAGAAGGGCTTCGAGGTTTACGTCGCCGACAGCGCCGCAGCGGTCGACGCGCTGGCAGCAAAATGGAGGGCCGAGCGATGAGGTTCACCCCCTACGACTACCAGCGCCGCGCCATCGGCTGGATCCTCGACAAGCCGCGCTGCGCCCTGTTCATGGGAATGGGACTCGGCAAGAGCGTAATCACGCTAACCGCCATGCAGCGCCTCATCGACGATTGCGAGATCAGCAGCGCGCTGGTCGTGGCGCCGAAGAAGGTGGCCGAAAGCACATGGACCGCCGAGGCCGAGAAATGGGACCACTTGAGCGGCCTGAGGGTGGCAAAGGTGATGGGCACCGAGAAACAGCGCCGTGTGGCCCTCGAAAGCAAGGCGGATATATACGTTATAGGCCGCGACAGTTTCGTGTGGCTGGTGGGTCTGTATGGCGGCCATTTGCCGTTCGACGCGCTGGTCATCGACGAGCTCACGAGCTTCAAGAGTCCCAAGAGCAACCGCTTCAAGGCGATGCGCATGAGCGCGGCGGGCGTGAGGCGCATCGTGGGCCTGACCGGCACGCCCGCGCCAAACGGCCTCATCGACTTGTGGGCGCAGATGTATTGCATTGACCAGGGCGAGCGGCTGGGCAAGAGCGTAACGCGATACCGCGAGGCCTACTTCGAGACGCACAAGTGGAACAACATAATTGTGCGATGCAGCGTAAAGCCCGGCTGCGACAAGGCCATCCGCGACCGCCTGGCCGACATTTGCCTGACGATGCAGGCGCGCGACTATTTGAGCCTGCCGGCGATGATGACGCACGACGACATCGTGGAGCTGCCGCCCGCGGTGCGCCGCGCATACGACAAATTCGAGCGCGACAAGGTGCTGGAGTTCGCCGAGCACAACAAGGAGGGAGGCAGCCCCGCGGTGATGGCCAGCAACGCCGCCGCGCTGATGGGCAAGCTGGCGCAGTTCGCCAACGGCGCGGTCTATGACGAGGACGGCAACGCCCACGAGGTGCACGCCGAGAAGCTCGACCGCCTGGCCGAGATTGTGGAGGCGGCGGCCGGAGCGCACGTGCTGGTTTTCTACCAGTACCGGCACGATATGGCGCGCATCCGCGCGCGGCTGGAGAAGGCCCAAAAGGGCATCCGAGTGCGCGAGTACAAGGGCGACGGCGACCTGCGCGACTGGAACGCCGGCGGCATCGACGTGATGATGGCCCACCCTGCATCAACGGCGTTCGGGCTGAATATGCAGCACGGCGGCCACATAATCGTGTGGTTCGGCACGGGCTGGAATCTCGAGCTTTACCAGCAGGCCAACGCGCGGCTCCACCGACAGGGGCAGAGCGAGCCGGTGCAGGTTTACAGGCTGCTGTGCCGCGGCACGGTGGACGAGCGCGCCAGCGCCGCGCTGGAGGGCAAGAAAGGGGTGCAGCAGGCGCTGCTGGACAGCCTCGACAAATTGATGAAGAAATATAAACGATAACGGAATTATGGGATTTATACAATTTGGCGGCGGTGCGGGGGCCGCCCCGGTGCAAACCCCCACTTGTGACTGAGGAAAAAAGTCGGTGCGGAGGCCGATTTGCGCAACCCCCCACTTGTGACTGAGGAAAACGGCGGGAAAAAGCGGCCTTTTTCGCACACAAAGTATTTGCAATACAAATAAAAAATGCGTATTTTTGCCTAAAATATAGCTATTTATGAACGACAACGACAACAACGAATTGCAGGACTTCGATCCCATCGGCCAGGACCTGGGATTGTTTGACGCCCCGGATTTGAACCTCGGGGACCTCGACTTCATGGACCCAGCCGCCCCGGCAATCGAGACGCGCTACACCAAGCCGCGGCGGGCGCGCCTTGACCCGAACTTTGTCTGCTACGACAACGCGGTGAAAATGGCCAGGGAGCTAAGGCTCGACTTCGGGCAGAGGTTTGATGCCTTTGTCAGCGGCTCGTTCATTTTTGGCGATTTCATCGAAGCGTATCTCACCACGCAGAACGCCTGCGCGAAAAAAATGGTGATAAGCACGCTTTCTTTGAGCCAGGACAACGTCGACAGCCTGGCAACGCTGCTGGACAAGGGATATATCGAGGAATTGGCCCTCATTGTATCGGTATATTTTTGGGGCAACGAGCGCTTCAGCCTTATCCCGTATATTTACCGGAACCTCGACATCGACAACCGCTTCCAGCTGGCCGTGGCCGACATCCACACGAAGACCGTGCACTTCGAGACCCTCGGCGGGCGAAAAATCGTAATACACGGGAGCGCGAATTTGCGATCTTCAGGCAATATCGAGCAGTTCACGATGGAGGAGAGCCCCGAGCTTTACGGATTTTATGACGAGCACTTCAGCAGGATCATCGACAAATTCAAGACTATAAACAAGGCCGTAAGGACCACCGAGGCCTGGGACGCTTTCACGAGGAAGCGTTTTTAAGTAATAATCTAAAAATTCAAGCATCATGGCAAGCGGATCAGAAAGATGGAAGGGCTCGAAGCTGAGAGCCAGCACGAGCGCCTCGAAGCGGCGCAAGCAATTGGCGAAGTACCATTCAAGCAATTCGGGAGCCCCGTTTTAACCACCCGCGGTGGCCGACAAAATGCCGGCCGCCGCTTTGTAATAATTAGCACATTATGGATTTTTCAGACATCAGAAACGCCCAGAGCGTAAACATTCCCATCACCGAGCTGTCGCCGAACCGCGCCCAGATACCGGGGCTGCCGGCCAACCCGCGCATTATCCGCGACGGCAATTTTGCCAAGCTTAAGCGCTCCATCACTGAGCGCCCGGAGTTCCTCGCCCTGCGCGAGATACTCGTTTTTAAGCACGGGGGCAAATTTGTCATCATAGGCGGCAACATGAGATATCGCGCCTGCAAGGAGCTCGGTTTCGCCGAGGTGCCCTGCAAGATTATCCCGGAGGACACGACCGCCGAGCAATTGCGCGCGTATTGCCTCATCGACAACAGCGGCTACGGCGAATGGGACTGGGACGCATTGGCGCGCGAATGGGACCAGGCGCTGCTGGACGCTTGCGCCATCGAGATGCCCGAAATCGAGACACCGCCAGAGGACGAGGTGGAGGCCGTGAAGGAGGACAACGCTGACCCCACGCCGCCCGCAGCACCGGTAACGAGACCGGGCGACATATATCGTCTCGGCAGCCACGCGCTGATTTGCGGCGACAGCACCAGCGAGGAAGTTCTCGGCGCGCTGATGGGTGACGACCAGGCTGACATGTGGGTCACCGACCCGCCATATAACGTGGATCATGAGGGTAAGACAAAGGCCAAGCTGAAAATCCAGAACGACCACATGAGCGACGAGGTGTTCCTCAATTTCCTCCGCAAGGCATTCACCGCGGCCGCAGACCGCCTGAAGCCGGGCGGGGCGTTTTATATTTGGCACGCCGATGGCAAAGGTTTGTTTTTCAGGCAGGCGGTTGCCGACGTAGGGCTGCTTATGAAGCAGAACCTCGTATGGGCCAAGAATTCCATCGTTCTCGGGCGCATGGACTACCAATGGATGCACGAGCCGTGCCTTTACGGCTGGCGCGACGGAGCGCGGCATTATTTCATCCGCAGCCGCTGCCCGCGCACGGTCATGGAGCAGCAGCCGCTCGACATCGACGCGATGAGCAAGGAGGAGCTGCGCACAACGCTCAAAGGCATAATGGCCGATGTGCCGACCTCGGTAATCCACGAGGATAAGCCAGCGCGCAGCGAGCTGCACCCGACGATGAAGCCGGTGAAGCTGATAGCGCGGCTGATTTCAAACAGCAGCCGCCGCGGCGACATCGTGCTCGACACCTTCGGAGGCAGCGGCACCACGATGGTGGCCGCCGAGCAGCTCGGGCGGCGCTGCCGCATGTGCGAGCTTGACCCGGGATATTGCGACGTAATCGTGCGCCGCTGGGAGGATTTGACGGGCAAGCAGGCGGAGCTTGTAGGCAATATGGCCGATGGCAATTATCAGCAGGAAAAAATTTAATTAACAGCACATGGCGGCGGAAGACATTAAGAGGTATCAGTTTCAGCCCGGGCAAAGCGGAAATCCCAAGGGCCGGCCAAAGAGCACAGCCCCTGAGATGCTGGCCGTATTGCTCGGCAGCCGCTCGCGCGCAAGGCGATTTTACAAGCTGACCCAGCAGGACCTCGCCGCTTGGGATGAATTGCTTTTGTCCCTCGACATGGACAAGCTGAAGCTCCTCGTGCAGACCGCCGAGGCACCCATTTACGCAAAGGGCATGGCGATGGCGATCGTCCGCGACATGCAGAACGGCAAGACGGCGACCCTCGACCGCATACGGGAGCGGCTGTGGGGCAAAGCGGTGCAGCGCGTAGAACTGACGGGCGCGGGCGGCACCCCGCTGCACGGCAAAGACATAACGATGGACGAGGCGCGCGGCCTGATCGCGGACCTCGAAGCCAACACGTAACGCATAAAGACAACAGCGATGGCAGCGACAATGACGACAGCGATGACGCAGGAGGGCGTAACGAGGGCGTGGACGATGCAGTCCATGCTCAACTTCACGCGCTATTTTTTCGCAGCCGCCAACCCAGGCAAGAAGTACGTTATCGGCGACCACCACCGCGCCATTTGCGAGAAGCTCGACGACGTGCTCCAGGGCCGATGCCGCCGCCTGATTATCAACATCGCGCCGCGATACGGCAAGACGCTTCTGGCCGTTCACAGCTTCATTGCCATGGGCCTCGCGCTCAACCCGCGGGCGCGGTTCATTCATTTGAGCTATTCGGGCGCGCTGGCCCAGGACAACAGCATGGCCATCAAGGACATCATCAACGGCGACAAGTACCGCGCGCTGTTCCCCACCCGCATAAAGTACGGCAGCGACACCAAGAGCTGGTGGGACACCGAGCAGGGCGGCGGCGTTTACGCGACCTCCACCCTCGGCCAGATAACCGGCTTCGGCGCCGGCCTTGTACCAAAGCCGGGCGAGCCCTACCTCTTCGGCGGGGCTATCGTGATAGACGACCCCATCAAGCCGGAGGACGCCCTGAGCGACGTGGTGCGCGAGCGCGTAAACCGCCGCTTCGAGACCACGATCCGCAACCGCGTAAACGACCGCAACACGCCCATCATAATCATCATGCAGCGCCTCCACGAGCACGACCTTTGCGGCTACCTCGAAGGCCTCGAGCCGGACGAATGGGAGGTTCTCTCGTTGCCTTGCGTAAAGGAAGACGGGCAGCCGCTATGGCCGTTCAAGCACAACCTCGAGGAGCTGCGGGCCATCGAGGCGGCAAACGCCTTTGTTTTTGAAACGCAGTACATGCAGAACCCGCGCCCGCTTGAGGGCTTGATGTACTCAGGCTTCAGGACATACGACACCCTGCCCACCGAGCCGATGCGCCGCTGCAACTACACCGACACCGCCGACACGGGAGCCGACTATTTGTGCAGCATTTGTTACAGCCGCACGGCGCGCGGCGAAATATACGTGACTGAAGTTCTCTACACCCAGAAGCCGATGGAATACACCGAGCCGGAGACCGCCCGCCTGCTGGTGCGCAACGACACCGAGCAGGCGGTGATCGAGGGCAACAACGGCGGCCGCGGCTTCGCACGCAACGTGGAGCGGCTCGTGCGCCAGACAGGCAACACCTGGATGCGCATATCCACATTCACGCAGACGGCCAACAAGGCCGTACGCATATTCACCCACAGCGCCGATGTTCAGAACATGGTGCGCTTCCCCGCGGGCTGGGAGACGCGCTGGCCCGCGTTCTACAACGCCTTGGCCAGTTACCGCAAGGAGGGCGGCAACGCCCACGACGACGCCCCGGACGCGCTCACGGGGGCATTCGAGCGCTCCAGTGGCCGCGCCGCGCTCGATGTCGGGCGCATCGCAGCCAGGCTGAACCGATAACACCGATTTTCACTTTTTACGCACATTAGACACATGACTGTAGATGAGATTTTGAACAGCGGCGGCACGATAGAGGAAATCATCGCCGCCTTGAAAAACAAGACGCTGGCCGTGCCGCTATGGGCGGGGCCGAAGGGGCTGCAATCGGAATACGACCCGCGGCGGCACCCGGTAATGGACCGCGCCAAATACCCCGACATCGTGACCGCCGCCGGGGTGACGCGGGTAACGCGTATCCCATGCGACCTCCAGCGCCTGGCCACCAAGCGAATGACAGAGCTCGTTTGCGGCATACCGGTAAAGAGAGTTTACAAGGCCGAGAACGAGCGCCAGAACGAGATTGCCGGCTACATTGAGGCCGTGCTCCAGCGCAACCGCATAGACAGCGTAAACGTGGAGCGCTGCAACATGCTTTTTGCCGGCTGCGAGGTTGTGACGCTTTGGTTTGCGGCCGCGCAGCCAAACACCGATTACGGCTTCAGTAGCCCGCTGAAGATGCGATGCCGCAATTTCAGCCCCATACTGGGTGACAGCCTATTCCCGCTATTTGACGAGTATGGCGACATGATAGCGCTCAGCGTCGGCTACGCCCGCAAGGTCAACGGCAAGCGCGTGGAATATTTCGACTGCTACACCGCGGACCGCCACATCAAGTGGAGCGACGCCACGGGGCGATGGGCCGAGGAGGAGCACGAGCTGACCACCGTGGGCAAGATACCCGCGGTTTACGCCTGGCGCCCCGCGCCCATTTGGGAGCAGTCATCGCCAATCGTTTATGAGATTGAATGGAGCCTGAGCCGCAACGGCAACTATTTGCGCGAAAACAGCAAGCCGCTTTTTGTGGTATTCGCCGACGAGGCCATCGCATACGGCGACGAGAAGGACGTGGACAAGGAGTTCAGGGCCGTGATGCAATACCCCAAGGGCAGCACCGCGCAATATATCACATGGCAGCAGGCCGTCGACAATTTGAAATTTTACGTAAGCGAGCTGCGATCGCAGTTTTTCACGCAGCTCCAGCTCCCCGATTGGAGCTACGAAAAGATGAGCAGCATCGCCCTGAGCGGCGAGAGCCGCAAACAACTATTCATCGACGCACAGATGAAGGTGAAGGACGAAAGCGGCCGCCTGCTGGAGTTTTTCGACCGTGAGATTAACGTGGTAAAGGCATTCCTCAAAATCGCCCTGGGGACCACGTATGAGGCCGACATCGACGCCCTGCGCGTTGAGACGGTCATCACCCCGTTCACCATCACCGACGAGACGGACACCGTCAACCGCCTGACCGCGGCCACGGGCGGCAAGGCCATCATGAGCCAGCGCGAGGCGATACAGGAGTTCGGCCACAGCAGCGACCCGGACAAGACGCTGCAGGAGATAGCCGAGGAGGGCCGCCTCGACGCCATGGACATGGCGATGTAACGATTTAAGACCAGCACATGATCGAGGAGGAAAGACGCGCGCAGCGGGCGCGCATTGCGGCGATTGAACGCAAATACAACCAGACCCACCTGCGCAACCTCGCGCAATACCAAGCGGAGATTACACGCATATTTGAGGACGTGGCCAAAGAGGCCGCGCGCCTCGGCGTGACCCTTGACGCCCCCAGCGGGCGGATGCTTTCCTTCAATGACCTGCCCGCCGCCAAGCGCCGCATCAACGCCCTGCTGAAGACCATGCGCAAGCGGCTGGAGGCAACCGTGGTCAACGGCATAGACGCGGAGTGGGCGCTCGCCAACGGCAAGAGCGATGCCGTCGTGGAGCAGATAGCGGCCGCAGGGCTGACGAAGGGCGACACGAAGGCATACTTCAACAACCACGCGGCCGCCCTCAAGGCGTTCAAGGCGCGCAAGACGGCGGGCATGGGGCTGAGCCGCCGCGTTTGGAACCTCACGCAGCAATACAAGAGCGAGCTCGAGATGGCGCTCGATTGCGGCATCCGCGACGGCTTGTCGGCCCAAGAAATGGCCCGGCAGCTGAAGCAGTACTTGAATTATCCCGACAAGCTATTCAGGCGGGTAAGGGACGAGCACGGGGTGCTCCAGCTGAGCAAGGCGGCCGCAGCGTTCCACCCGGGCCGCGGCGTATACCGCAGCAGCCACAAGAACGCGCTGCGCCTTGCCGGCACCGAGACGAACATCGCCTACCGCACGGCCGACCACGAGCGCGTCCAAGCGCTCGATTTCGTTCTCGGCATAAAAATCGTTCTGAGCAACAACCACACCATCCGCAACAGCAAGGGCCAGCGGGTGCCGCTGACCGACATTTGTGACGAGCTGGCGGGCAACTACCCCAAGGGCTTCAAGTTCACCGGCTGGCACCCGAATTGTCGCTGCCACACCGAAACAATTCTCCTGAGCGGCGCGGACTTCGAGGACTTCATCAAGGCCAAGCGCGAAGGGAGGGCCTACGACATCACCAAGACAAAGGGCTACGTTGCCGAGCCGCCCGCGGCATTCAAGGCATGGGTGAAGGGCAACGCCGGACGCATCGCAGCAGCGGCAAAGGCGGGCACCACGCCCTACTTCATCAAAGACAACCAGAAGGCGGTGGATGCGCTGCTTGGCCAGCCAACGGCAACACCGAAACCGAAGCCCAAGGCCACACCCGCTTCAGCACCAGCCGCCAAGGAGCCGACCGAGCTCGACACGCTGGCAAAAAAACTCGGCATCGAGCAGGGCGAGCCGATGACGCACGACAAGGCCAACCACATGAGACCGAACCCCCACTTCAAGGAGGACGAGCAATATCAAATCAATTGCCAGAGCGCGGTCGTGGCATACGAGCTGCGCCGCCGCGGCATTGACGTGGAGGCGGCGGGCAACACGGGCTCATACAACAATGCATCACATTGGCTGTCATACAACACGCGCCTGGCATGGAGGGCAAAAGACGGGGAACCGCCGAAAAGGATAACCAGCCTTGAGGAATACAAGCGCTCGGAGAAAGGGATGCTGTATTATATTCGGGATTTGAAAACCCAGGAACAGAGTTTTTTCGACAAGACGAAAGCCCCAGGCCGCTATCATATTAGCTGGACCTGGAAAAATGAGAATAAGGGCCACATCATAACGATGGAGGTCGCCAAAGACGGCAGCAGGAGCTTCTACGACCCGCAGACAGGCCGGAGTGCAAAAGACCTCGATGCTTGGCTCAAGGAAGGCCGGAAAGTATTCATCGACTACAAAAAGGGAATATGGGGCTACCGAGTTGACGATTTGCAGCCGAATGCCGAAATCGTAGAGGGCGTTGTGAAAAAGGCAGGGTCGAAAGCAAAGGCACTGGAAATAAGCGATAAGGCGAAGGACATATTCGTCAGGGCCCGGATTAAGGATAATAACGCGCGCAGACAAGTGACGGGAGCGGGAAGGGATCCGGGCATATTTCAGAAACAAAAGGAGGTCAGAAAAGACAGAAGCAAATTTGTGACTTCGGAGTTCAAGGATTGTCCTAACCTGGAAACCGGGGCTATTTGGAATAATGGTCAGTCAAGAAAAGCCGTTATCTCCCATTTGCGCCATGAGGAAGAAATCCCTGCAGCTGAATATGCATGGAGTAATCCGCAGGATTTGCGTTTTGTCAAGAAAAGTCCATTAGGAGAAGGAAAGGACATGTCAACAGAGAAAGCGCAAAATAACATTGCACGAAAAACAGCACGTGGGGTGCAATATTATAACCTGTATGAATTTAGCTTCAGCGGGAAAATATGGCACATAAAAACGGAGGTCATACAAAAGGGAGATGCCCTTTTTGAGCGGTTTTATAGTTTAGTCCCATAGGAAATAAAAAAATCTCAGCCCCCGCCCACTTAAGAGCCGGCGCGTTCATACCCACGCCCTGAAACTGAGATTTTCAATGCAAAAGTAAGGTATTAGCACTCAATATCCAAATTAATTTTATAAATTTATCAGTATGAAGCAGAAATATTTGCGGGAAGCGAAAAAGATGGCCCGGAATTTGGGCTACCACGACGCGGTGCGCCGCGGCACATGGCACGAGTACGAAGTGGTCGAGCCGGTATTCACCGACAACGAGGTGCACATCATCGGCCTGCCGCAATACATCCTTTACAAAGACGGCAGGCTGAAATGGACGGAGGGCGAGGAGGGGCTCGAAATCATGGACGCGCTGATGGGCTGACCGCATTCGCAACAACATAGCAATGTAAAAGTTATGAAAATTATGTATTTGCATTGCAAATCGAAAAATAATCTGTATATTTGCCGAAAACAAACGTTTGCACAAAATGAGATACCGACAACTAATCATCGACACGCTCAAAGCCAATTTCAAGGGGGTGAGCGACAAGATCATCGGCAGACTTGCCGACAAGCTGGCCGCAAAGGCCACGACCGAGGAAGACGCGAAAGCAGCCGCCGAGGCAGTGACATTCCAGCAGCTGCTGGACAGCTATGGCGACAGCCGCGCCACCGAGGCCAGCCTTACCGCGGTCAAGAATTATGAAAGCAAGTACGGCCTCAAGGACGGGGTCTCAACGGCCAATGAGGGGGACGGCAAAGAGGACCCCGCCAACACCAGCAAGAAGGAGAAGCAGCCCAAGGGAGCGGACGACATGCCCGCATGGGCGCAGGCCCTCATCGACAGCAACAAGAAGCTGAGCGAGGACCTCGCGAACATGAAGCGCGGCAGGGTGACCGAGACCAGACAGGCACAGCTCGCAGAGATAACCTCGAAGCTGCCCGAGAACCTGCGCAAGGCATACGCGCGCACACCGCTCGACAAGCTCACAGACGAGGAGTTCGAAGCGCTCAAAGGCGACATCACCACCGAGGTGAGTGGCCTGCAGACCGAGCTCGCAGCCAAAGGCGCGATCTTCGGAAAGCCCGCGGCCAACCACGGAGGCGACGGAGGCACCGAGCTGACCAAGGAGCAGCAGGCGGCAATCGCACACCGCGAGGGCCTGCCCACGGCTGACAGCCAGCCCTTCTAAAATTCCCACAATTCGTTTAACCCCAAAAACAATCATCACACATGGCAATGACTGTAAAGCGCAGGAAGGACTCGGCAACGAGACCCATTTTTGTGCACAAGATAGCAGACGTGCGCGGCGGCGTATCAGTAGCCACCAGCGACCTCGCGGGCAACTACCTCGCCGAGGGCGCGCCGCTATATTACAGCGGCGGCAGCGAGGGCGACGGAAAATGGCACGCTCTGAAGTATGCCCGCGTAACCGAGGCGGCAACGGGAACCGCCGTAAAGGTCGAGAAGACGCACAACCTCAAAACGGGCGACTTGCTTCTGGCCACTATCGGAGGCGATAAGAGCCGCGTCACCAAGATAGACACCAGCAAATCGAGCTACGACACCATCACATTGTCGGCAACCCTCGGCACGCTCGAGGCGGGCGCGGTGCTGCTTGAGGCCTCCGCCGTTTCTGACACCGAGGAAGCCGCACAAGCGATCACCGCTAAGGGCGCAGCCCTGAAGCACACCATCGACGCCCTGAACGGCACCGGCAACTTCTTCCCGCCCAACAGCAACGTCATCACCGACGCATGGCTCATCGGCGTAATCAAGGGCCCCGGCTTCCCCGCAGCCGCCCTGCCCAAGGGCATCACCAAGTATCCATTCTAAAAATCCGATTTTGACACATGGAAGGAACAGTTATTAACACCCTCATACACGGGCTTTCGCAGCAGATGGTCCAGGCGCGCCTGAACACCGCCGACGCGAAGCCCTTCCTGTTCGGCACCCACTTCCCCGTGAAGAAGGTGAACGGCTTCAACTGGCGCACCCTTGAGAACCAAGTGGGCCGCGCCCACGTAGCCGCCGACCTGCACGCCGACAACGGCACCATCGTGCGCAAACACCGCCCGCTGTTCGCCAGCGCCAAGGGCGACATTCCCTTTATCGCCATCAGCCGCGAGATGAAGCGCAGCGAGCTGAAAGAATATCAGACCGCCCTGGCATTCGCCCAGGACAGCGACGCGACCGCCCTCGTTGAGTACTGGGGAGGTGACATAGATTTTTGCTTTGACGGCGTTCAGAGCGAGCTCGAGTTCATCGCCTGGCAGGTATTCAGCAAGGCCGGCAAGCTGCATTTCACCACCAGCAACAACGCGACATTTGCCAACGAGTTCGATCTCGATTATGACGTCGACCCCGAGTTCAAAGTGAAGGCTGCAACCGATTGGAGCGAGACGGCCAAAGCCGACGTAATAGGCGACCTCGTGAAAATCATCAAGAACGGCAAGGCCGCAGGGCTTAACCCCAAATTCGCATTTGTGAGCCTTGATGAGTTCTACAAGATTGCCAGCAGCGACCAGATTATCAAGGCCTGCGCAAGCTACCTCACCAACGCGGTGGGCATATCGCAGACCCCCGACCTCGCGAGCGTAAACTCGATGCTCGCGCGCCAGGCATGGCTCAACGGCCTACAGCTCCGCGTGATTGACCAGAGCATCACCCGCGAGCTCCTCGACGGCTCAGTATCAAGCGGCAACCCATTCGAGGACAACGTGATTGTGCTCACCGAGAGCGAGCAACTGGGCCGCACGCAGTACGACATCCTGACCGAGGACAACCCCGCGGTTATCCGCGCCGAGCGCGCCCACACGGTCATCAAGAAGTATGGCACCACCGAGCCAACGGCCGAAATCACCATCGGCCAGGCCGACGCAATCCCCGTTCTCGACACCGCCTATCGCAACATTTATGTGCGCACCGACGGCACGGAATGGGAATAATTGAGCGTTAACCGGCAAAGCAGCGACGACGATGATTATAATCAGCGCAATCCAAAGCCTCACGGCATACCCGGTGCCCCATGCCCTGCTGGCGGCGATAGCCCTCAAGCGCGGCTTCAACCCCACGGCTGAAGCCAGCGAGGAGGACCTCGCCAGCCGCGGCATGAGGCTCGCCGCCGCCGACCTGTACCTTTGGCTCGCCAAGGCTCCGAACGTAAGCCAGGGCGGGCAGTCGTACAGCTTCAGCGACGAGCAGCGGGCCGACTTCCGCCGCTGGGCGCAAGCCATTTATTCAGAGCTTGCCCCGGAGGAGGAAATGGCCGCGGGCATTGTGTACGGCTATAAAGGCAGCAGACTATGATTATCGCAAACGGGCACATCGAGGTATTGCAGACCACCGGCGCGGCAGTGGCCAACGGCGGCAGCGCCCTGACCATTGACGGCAGACCGGTGACCGCGACGGGCGTCGGAGCCCTCGACGGGGACGGCTACCCGGTGGCCGTGCCGGCCGCATACGGCGAGCCGATAGCCTGCCAGGTTGTCCCGGTAAAGGTTGACCGGCTGGCCAAGGACGACGGCGAGCGCGTAAAGGCGGAGGCTTATGAGCTGTATGTGGCTATGAGCGACATGCCCGGCGACATACGCATATTGCGCCTGACGTGGCACGGCCGCGACCTTGGCAAATTCAGCGTCACCAGCATCGAGCCGCTGACCGCGGTCCAGCAGGTAAAAATCCAAGTAAGCCATGCCGATTAAAATGACCACACCAAGGGATGCAATCCAAGAGAGCATCAACCGCTTCATCGCGACTGCGCGGCAAGAGTTGATCACAAGGCTCGCGCACATCGGGGAGCAGGTGGTGAACGAAGCGCGGTTATATAACGGCAAGGCCTATCAGGACCAGACCGGCAACCTCCGAAGCTCGACGGGCTACGTTATCGTGGAGGATGGGCGCGTGATAGACATCAGCGACTTCTCCCAGATACCGCCCAAGAGCGACCCGAAGGGTGAGGCGGGCAAAGGCTCGGACGAAGGCAAGGCATACGCAAGGAGCCTTGCGAGCAAATACCCGCAGGGCATCACCCTGATCGTGGTGGCGGGCATGCGATATGCGGCCTATGTAAGCGCCAGGGGCTACAACGTGCTCGACAGCGCGGAGGCGATGGCCAAGCGGCTCGTGCCGGAAATGCTTAAAAAACTGACAAGCGAATGAGAACGGCTTCACAGATAACAGGCGACTTCTACAAGGCTCTGCGCAACGGGGCCTTGGCGAAGGAGCTCAACGGCGGGGTCTACCGCGAGGGCCTGCGGCCCGTAAGCAGCCGCCAGGAGGACGCGGTGCTGGTATTCACCCAGGGCTCGGCGGGACAACTCGACACGGGCACCATAACGGTGCTGGTCTTTGTTCCCGACATCGACAACGATGGCACCGGCTCGATGGTGGAGGACAAGCGCCGCACCGCCGAGATTGAGGCCGCCGCCCTTAGCTGGGTGAAGGAGCTGCAGAGCGACCTCACCGGCTACAAGACCGAGCTCGCGCAAACGATTTTAACGCTGCCCGATATAGCGATAAAGCAGCACTTCATCAGCGTTAAAATCAATTACGAGAGCCTCGACGAAACGGATTAATAACTAAAAAATTTTTACCACACATGGCAAAGAAAGTAATAATGGCATGGAGCAAATGCAAGCTCCAAATCGGCAAGATGGGCACCGACGAGGCGATGGGCACAACCCTCACCGAGATAGGCCCCCTCAAGTATCAGAGCACCGAGCTCACCGCCGACGACGGCGACACCCTGCAGATGCAGGAGGAGGGCGCGGGGCAAGTCGGCTACGAGCAGCTGCCCGGCGCGTATTCGCTCACAACGCGAGTAATCGAACCCGACGATGCGCTCTATACCCTGCTCGGCCTCGGCAAGGCCGGCAGCGGCTCGGGCGCGGGCTTCCAGGTATCGACCCACGTCGTGGCCGACTATTTCAGCGTCCAAGTAGACCCGCTCCACACCGGCGCGCGCGGCATCAAGGCCCCGAAATGCTCGGTGAGCGTGAAGCCCGGCTTCAGCACCCAGGACGGCAACTATATGGACATCACATTCGGCATTCTGAACGGCGCGGCCGGCTATTGGTACGAACGCACCACCAAGGCCGCCGAATAGGCAAAGCGACCTTTCTTCTTTAGATTTTCATCTCTTTTCTCGCCAGCCGCGGGCGGCAATACGCGGCATATATCGCGGGGTGGAGCAGCGGCAGCTCATCAGGGTCATGACCTGAAGGTCGTCGGTTCGAGTCCGACCCCCGCCACAAAACCAAAAACGCGCACATTATGAGCAAAGAACCCCAGAAGCCACAGAAGCCACAGGGCAAAGGCACCATCGAGGCAGCGGCCGCCGACACCATACTCCAGCAGCCGCGCGAGGTGAAGATTGCGGGCAGGCGCTATCAGATAGCGCCGCCCACGCCCGCCACGCTTTTCCTTGTAAGCAAGCAAATCAGTTACCTGCCGCCAATCAACCAGGACACGAAGAACGTGCTGGCCGAGATACTCGGCAAGGCGAAGGACTGCCGCCCAGTAACGCGTATCGCGGCAATCCTCGTCCTCGGCGCTAAGCGCATCAACGAGAAGCGCGAGGTGGAGGTGACCCGCAGAGAGCTCACCGGGCAGGAGCCGCCCAAGGGGCTGCGGCGATTGTTCCACAGGCGCAAGGAGCAGCACGTGACGGAGCGCAGGCGCACGATGCTCGAGATTGACTGGCTATCGGCCCAGATTGCCGAGAACATGACCATTCAGGAGCTGAGCAAGCTGGTCATCACCGAGCTCGGAGGGCTCGGCATAGGCGATTTTTTCGGGCTTACCGCTTCCCTGAGCGCAGGCAATCTGCTCAGGCCGAAGGCGACCGAGACCCCGCAAGCCCCTGGGGCCTGATAGCCGGCTGGGCCGCAGCGCTGCACATGACCATCGACGCGGTGCTTTACGACACGAGCCTTGCAAACCTCATGCTTTACACCGCCTCGCTACCCCGCTACGGCGACGAGGAGGACAAGCCCTTCAACCCCGCGCTCGACGCGGACAACCCCGACAATTTCGACGACCAGCCCGACGGCTTCGTCTAAACCATAAACGCATCACCACTCATGGCACAATCAAGCGACAACGGAGCAATCAATTTTCTTGCCAACTTTATAACAAAGGGGCTGGAAGATGGCGCGCGGCGGTCAAAAGAGGCCTTCGACAGCATCGGCCAGGCCGCAGAGGACGCGGGCAAGAAGATGGACGAGGGCATCGGCGACGGGGCGAGCGCAGCGGGCGACAAGGTCAAAGATTTTGCCGAAGACGCCCAGGACGACCTCGGGGGCGTGGGGGACGTCATCGAACGCGTGAAGAAGGCCGCCGCCGGTATGGCCGCAGCCTTTGGCGCGAAGGAGCTAATCAGCAAAGTTATCGACGTAAGGGGCGAGATGCAGCAGCTCGACGTGGCCTTCACAACGATGCTGGGCAACGCGCAGGCATCATCAGCGCTTATGCAGCAGCTCGTGCAGACAGCGGCGACAACGCCGTTCGGACTGACCGACGTGGCCAATGGCGCAAAGCAGCTGCTTGCCTACGGCACAGCGGCCGAGGACGTAAACGAGACGCTTATCCGGCTGGGCGACATCGCGGCCGGTCTGAGCATACCGCTCAACGACCTTGTATATTTGTACGGCACCACGATGGCCCAGGGCCGCCTTTATACACAGGACCTCAACCAATTCACCGGCCGCGGCATTCCGATGCTGGGCGAATTGGCAAAGCAGTTCGGAGTGGCCCAGAGCGAGGTGAAAGGGCTTGTCGAAGCGGGCAAAGTAGGCTTCCCAGAAGTGCAAAAAGTTATTGAAAGCCTGACCGACCAGGGCGGCAAATTCGGCGGCCTTATGGCAGCCCAGAGCAAGACCATCACCGGCCAGATCTCCAACATCGAGGACGCGCTCGACATGATGTTCAACGACATCGGCCAGCAGAGCGAGGGCGTTATCAACACAGCACTCGGCGCCGTGAGCACGCTCATCGAGAACTACGAGCGCGCAGGGCGCGTGATTGCAGGGCTCGCCGCGGCATACGGCATTTATCGCACTGCGCTGCTGATAGCTACTGCAGCCGAGAACGGAGCAACCATTGCCACTGTCGCACACGCGGCGGCATCCAAGGCCGCGGCCGTTGCTATGCGATTGTTAAACGCTGCAATGATTACAAACCCATTTGTGATTTTAGCCGCTGCGATAGGCGCGGTGGTCGTTGCCTTGGCGAGCATGAAGACGGAAGCCGAATATGCCAAGGAGGCAACCGACAATTACGAAGCCAGCAAACAGCAACTCATCGATGCAGAGGCGGAGCACAAGCAAAAGATTGACGAATTATGCGCCACCGCCGGCGACGAGAGCGAGGCAACAGCGCTGCGGCGCAAGGCCCTGCTGGAGCTTGAAAAGCAATACCCTTCCATTTTCGAAAAATACGACACCGAGGCAGAGAAGTTGCGCAACATCGCAGACATCAAGCGAGAGATTGCACAGCTCGACGGCAAGAATGCATTCAACGAGGAGAAGTGGAACAACAAGCGCATCGAAGTTTTAGAGCAAAAACGAGACAAACGTGTCGAGAGCACCAACAGCGTCACGGGAATGGTGGAATATTCAAAGCAAGGACTTTCGGCCGAGGAGGCTGCCGAGCTCGAGGTGCGACTGAAGAAACAAAAAGAGCTTTACAAGCAGACGCAGACCCAGCGCACCGACGCATATTTTTTGAACCTCCAGAGCACCAGCGACAACGTGCTGCAATATCGCAAGAAACAGCTTGAGCGCATGATTGAAAAAGGCGCACGCGCCGGAGGTGATAATGCCGCAGTCGGCAGCACCGACAGGGCGTTATTTGGCACCATTCATTACCCCTTGGCGACGCTTCAGGCGTATCTACACAGGACTACGGACGAGATCAACCGCCGCGCCGGCAAAGGCGGCAACAAGAAAGAGGACAAAAAAGAAGACAACGGAGGAAACGGCAGCGGTGGCAAAGGCGGCAAAGGTGGCCACACAACGCCAAAGAAGACGACCCCGGTCAAGACCGAGGAGGACACCACCGCAAAGAACGCGGACACGGCCTACAAGCTGCAGCAGGACACGCTGAAGCGCGAGCAGGAACTCGACGAGCAAAAGGACAAGGTCGAGCAAGCGCGCATCGACACCATCACCGACAACGGGAAGAAGCAGCGCGCCCAGATGGAGCTCAACCACAAGAAGGAGCTGCGGGTGCTCGAGCAGGAGCGCCGCGACTACCTCAATCAGAAGGTCGAGAGCGCCAAGGCCGCATTTGACGCCAACCCCAAGAACAAGGGCAAAGCATTCGATTACGCCGCCGTGTCGCTCACCGGCGAGGAGGAGAAATTGTTCGACGACCGCCGCAATCTGCTTTTGCAGAAGCAGGCTATCGAGAACAGCGCCCTCCTGGACGCGGAGCGGCAGGCACACAACGAATATCTGAAGCAATACGGCACTTATATGGAGAAGCGCGCCGCGATGACGGCCCTCGCCCAGAAACAGCAGGCACAAGCGGCCACGCAGGGCGAGAAGGACAGCATCGCGGCACAGCTGAAGAAGGACCTCGAGGCGCTCGACTTCGAGCAGTTCAAGAAGCAGATGAACTGGGAGCAGGTATTCGGCGACATCGGCACCATCGGCACCGAAGCCCTGCAAAGCCTCCGCGACCAATTGAGCCGCTTCATCAGCGTGAATAAGGACCTCGACCCCACGAACATCAAGACCATCACCGACGCGATCAAGAACATCGACGACACGCTGGCCACACGCGACCCGTTCAGCAAACTCGTGAGCGGCATCAAGGAATATGCGGCCGTCGCCGGACGGCTCAAGCGGGCAAACGAGGACCTGAAGCTGGCGGGCAAGGTGACCGCGCAAGGCGGCAACGGCGAAAGCCTTGCCGAGGCGTACCGCAACGCCGTGGCCAGCGGCGACCAGCTGAGGGCCGAGCAGCTGAAGGAGCAGGAGGTGACGATGGTCACCGCCACCGCCAACGGCGAGCTGACCGCGAGACTGATGACCTACGGCGAGGCCCTGGAATATGTAACAGGGCTGCAGAACGAGGCCAGCAGCAGCGGCTCGAAGCTCGCGGGAGCGTTCAAGGCCGCGGGCGGCAACCTCAAGAACATCGCCTCCGTTGGCAAGAACGCCAGCGAGCTGCTGGGCGAATTCGGAGTAAAGCTGCCCGAGGGCATAGACAAAGCGCTCGGCGGCATCGGCGAAATGGGCGACGCCCTGGAGTCGTTCGACATAACCAAGCCCGGCTCATTCCTGAACATCAACAATTACATCAATTTCGCCAAGGGCGCGGTTCAAGCGGTGAAGGGCATATTCACGGGCATTGCCGACATTTTCGGGGGCGGCTACGACTGGGACGCATACAACAAAATGGTCGAAAAGTACAAGGCCCTGAGCGCCCAGTGGGACGAGCTGATCAAGAAGAAGCGCGAATATATCGCCGAAAGCTGGGGCCAGGAAGCCGCAGCGGCAGGCGAAGCGGCCAACGAGATGGTGCGCTCGCAGACCGAAGCCGCGCGCAATATGGCGAGGACATGGACTGAAGCGGGCGCGGATTGGCGGCACAGAAGCCAGGGCTACAAGCTCAACAAGGCCCTGAGCAAAGAGGCCAAGAGCGAAGCGCAGAAGTTCATCGGCGCAAACTGGCAGCAGGAGGTGCTTTATAACCTCACGCCCGACCAGCTGAAGAAGCTGATGGAGGACCCCCAGATGGCGACATTCTGGGCGGAGGTAAAGGCCAACGCAGGCGACTTCTACGAATACCTGCAGCAGATAGCGGCCGAGAGCGAGAACCTCAAGACCAACACCGAAGCCACCTACAAGGCGCTCACATTCACCGATTACGACAGCCTGGAGGACAACTTCGCATCGATGCTAACCGATATGAGCAAGAGCGCGAAGGACTTCTCGGAAGACCTTGAGAAGCAGTTCAGGAACGCGGTGCTCCGCGGCCTGATAAATCAAAAATATACGAGCCAGCTAAAAGCCTTTTATGAGAAGTGGGCAAAGCTGACCGAGAGCGGCAACGAGTTGACCGCCGACGAGGCCGCCGAGCTGAAAAAGGAATATGAGGCCATCGTGAACAGCGCGCTCAAGGACCGCGACCAGCTGGCCACATCGATGGGCTGGAGCAAGGACGCCACGAGCCAGAGCAGCAGCACAAGCGGCTTCGAGGCGATGAGCCAGGACACGGCCAGCGAGCTCAACGGACGCTTCACCGCCCTGCAGATGGACACGGCCGCGATCCGCGCAGAGGCGGCCGCCAATTTCGCCACGCTGAACCAGAGCGTCGGCGAGATACAGAGCATCGCCCTGCTCGGCCTCGGACACCTTGAGGACATCAGCCGCAACACGCGGCAGCTATATGAGATCAAGGACGCATTAACGGACATAAAAAAGCATACGCAGCGATTATGAAGTATCGGTTATATATCAACGGCAAGCTCGCCTCGGCCCAGGGCATAATCCTCGGCCGGGGCTCCGTGGCCGCGCTCAGGCAGCACGGAGGACTGAAGGACTGGCCCTCGAACGAGAACGCGGGCATCGACGGCAAACGCGTATTGCCAGGCTTCACGCCAAAGGCGGCCGCCCGCGACGTGCAGCTGACGCTCGGCCTTCAGGCCGCGAGCTTCGCGCAGTTCATCGAGCGCTACAACGCGTTTGTGGACACCCTCGAAGCCGGGGCCGTGGACCTGCGCATCGACGCCTCGACCGACAACGGCACGACATGGACCACCGGCGAGACCTATCACCTGCTTTATGTGAGCTGCGCGCAGTATAGCGAGTTTAACGGCAGGCTGGCGAAATTCGTCGCCAAATTCAACGAACCGAACCCCAAAAACAGGAAGGCATGAACGGCATCGAGCAAATAACGATCTACACCCAGACGGGCGACGTGAGGGCCGACGTGATACCCAACGACGGCAGCACCTACTCGGCCGAGCTGATGAAGAAGGAGGAGCTGGCGCTGAAGTTCACGCTGGCCGAGCCGGTATTGTTCCAGCTGGGCGATTATTGCGAATGCCGATGGGGGCGCTTCGAGGTAACGCAGCCGCAGCGGCCCACGGCCAACAGCGCGGGCGGCTGGCGCTACGAGCTGACGATGCCCGCCCACTATTGGAAATGGACAAACAAAATCCTCTATTACGACCGCCAGCACGCCCGTGAGTGCAGCTTCACGCTCACCCACGACATCGCACACCACGCCGCGCTGATATTGAGCAACCTCGCGGCGCTCGGCTATCAGTATGAGGGCAAGGACTACACAACGAGCATCGGCAGCGACGTGACCGCCGAGCTGCGGCTTGTGAGCTATTCGAACACGAGCATCACCGACGCGCTCACGGCCATAGCGGACGCATTCGAATGCGAATGGTGGGTAACGGGCAACATTATCCACTTTGGCCGCTGCGAGCTGGGCACGGAGGTCGAGCTGGCCGAAGGCGACGAGGTGCAGGGCATGAGCGCCAGCGACAGCAGCCAGAGCTACGCCACGCGCCTTATCGCCTTCGGCTCGACGCGAAACCTCACGCAGGCCTACCGCCCCGACACCGAGGAGGTGGTCGTGGGCAGCATACGCGAGAAGCGGCTGATGCTCCCCACGGGCACGCCATACATCGACACCGAGGAGGGGCTCAGCACTGAGCGCGCCGTGGAAAAAGTTCTCGTATTTGAAGACATCTATCCCCGCCGCGTCGGCGCCATCGCCGCCGTGACGACAAAGACCTACACCGACGAGGACACCAGCACGGGCGAAAAGACCGACTGGCTGGCATACCGCTTCATCGATGAGGGCATCAACTTCTCAAACGATTACAAGCTAAAAGACAGCACAGAGACGCTGAAGGTGATATTCCAAAGCGGCAACCTCGCGGGCATGACCTTCGACGTGAACTTCAACCCCGACGGGCTGGCCGAAAAGGACGGCGCGGGAGCCTGGAACAAGGCAGCGCAGGTTTACGAGATCGTGCGCAACGACACCTACGGCATCAAGCTGCCAAACGACACGCTGAAGCCCGCAGCGGGCGACAAATACGTGTTGTTCAATTTCGATATCAGCTACCTCAGCGCGGACCTCGGCGGCAAGAGCAATTACATCGAGCTGGCCGAGCAGGAGCTGCTCGAAGCGGCCAAGAAGGAGGCCGAAAAGATGAAGGTGGACAGCAAGAGCTACTCGTGCCCGATGAACATCGTGAGGTATTACGGCTACACCGAGGGCGACGACGGCAGGCTCACCCACGCCACCGCCGACGAGCTCGACTTCAGCCTCGGCCAGAAGATAAAGCTCGTGAACCCCGCATTTTTCGCGGACTGGCGCTCATCGCGCATTTACGGATTTGAAAAATACCTCGACGGCACGAAGGTGACCTACACCGTGAGCGACAACAGCGAGTATTCACGGCTTCAGGAGTTGAGCGACAGCATCAGCACGCTTGCCTACAACGGCTACTCATACAGGGGCACGGCGGGCGGCCAGGGCGGCGGCACGAGCATCTACCTCATCACCACGCACGACACAACCACACCGAGCGACAGCAACGCCTACTCAGCCGCCCGCGCCCTGGCGCAGTTCGCAGACAAGGACGCGGCATATAACGACTTCCTGCGCAAAAACGCAGACGACAAGGCAACGGGTTATATCAGTTTCACAGGCGGCGCGAGCGTGACCGAGCTGGCGGTGACGACGCTGGCCGACATCGCGAGGGCCATCATCGCCCAGGCGGGCAGCGAGCGCTTCAGCGACGGCTTCACGGGCGAGGGCTGGCAGATATGGCAGCAGGACGGAGAGAGCAGCATGACGCTCGACCGCATAACCGTGCGCAAAGCCATGACCGTGCTCGAGCTGCTCATCGAGCGCATCAGAGCCATCGGCGGGCAGCTGATCGTGAGCGCCGCCAACGGCAAGGTCAAGGGCGTAAAGAAGGGCGGCGGCTGCTACAACCTCACCCTCGAGGAGGGGCACGGCACGTTCACCGCCGATGACTATGTGCGCTGCCAGGCATTCACGGGCGGCGCTGTGAAAAGCTATTGGGCGCGCGTCAAGGCCGTGAGCGGCGACACGATATCGGTCGACGCGGCCGACATCACCGACGGCAACGCACCCGCAGCGGGCGATGAGCTTGTGCTGCTGGGCAACGCCACCGACGAGGCAAGGCAGAGCGCGGTGAGCATCAGCGCAACGGAGAGCGGCAAGCCGCGCATCGACATACTCAACGGCATCACCGGCCCGACGCTTGAGGGCTGCCTGCGCGCCCGCCTGGGCGATTTGTCGGGCATCAGCGACAGCTACTTCCCGGCAAACGCACAACCCCAGGGGCACGGTCTTTATAGCGACAACGCCTACCTTCACGGCACGTTCGTCCTCAAGGACGGGCGCGAGGTGAGCCAGCTATTCAGCATCATGGACGGCAAATTGCAAAGCGTGATCAGCGAGGACTGGAACAGGCACAATTTGCTCGCAAACGGCTGGTTCCTCAACGGCGCGCTGGGCTGGCAGGACGGCTCGGGCGGCATACCGCAGCCCGGAGGCACGGCAATCGGCGTCACCGCAGACGGGGTAATGACAAATATCGGCTACCCGGTAGTTACCGGCAAGACGGCATCGGAGTGGGCCGTTAAGACCGAGGACGGCGTGACCTATCTCGCCGTCAAGGGCAACGACGGCACGCTGCAAACGATGTACTTTAACGATATGCCCACAGAGCCCGGCGCGCTGACCCTGACCCTGAAAGTGCGCACGGCCAACACCAGCGTCGACACAGACCTCACCGTGATGCTGGCATATAACGACGGCGAAACATTCATGCCCGATGCTGCGGTGCCCGCAGGCACGGGCTGGACAACGCTCAGCTTCGACCTCGACGCGGAGGTGAAATCAATAACGGGCCTTATGTTCATGGCGGCCATCAGCGACGACGTCGAGATGGACTTTGCCCAGATAACGCTCGCGGCAAAGCAAATCACACGCAGCGAAATCACGCAAACGGCCAAGAGCATCAGCCTGAGCGTGACCGAGGACAACAACGGCAAGCTGAAGAAGGCGGGCATCGACATCGACAAGGAGACCGTCACCATCAGCGCCGCGCACACGCTCATCGAGGACGAGAACGGCAACCCCGTTGCGGCTTTCGAGGGCGGCAAGCTGAAGACCGCATTCCTCGACCTGGGCGCGCTCAATTTGAGCAGCGACGACATTCCGATGATAGGCGAGCTCACGCCCTCGATCAACAACGAGGCGGTGACGGCTGCGACAAAATCGGTCGGCCTGAGCGGCACGAACGGCACAAAATCAACCGAGACGCTGACGTTCAGCGTTGCATCGTTCGCCAACGACACCGCAGCCAAGCGCATTTATTTCAGCGCGAGGGCGAGCAACAACGACAGCCCGTGGCTGCGCGTAACGGAGGCAGAGGTGGTCATCGAATATGAAAGCAAGATATCAGATGATTTGTATAAGGCCGAGAGCTGCACGCCGACCAACCGCGGCGGCGGCAATTGGAGCTTCGACACCGACAAGCCGATCAGAAATCTGAAGGTAACGCTGACCGCGAAGACGCTAATCAGCACGGCATCGAGCATGGAGGTTGCCGGACAGCTGACGCTCAGCATCGGCGGCTACCAGGGCGGCGACGCGATAGCCATCGTGCCGCTCAGCAGCACGAGCATGCTGACCGAGACCATCATCGGCGCGAACGGCTTCGCAAGCATTTGGCAGTCATCGTTCATTTTTCACTTGCAGTCGAACAGCAAGACCTACACCGACGACAACGGGGTGGCGCACAAACAGCCAGCGGGCTGCACCATTATGGCGGGCGATTACGGCTGGCGCATCACCGCGGGCGGCATAGAGACGACCGCCGACCGCGGGCTGAATTGGAGATAACATTTAACATTTATAGATTATGGCAATAGACATCAACGAATTAACGCAGGCGGTGACCGCGGAGCTCCGAAATGGGGCAACGGACCTGGGGAATGTGCCCGTGGCCTCATCAGTAACCGACGACGACATGGTGCTGGGCCAGAGCGGCTCATCGCTGAAGAAGATAAAGGTCGCCGCTATCGCGGCGAAGGGCAAGCCCGGCGACCCCGGCACACCGGGCGCGGATGCGGTCGTTTACCGCCTTCTGCCCGAGGCCCTCGTGTACAAGAGCGACACGAAGAGCGTAGCCTTGTCGCTGCTCAAAACGGAGGGCGAGACGACCGCAGCCGCAGAGCTGCCCGAAGGCTGGGTTGTACAGGTGACGTGGGAGACCGCCGCCGGCTTGATGCAGACTGCAACGCACACCACCCTCGCCGCCATTGACCCGAACAGCCTGAAGGACGCGACGAGCGTGCGCCTGGAACTTTACACCAGCGACCCGCAAGCCGGCTCCTCCGGCGGAGCCCGCACGGCCGTGCTCGTGGACAGCGCCACGCTGCTGCTGGTCAAGGACGGGGAGCAGGGCGAACCCGGCAGCCAAGGCCCGAAGGGGGACAAAGGCGACGCGGGCTCGTTGATATTGCACCCGTTCGACGATTTGGCGCATTTCCGCTTGTCGGCAATGGATTATGAGACAGGCATCGCCACGCTGCAAGCCACCCCCGTGGGCGTGAATGAAGGAGATTTCTGCGCAATTATATATGACACATCTGACGTTATCGGTCGATATACCCATTTGCCCGACAGCAACGCGGCGACCGTGCAGAGCAATAACAGCAGAAATGGGGTGGCCGTATTCGGCTACATAACAGCAATTGAGGGCAGCAGCGTCACCACGACATTAATTCTTAAGGGTAAAGGAACCCTTAAACAGGCGTCAAGTTATATGCTTGTGTGCTTTGGCGCTTCCGACCCGACTGACGATTTGCAAATAACATTGCCCGACGGCTTCAAGGGTAAGCCGTTGCGCATAGAAATACAGGGACAAGCAATGAATAAGGACACATCAAGCTGGGACAACTGGAGCGTTAAATTCGGCAATGCAAAAAAACTCGTCGAAGCGGGGGCAGACAACGGCCATGTGTCCTATGTGCATGAAATTTATACATTCAACGGCGAACAAGTAGGTTATACGGATTTGACCTATGCAACGGGCATTAATATAAGCGGCAACTACCGCCGCAGAGAAAGCCTGTATCGCCAGGATTTTGACATCACCACGGCAACAAGGGTGATCGTGCCATGGCAATTTGGGCTGCCAAATAATGTAATAATTATCAGTTTATTATAACAACAAGCTTATGCAAGAATTATATCAAGACAAAGAAGGCAAATGGTGCAAGCGCACCATCGCCGGCACAACGAAGATCAGCGAGGCGGCAGCACCGAGCGAGGAGTCGCAAGCGAAGTGGCGAATTGCCGAACTTGAGGAAGCGCTCCGGGGCAACGATTATAAAATTATTAAATGCTTCGAAGCGAGCGCCCTCGGGAAGGAGATGCCTTATGACCTCGCGGCCCTTCACAGCGAGCGCGAGAAGGCGCGCGATGAGATAAATCGATTACAGCAGAAGTTTAACATCTAACAAGGAGGTATTCATGTACATTGTATTATCAGTATTGGGCCTCGCCGTGGTAGCCTTCGGGCTCGCATTCGCGGCGGAGCGGCAGAACAAATTCGCAGCCCTGGGCACTGCCATGCGCAGGAAGCACATCATCGAAGTGCAGCGCGAGCAGCTCGAGGGCATCAAGGAGATGCTCAAGAACTCCCACGAGCGGGAGGACGAGGCGCTCGCCGAGGCGGCAGCGCTGAGGGCGAAGCTCTCGCGCAAGGGCTGCGGCACACCGAAATCAAAGAAGGCCCGGGGCGGTGCACAGCCCAAGGCCAATAATTCACATATTGTTTAATTTCTAAATTTTTTCTTATGGACTCTGAAAAAATCTATTGCACCGATTGCAGAAGCAACGACGCGCTGTGGGCAGCCACAATGGCCAACAGCAGGAACAACGACCCGATGATGGCCATGGCAGCCATGAACGGAGGAATGGGCAACCAATGGAACAACCCATTCATTTATCTCGTATGGATGATGTTCGCCCGCAGGATGTGGGGCGACGAGGGCGGCAACGTCCAGAACGCCGAAATCCAAGGACAGCTCAACGCGCTGCGCACCCAGATGAGCGACAACCAGAACGCGAGCAACATCATCGACGCCGTGAAGGGCGTGGGCTGCAACGTAAGCCAGCTGGCCGCAAACCTCAATTGCGACTTCAACACGCTGAACGCAGCCATTTGCGACGTCCGCGGCGGCATTGACCGCCTCGGCGGGGCCGTAGGCATGAGCGCCGAGCGCGTAATCAACGCCATCGGCACGGGCAATTTGAACCTCGTGCAACAACTCAAGGATTGCTGCTGCCAAACCCAGCAGTCAATTCTCAGAATGGGCTACGAGAATCAGTTGGGCCAGAAGGACATCATCAACACGATGCAGTCGGGCTTCGACCGCACCAACACCGGCATCGAACGCGGCTTCTCGGCTATCGGCTACCAGATGGCGACCGACAAATGCGACATCCTGCGCAGCAACCAGGACAGCACGCAGCGCATTATCGACACGCTGAACCAGCACTGGCAGGCCGACCTCCAGCAGCGTTACAACGACGCCCGCCTGGAACTGAGCCAGCAGCGCCAGAACGCCACGCTGATAGCAGCGCTCAAGACCACCTCGACGGCTACAGCAACCACGGGCGCATAACGCACCGGCCGCCATCGGCTGAATGAATAAAAACGCCCGCGCTCACGAGCGCAAGGCTCCGAACGCGGGCGTGTTTTTTATGGACTCTAAAAAACACCACGAAGTTATGAATTTCAAAGATATTCGACAAGGCTATCCCGTCTATATTTTAGACAAACAGGCATTATCTCTCAACGAAGGCAAGGTCACCGCCGTGGGCTTTCCGTATTTCCCGACCCAGACACCAGGGCCGGCAGCCCCGGGGACACAGCCGCTCGGCATGAGCGTGGACGTGACCATCGAGGCCGGCGGCAAGGCGGCCACCTACACAATACCCGAGCAACTATCGGTGACATTCGCGGGCAACCTCGTGCTGAGCACCGACCGCACAGGGCTTGCCGCGGAGGTCGAAGCGATGCGCACAGCCGCCAAGCAGGCCCTCGAGGGGATGGAGCGGCAGAAGGAGATCGTCGCCGCGGCCGACGGGTTGCTGGCCCAGCTCAAACCCGAGTATCGCGAGCGGGCCGAAACCGAGAAGCGCTTCAACGCGCTCGAGGGAGCGATGGCCGACATGAAAAGCCTGCTGCGGGAGATGGCCGACGAGCTGAAAAGCAACAGAACGCAAAGCAACGCATAAATTTGACAAAGACAATTAAAACGATAACAAGCATGCTCAAAACCCTCGCATTCAACCTCGGCCCCGTTTTGCTGATAAGCACCCTCGGCACCGAGCTGGCCGCCGTATTGTTCGATTTAAGGTATATCGCATTATTCATCGCGGCCCTGCTGATAATGGATTTTTGGTTCGGCAAAAGCGAGAGCAACATGCGCTACAAGGCCGCCGAGGCCCGGCACGACACGGCGGCAATGATACTCTACGAATTCCACTTGTCGAGGGCCACGCGGCGCACCGCAGTCAAAGCCGTCGATTATACTGGCGTATTGGCGCTTTTCGTGCTGGCAGGGCTAATCCTCGAGCAATGCAAAATCGGGGTAACGCACGTCCAGATGGCCGCGGTTTCGCTGATTTGGGCGGCATGCGCGGAGGGCTGGAGCATTCTCACACACATACTCGTATTGCGCGGCCACCACATCGACCGCAGCAGCCTGGGCACCACGCTGCGCAGCGTCGCCAGGGCCGTGGCCGTGAGCTGGATCAGGAGCAAGAGCGAGAGCCTCGGCGATGCGGTGGACAAGGCGCTCGACGGGCTGCCGCAAAGCACCGGCGGCGATGACAACGACAAAGACGACTAACCATTTTGTTTAACATTCAAATATTCTCAATCATGGACATGGACAAAGTTCTTCATTTTGCAGTTTGCGCTGTAGTAAGCGCGGTTTTTGGCACGCTGGCGATGCTATGCGGGGGCAATTTCGAAGCCGGGGCGATAGCCGCCATCGGCACGGGACTGGGCGCAGGGCTCGGCAAGGAGTTCGGAGACGCCGCAGCGGCCGACAACCGCTGGGACTGGTATGACGTGGCCGCCGTCGGGGTGGTCCTCGGCGTAGCCTGGTGCGCGATGTTCTACTATTGCAAGGGCTAAGACCGCGCAAACAACCACACACAACGAGGAGGCGGCCACGCGCCGCCTTCGCTTTTTCAACGACTTCAAAAAACGAAACGATTATGCGAAAAATCAGAGAAATTATCGTCCACTGCTCGGCAACACCCGAGGGCAAGGACTTCACCACAGCCGACATCGACCGCTGGCACAAGGCGCGCGGCTTCCGCTGCATCGGCTATCATTACGTGATTTATCGAGACGGCAGCGTCCACCGCGGTCGCCCTGAGTCCGATGTCGGCGCGCATTGCACCGGGCACAACGCCGCGAGCATCGGCGTTTGCTACATAGGCGGCTGCGCGGCCGACGGAAGGACACCGAAGGACACACGGACGGCGGCCCAGAAGGCCGCGCTGCTGAAGCTCCTCACCGACCTCAAGCACCGCTATCCGTTAGCGACGATCCACGGGCACCGCGACTTCGCAGCCAAGGCCTGCCCGAGCTTTGACGCCACGGCCGAGTATCGCGGCATCAAATAAAAAAAGAGCCACGGCATCACCGCGGCTCAATTGTCTTAAAAAACCCAACAAGGTGGAAGAATGTCAGGCATTGCAAAATTACTAAATTGCGAGCAACGAACAAAATATGAAGAAGACAATGATTGTAGCGGCCGTGATTGCCGCGGCCTGGGCCGGCTGGTGGCTGGCCGAGCGACGGGCAGCCATTCAGGGCGAACCCCTCGTGCGCATTGACACCATCACGCGCACCGACACGATTATCGTCCGCACCCCCGTGGCGCGCGATAGCATGCGGGTGAGATACATCACCGTGCGGATGCCAGTGGCGCACGAGGACACCGCCACAGGAGGCCAAGCGGCCGCGAGCAAGGACACCGCCGAGGTGGCCCTGCCGATAACGCAGCGGCGCTACACCGACGACAGCACCTACACGGCGTGGGTGAGCGGCTACCAGCCGCGGCTCGACAGCATACACACCTACCGGCGCACGGCCACCATCACGCGCGACATCGTGCGCCCAGCGCCACGCAGCCGCTGGAGTTTCGGGGCACAAGCGGGCTACGGCCTGACGCCGCACGGGTTCCAGCCATACCTCGGCCTGGGCATCGGCTTCCGCCTCACACGCTGATCAGCGCCCAGAGCCGACCACAGCATCGATGACGCGGCGGTTGGCGACATCGACCTTGCTGCGGTCGAAACGGATATAAATATCAGTAACCGACCCGCTGGAATGCCCCAGGCCTTCGGCGATAACCTCCTTCGGCACGTCGAGCTCGGCGGCCGCCGTGGCCCACGAATGCCGTGCCCAATAGGTCGTGATTTGCCCGAAGCCTGGCAGCCGGCTAAGACCGGCATTGATGCCGGCCACCGCGTAATGCGCACCAGCATACCGCTCATGTAAATCAAGCAGCCACACGCCGCCGGGCGAGCGGTAGCGCTCGATAAGGGCCGCGGCTTCAGGCTCCACCTTGATGTCGTAGAGATGGCCCGTTTTTGCGCGCCGGTAGCTCAGACGGCCGCCGTCGTAATCCCCCACCCTGAGATTATACAAGTCCTTGACGTTGATGCCCATCAGCAGAAAGATGAGCCGAAACATGTCGAGTGCGAAGGCCCCCAGCGCGCCTGCGGGTTGAAGTGCCCACAGCTCGCGCAAAGCCGGCAACTCGAGGGAGCGCTTCACCGACGGCTCGGTTTTGATTTTGTAGCGGCGGAAGGGATACGCGGTTGTCACCTCGTCATCGATGGCGGCGTTGAACACAGCCCGGAGGCAGCGAAGATAAAGCCCGCAGGTGTTCATGCGATTGCCACGGGCAACGCACCAGGCCACAAACCCATCAAGCCATTGCCGGTTGACTTCCTCGAAAGTAACCAGAGCAAGAGACGGGCACCAAGCCCGCAAGGCCGACAGGGTGGAGGCATAATTGTGACGGGTGCCATCGCTGCGGCGCGAGTTCATCACGCGCTCGAAATAAGGCAGGAGGAGGTTCGCCTTCGGCTTCTCGGGTTCGTAGAAGCGGGCAAGGAGCGCAGCGCGAATATCGGCCAGCGGCATGCCCTGCATATCGAGCAGCGCGGCCTCGATGTCGAGGTAACGCCGCATGAGGTAATTATTGTACGCAGCGCGGCTGGGGTGCTTCACCACGCGCTGGGCACGGGCGTCCCACTGCCCCGGAGCGAGGCTGATGTTCGTAGGCAGATAGACCGCAGCATTCTTTTTACGGATCGCGAATTTAAGCGGCGAAAGGTCCTTGCCGTGGCGGGTATCGAGATAAAGCGAGAGTTTCATTTTTAGTGCATTGTTTTGAACATTGTCGGCATTGCAAAGGGCAGCGGCCAAGGGCGAAGCAGTGCGAAAATAATGCGCCCCGAAGACGCCCTAAGGTATTGGCAGAAGCCGAAAGCCGCATAAATAAAAGGGTTGGCGATTTCAGCGGGCAACTCTTGTGAGTATACGTTTGTAAATTTTCATCGCTATGTGCAAAGTTACTACATTTTAGCCTTTTCAGCCCACTGATTATTCTTGAATTTTTGATTCACGAAATCAGTGACGGGCAACAAAAAAGCCCCTGGGGCCTATTGAAGGGACTCCAGGGACTTGCAAAAGTAACGTATTATTAATAATCTATTTCATTACTTTACCATAAACTTCTGGCCGCCGGCCACATACACTCCACTGGGCAGTTCAATGGTCTTGCTGCCGTCGAGCACGAAGCTGGCCACTTGCTGGCCGAGCACGTTGTAGACGCTTACGGGCTGCACGGCGCCGCTACGGAATGTGGCGCAACCGGTCTTGCCCACCACCAGCAGGCCACTGCCGAGGCTCACCTCGTCTACGCCAGTCATATTGCCGTTGGGCTCAATGGCGTGTTCAATCTTAATTGCAAAGTTCTTGCCTTCGGTGAGGTCGGTCACCGAGAAGTTCTCAGAGCCGGTCTTGTAGACGATGAAGAACACCACTTTATAGGTTGGGGTGCCGTCAACGCCTGTGCGGTCGATGATGTCGGCAAACGTCATCTTGCCCGAGACTGCGGGTGTGGGTTCCTTGCCATTGTTGCCATACCATGAAGTGACGCCAAGGGCATTCATCGCCACCGAGCCTGTGGCCGCATACTGCGACACGCGTCCATTGACCAAATAGTAGGCATACTCAGGTGTGGCGCTGGCATACGGGAGCATGCTTGCCTGGGTGCTGGCAGCTGCCGCCGACTTGTTCAACTCAGACTTGAGCATGAAGCGTCCTTCGGTTTCATTGTAAAGCATCACCACAGCCGTGTAGTTCTCAAACGTTGACTTGTCGCTCATGATTTGAGCGGTGAGGTCAAGACCCATATCCTTATAGGTTTTACCCAATTGGGTGGGATATTGCAGCTTGTAGTCAAGTTCCACATTGCTCGGGTCATAGCCCTTGGCCATATCGAGGTCGACCGACGGCACGTGCCATGTGTACACGGTGTCGGTGATGTCCGACGACTCATCGTACCACTTCTTGCCATTTTTGCCATCAAAGCCCTCTTCAGAGCACCATGCGGTGTAGAAGCCGTGGCGTGTGGTGGTCACATCGTTCCAGTTGTTGGGGTTGCGATAGTAGGTGTTGTGCGCACTGTTGAAGAAGTTGCTGCTCACCAGAGTTTCAACGCCTATCGACTCCTGGTTGTAGTAGGCGTATATTGTGATGCAGTCGTTGCCATTGTCGGGGAAGTCGGCCTCGCTGGGCATAGTCAGCGTGTACTGGTTGGGGTTGTCCTGCTTGGCATTGAGCTTTGCGTCGAAATATTGCTTTCGGTGGTCTTGGCTACCATAATAGTCACTTGTGAAATATTTGAACTCATAGGGCTTCTTAGCGTTGCCGCCAAGCACAATCACCTTGTCGCCCACGCCGGCAATGATTGGAGTGTTTTTGCCTGCAATAGTGCCATTTGACCGGATTTGCGGGTCACCGCTGTTGTCGTTAGGCACAGCCACAATCTGAATCTTGCGGGTAGGGGTCTTGAAGTAATAAATCTGCATTGCGGCCTGCGACGGGCTTATGTAGCTGGTGTTTTGAGTATAGCACTTGGCATTGATACGCAGCATATAGCCGTTTTTAATGTAGTCTTTCACCTTGTCAAGGCCGCCGCCGGCAGTCCACTTCAACTCAATGGATTCACCATTGAAGCTAAGGCCGTCGGACAGGATTGTCACTTGCTTGCCGGTGTTGTCGATCACCTCGATGCTATAGTTCACATGCGAGTTCGCCTCAGAGGGGTTCACATTCTTAATCACCACATTTTTCCATGTTGAGGCATCGTTGTAGTCGTATGTCTGGGTTTCGGGTGTGATTACTGGTGGAAGCAGCGACTGCTTGTTGGGCGCGGTTGCGCCGTCGATGATGTCACCGATGCGCAGATTCATATACTGCGAGCGCATTATGAAGTCACCACGGTTGCAGCCATCGGCCTGAGCAGTACCAACCACATACACCGATTGCGGATAGGCCTCAAACAGCAGGCCAACCGTGCCGTCACCCTGCACGGTGAGAGCGCTATATTGCGCCGTTTCGGCAAGATCGTCGCCGGGGTCACTTACACAAAGGCGCTCAGTCCAATTAAATGAGTTGCTGGCCATGCGCGACTTCTCGGCTGTGTATATTGTGAGGCCCGAACGGGCAGTGCCGCCAGACAGGTCGCCAATATTATTCGGCTTCCTCCTGCTTTCACCTGTTTTAGGCACGGAGTGCAGCACGAGTGTTGTAGACGTGCCATTGATGTCGGCAGTGTATTCAGTCATGTCGCCATTGCAGGGCACAGTAAGGCTCATGCCGCAGCTGCCGAGGCTGCTGCCCGCAGAATATGTGATTACACCATTGGAATTTTCAGTGATGGTAATGGGCACAAACAGACGGCCATTTCCCGCACCGTAGCGAATGGACATGATGAACTTGTTTTCCCCAACCTCAATCAGCTTCGACTCGTCGTCATTAGCGTTTTGAGTTAAGAAATAATATTCGTCGGTGGCGGTGCTATAGTTAGCATAGGTGTAGTTGGCGTTGGTCGACAATATGTTCCAGTAATCTTTTTCGGGGTCGTACACAAGAAAATAGTTGCCGTGATGATACGACGCAGTATTGCTATTAACTGTGCGGAAACAAGCAATCACCTTGCCTGTCAGCACACCACTCTTCACCACACACATATTGCCGGGTGCAACGCAGCCACGGTATGCACTGAACAGTTTGAAAGTGCTGGTGGCATTGTCGCCAGGGCCTTTGTATTCTTTTGCCTCACCCCACGTTTGGCCATTATCGCGGCTTATGACATAGCTGTTGGCCGAAAGACTGTTGGCGTCGCTCGCTGCAAGAGCGTCACCGTGAATAAACGAGCAAATCACGTTGCCATTAGGCAGTGCGGCCAAGGCGGCATCGCCAAAGCCCTTTGACTTGGCGCATTCCAAGCCGCCCTTGCCGTTGCTCACAGAGTCGCCGCGGGCAATGGTCACGGGGTCGCTCCAAGTGCGGCCGTTGTCATAAGAGCGGCGCGAAAGCATGTCGATGTCGTTTGCAATGTCGTGTATGTGATATTTGCGGGCATCGCTAATTGCAATCAGCGAACCGTCTTCGGCAGTGGTGATGGCTGGTATGCGGTAGTACTTTGAGTAATAGTCACCGGGAGCGAACATGGTTTTAAGCAGCGGCACAAGCACACGCTTACCATTGGATTCAAGAGAACCCTCGTCATCTCCTTTGCGAAGTGAAAGTTTGTTATAAGAGTTATTTCGTGTAAAGTTGCTGCTTGCAGTCCAAACAGTATATGTCACGTATTGCCCACTGGGCGGCCTCTGGGAAATCTGCACCCATTCGGTTTTGGTTTCGTATTTGCCATTGGTGTAGCCATAACTGCCACCTGTGAGACCAGTGATTTCGGCTCCGATGCGCGTGTAGTTCTTTTTTGTGCCGCCAATAAGTGGCAGTTCGGAACCATCGGCAGCCTTCACATTTATATCTGCTGCAATATAAAGGATGTACGGGCCTTTTTCCTTGATGATGCCAGGCAACTCCATTGTGCCATCGGTCAAAGTTGAGGTTTGCGAAAGCATCACAGCCCCGTTCTTGTCCACAGGGTCACGATAGTCCCAAACGGCCTCAAACGTTTTTGGCACAGTGTCGATATTGCCTGCTGTGCTGGGATCGAATTTGCGGGCATACAAGGCCACGCGGCCCACATAGTTTTTCCACTCACCCTGCAGCTTAAAGCTCACCTTCACCTGGGCATTGTCGCTGGTGGTGTAGTAGGCGGCATAGGCAAGCAGCTCGTTTTGGTTGCCAAGGCCTGCATAGCCGGCGGCCTGCCACCAGTAGCCACTCACAAAGCGCTTGGTGCCGGCGGCGTTGGCCGTGATGAAGCCTGCAAAGATGAAGCACAGCAGCAAAATGTGTTTTAAGAATGCTTTTTTCATCCTTTTGTGATTTTAATTTTTGTTGATAATACATGGTGCTTCGGCTCCTGCGGCACGTGGAATAAAACTGTTTTTAAAGTGTTAAATGACAAGAGTGTGGGAGCTGACTGAAGGGGGTTCAGCACCGGCCAATGGTGTTCGCGAAATTGATTCAGCGCCGCCGGCCGTGTGCAGAGTCATATAGATAGCCGGCGGCGTGAATGCGGGGCGCGGCATTATTTTTTTGCGCCGCGGCATTCTAAAGAATCAACAGGCTGTTAACCGATGTGTATTCGTTCAGCACATCTTATTCATAAAATCTATTCGCGACAAATTTATACATTATTTCACTATCTGCAAGCGTGGCCAATTGGCTTTTTCGGCATTGTAGAAACATATGGCACAGACTGTTGACAACGCTCCCACTATGCCTCAGATTTCGTTTTAGAAGACTCCCACAGATTGCGCAGATTTTCACGGATTTTTCATTTCATGGCAACGGAAAGACGCAAGGAGGGTGGGTATAAAAAATTTCGACAGAAAGACATGAAAACATCTTTCTGCCGAAAAACCTATCTCTTTTGTAGAAAGTCAGGTTAAACCCTCTACTTTAAACTTTAATCTCTCAACTTTAAACTTTAAAGAACGTTTATCTTGAGGCGGCTCAGGGCGCGGTCGGCTTTGGCTTTGGCGCTCTCCACATCGGCGTCGGTGGCCAGAATCACGGCCATGCGGCGGTGGCCCTTGACCTCGGGTTTGCCAAAAATGCGCAACTGCACCCCTGGCTCGGAGAGGGCCTTGTCGACGTCGGCAAACTCCACCAGGCGGCTGTTGCCCTCCACCACCACGGCGCGCGAGGCGCTGGGGCCGTAGAAGCGTATCGAGGGCACGGGCAGGCCCATCAGGGCGCGGGCGTGCAGGGCAAACTCACTCATGTCTTGCGAAATCATTGTAACCATGCCGGTGTCGTGGGGACGCGGCGACACTTCGCTGAACATCACCTCGTCGCCTTTCACAAACATCTCCACGCCAAACAGGCCGTAGCCGCCGAGGGCGTCAGTCACCTTGCGGGCTATGCTTTGGGCGCGCTCACGGGCCAGCTGGCTCATGGCCTGGGGCTGCCAAGAGTAGCGATAGTCGCCGTCGACCTGAATGTGGCCAACGGGTTCGCAAAACTCGGTGCCGCTCACCGAGCGCACGGTGAGCAGAGTGATTTCGTAGTCGAAGTCGACGAAGCCCTCCACTATCACGCGGCCGGCTCCGGCGCGACCGCCCTCTTGCGAGGTGTGCCAGGCGGCATCAACGTCGGCTTGCGAGCGCACCACGCTCTGGCCGTGTCCGCTTGAGCTCATCACGGGCTTCACCACGCAGGGCATGCCCACGGCCTCGATGGCGGCGTCAAACTCCTGGCGCGTGCCGGCAAAGCGGTAGGGCGAGGTGGGCACGCCCAGCTGTTCGGCTGCCAGGCGGCGTATGCCCTCGCGGTTCATGGTGAGCAGTGTGGCGTGGGCGGTGGGCGTCACGTTGAAGCCCTCCTTTTCGAGTTCAACCAGCGTGGGGGTGGCTATCGCCTCAATCTCGGGGATTATGTGGTCGGGCTTCTCAAGTTCCACCACACGGCGCAGGACGTCGCCGTCGAGCATATTAAACACATGGCTGCGCTGAGCCACCAGCATGGCGGGCGCGTCGGGATAGCTGTCGCAGGCCACCACTTCCACGCCGAGGCGCACAAGTTCGATGGCCACTTCCTTGCCCAGTTCGCCACTGCCAAGCAGCAGGGCCTTCTGGCCGATTGCGCTGCCTATAGTGCCAATCTTAGTCATAGTCAAAATCAGTTTTTTGTGTTTAGAAAAAGCAATGCAAAGTTAGTGTTTTTATAAATAAAGTTGAAAGTTGAAAGTTGAAAGTTTAGGGTTGATAGTTGAAGGTTGATAGATTAAAGTTGAATGCTCAACTCTCAACCTTAAACTTTAAACCTTAAACTTTATCCCCCGGCGTTGAAACAGTTTCAACTATTTGTAAAAGATGTTACAACTTGTTAATCGGGGGGGGCAATTTGGCAGTTTTATGTATTTTCGCGGCTGGAATAAAACTGGCACGTTATTAGCAATGTGTGACGAGCCCCGGTAATCCTATGGCAGAAAGGCCATTGAAGATTGCTATGGCTTGCGTGTCCCTGCATACGCTGCTTGACAATTGCCAACGAAAGTAGGAGAAAATTACAAACTGGAATCGAAAATGTTACTAATCTATTCAAACAATGGCGACGCCTCGGGACAGCGGCGCTGACTTATGAAAAAATGCGAAACTGCGTTATGAAAAATGCAATGATGAAGCTTGTGCTTGCTTGGTGCTTCATCGTTGCGGGCTGCTGTGCAGCCAGTGCAAACAGCATCACCGGCTTCCAGAGCGGCTGGTGGTGGCAGGCGGCAGGATATGCCGGCCTGGGCAATGCCAACGAAGACTTGGCTTTTGCCGAATACTACACCACTGACAGCAATGCCGTGGTGACTGTGAGTTTCAACTTGCTGGGCGAGTATGCCAACTACGTGAACCGCGTGTGCGTGTACGCCCGCAAATACGACCCGTCGACCAGCGACAACGCGTCGAGGGTGGCAAAGACATTTGCGCGCGCATGGGACAACCGCGATCCCGAGGGGAAGACTGGTGCCACGCTGCTGGCGCAGACCAGCGACATCAGGCAGGCCATGAGCCTGTCGGGCACAATGGCCGAGGCCGGAGCATACGTGCTGTATGTGACCGCCGACATCAACTCGAAAGCCAAGGACGGATCGGAACTGCCCATGATAGGCGGCCCGCGCAACAACCTCACCAAGATTGGCGCCGAAATCACCAAACTCGAGGGCGGCAGCCTGGGTTATAAATACAATGAATACTATCAGGATTTCCGCTATAACGGCAACTGCGCCCTGCTCGGGCAGAACGGGTTTGACGCCAGCGGCAAGCGCGCACTGGTGATGCAAAACAGGGTGCTGTTTTCACCCGGCGACTTCTACTCTAAGTATTACCGCATTCCCGCCATTGTGTCGTCGAGCGACGGCTCGCTGCTGGCGGTGAGCGACGCGCGCAAAAAGCACATTCACGACATCACCAACGACATCGACATAATATTGCGCCGCTCGGTTGACAACGGCCAGACGTGGAGCCAGCCCATGACCATTGCCAAGGGCGACGGCAAATACAAAACCGACGGCTCGCTTGACTGCCTCAACTCGATAGGCTACGGCGACCCGGCATTCGCGTCGCTTCCCAACGGCGACATTCTGTGCACCTTTATACATGGCTATGGCCTGAACTTCAGCGACAACTCGAAGAAGACCTACAACAGCTACTCGATTAGCCGCGACAACGGCCAAACGTGGAGCACGCCAGAATATTTGAAAGACAAAAGCGGCAACATGCTGACGGTGATCACCAACGAGCGAGGCAACATTGCCCCGGGCAACATGTGCGTGGTGAAGAGCGGCCTGCTGGCCGGCAAGGTGATAGCGTGCTTCCGCTCGTTCAACAGCACTTCCGGCAAAGGCACTCACCGCAACTACTTTCTTATGTATGACCCCAACGGCAACTGCTGGCAGACGTTGAACGGCAAGCCCAATGACACGGGAGGAAGCAAGCAATACTATCAGTCGGGCGTTGGCCAAGACGACGAAGCCCAGATAATTGAAGTGGGCGAGAACAAGTTTTTGATGTCGGTGCGCAACACGGGCAGCGGCCAGCGCCAGTTTGCCCTGATCACCATCAACGGCAGCGCAAGCAACATGTGGTGGGAGGCAGCCAACCTCGGCCAATGCGGCATGAGCCTGAAGGAGAAGGCCAACGGCGCAATGACAGCATTCACCGCCAAGGACGGCAAGGAATACCTGCTGCACACCGTGCCCACCACCCAGGCCTCGGCGTCGGCCGGCTCCGCACCCACCACTCGCTCGGGACTGTGCTTGTTCTATGCGCTGAAGAGCGATGCGGCATCGGGCAAATTCACATGGACAAAGAGCCTGTGCCTCAGCGACCCCGACGACTACCTTGACGAGACGGCCCAATACAGTTCAATCACTGTGCAGCAAGACGGCACGGTGGGCATCCTGTATGAGGGCTATCCGCAAATAGTACGCATCAACGCCGACCAGGTGGACGCTGACGACAACTGCTCGCAGGGCGGCGACTACCTGATGCGCGCCATCTACATGAATCTGCGCATAGGCGACATTATTGACGGCGCACAGCCCACCGAGCAGCTGCCACTGCAGCCGCCGGTGATAACGCCGGGCACGTCGACCTACGACACCAATAAGGCCACCGACCGCCCCGACATTGTAATCACCAACCCCAACGATTTGGAAACAACGGAGTCGAAGGTGGACTACAACCTGCAAATATTCAACGAGAAAAACGTGATGGTGGCCGAGCGGTCGCTGGGATGCGAATTTGGAACAAAGTCGATTGAGCTTAAGTGGAGCGACCTGGTGACCAACGACAGCATTCCATTCGCCACAGCGGTGAAGAACAACTACACCGTGCGCGTCAACGCCAAGTGCTTCACCGGCAACACCGCCTACATTTCGCCATCGGCCGTCGCCTCGCAGATGTACTACTTCCGCACCCCCACGCGCCTGATACGCATCGTGGCCAAGCCCGGCGACAACAACGGCGACCCGAGCATCACGGCCAATGGCGTACAGGCGGCCAAGGGCGTGACCATCACCGCCGGCGTGGGCGACAAGGTGACTGTGCAGAGCGGACACAACCGCGCCCCACACGAGTTTCTGTACTTCACCAGCGACTATGCCGGCCACAAGCGCCAATACTTCGACCCGGCCTTCAAGGCTGTGAGCGACAACCCGTCGCAATACTCGATTACGATGCCCAGCGAGCAGGACTTCCCCGACAACGAGGGCGGCTGCATCACCATATATGCAGTGTATAACCAGGGCCAGATAGGCGTGATGACCTACACGGCCACCAACTACTTCAACTCGGCCCACAACACCTACAGCGGCTACCACATGTATCGCCACCGCTACTACTCGGAATGGAGTTCGGAGGACGGCTTCGACGGTCAGGGCGGCACGCTCTACAACGACGCGTTTGCGCTGCAGAGCGACTCGGTGTGGGTGTGGCCCACTCCCAGCGCCGACCTCAACCTGAACGACGGCAGCGACGCGCAAAACGTGAGCATTGCCAACCGCCTCACCTACCCCGCCAACTATAAGAAAAACGGCCTCGACCTGCACGCCCGCCTGATGAGCGACAAGTCGACGTTTGAAAACTACACCGCCGTGGTGATGCTCTACAACGAGGCCGAGGGCCGCTTCATGCTGCGCTCGGAGGTGGACAAGCAGCAGTGCGCCCGCGCCGCGAGCAACGACTCGGTGTATGCCTACTATGTGGTCAACGGCCGCTCGGCCCAGTTCCCGCAGGGCAGCAGCATTGCCGAAAACGCCTTGGGCGTGCGCCAGTGGTATAGCGGCACCCTGCCTGCCGTGACCGACTACATGGACTTTGACAACATTCTGGCACGCGACGGTTCGGACGGCACCCCCACCCTGCGCGTGGTCTACTTCCTGATATACAAAACGGGCAGCGAAGACTTCGCGATTTCCGACCTCACAAATGGCAGCAACTTTGCCATAAAGGTGGAGCAGACCATTGAGGCCGACAAGACGATGACCGGCATCGACGAGACCACCGCAGGCCGCAACGGCCTGCTGATAGTGGGCCACAACGGCAGCGCCACATTCCGCCTAATTGGCGCCGACGCCATGGTGACCGTGCACAACGTGCTTGGCCAGCAGGTGGCCCGCTTCGCACTCGACAGCGGAGCCAGCAAGACCATTGAGCTGCCCAGCGGCGTGTATGTGGCCGGAGGCCAGAAGTTTATAGTGAAATAGATTACAGTAATTTTTGCTTTAATGGAGTCCCTGACGCGCTGATGCGCCAGGGGCTTTTTTTGTTGAAAGATTACGGTTGAAGGTTGAGAGTTTAAGGTTGAGAAGTTGTTGGGTTAATCTTCTGAAAATGAGTATATTGTAGGGACGCGGCATGCCGCGTCCGACGGGCGTAGCCCCCCAGCCAACCAAAACAAGCATCGCTATTTTGCAATTTTTTTGCATGTAATCGACTGATTTGCAGTAAATTCCCGTCGGACGTGGCATGCCACGTCCCTACTGCTCGCTGTATCGCGCGCCACCTTAAACTTTAAACTCTCAACTTTAGGCATTACCGGTGAGGTAGAGGCGGCAGTTGGCGGCGAGTTCGTCGTACCAGTCCTGGCCGAAGCGGGCTATGAGGGGCTCGCGCAGGAACTCGTAGAGGCGTATGCCCTTGGCGCGGCCCATGACCTCGGCGGCCTTGCAGATTTTCCAGCGGTGGTAGTTGACGGCCGTGCAGTGGCTCAGTTTGTTGACGCGCACGGGATAGAGGGCGCACGAGATGGGTTTCTTGAAGCTGATGCGGCCTTCGCGGTAGGCTTTTTCGAGGGCGCAGATGCACATGCCGCCGGGGGCGTAGCACGAAAACACGCAGTTGCGCCCGTCCACTATCTGCGTCACGAGGTCGCCATCGGGGTCGAGGTAGCCCACGCCCTGCTCCTCTATCACTTGGCGGGCCTGTGGCAGCAGGTCGTCCCACACCTGCGGCAGCAGTTGCTTAAGGGTGTCGTATTCTTGACGGGTGATGGGGGCTCCGGCGTCGCCCTCGATGCAGCACTCGCCCAGGCAGGCGTCGAGGTTGCAGCAAAAGAATCGCTCGGCCAGGTCGAGGCTAACGAGTGTGTCGGCTATCTGAAACATTGTATCCAAAATCTGTTTTTTCTGTGTGTGTGAGTTATGATTTATGTGTGGCAGAGACGCCGGTGCCCGACGAGGTGAGGCGGCTCAGCTCGTGCTCGAGTTCGGTGCCGGTGAGCTTCAGGTGCAGGCGGCCGTTGACGGCATACGATATGTTGCCCGTCTCCTCGCTCACCACTATGGCGATGGCATCGGTGGCCTGCGATATGCCCAGCGCCGAGCGGTGGCGCAGACCAAGGTATTTGGGCACGTCGGTGTCGTGCGACACGGGCAGGATGCAGCCGGCGGCGGCCAGGCGGTCGCCGTCGATGATGAGGGCGCCGTCGTGCAGAGGGCTGTTTTTGAAGAATATGTTTTCAATGAGGCGCGCGTTGGCGTTGGCGTTGATTATGTCGCCCGTGTGCTCATAGTCGGCCAGCGGCATCGAGCGGCGCACCACTATCAGGGCGCCCGTCTTGCTCTTGCTCATGCTCATGCACGAATACACCACGGCCATAATCCACTTTTTGCGTTCGTCGGTGCCACCGCGGTGCCACAGCCGGCTCAGGAAGCCGAGACCGCGGTGCGAACCGAGTTCGATGAGGAAGCGCTTGATTTGGTCTTGAAACAGGATGACGATGATGAAGAGGCCGATGTCGATGAACTTGTCCATGATGGTGCCGATGAGGCGCATGTCGAGTATCTTATACATCACCACCCAGGCTATGACGAATGCCATGACGCCCACAAAGATGTTGAGGGTGCCGCTGTCGCGCATGGTGCGGTACATGTAGAAGAGCAGCGTGGCTACGAGCAGTATGTCGATGATGTCCTTGATGCCAAAGAGTCCGAACAGTGTCATTCTTTTAATGTTGAAAGTTGAAAGATTACAGTTTAATGTTGAGGGTTGAGAGTTTTTCAACCACGGGCGTCGGCGGCCACTATGGCCCGGGCCTCGACGGCGGGGCGCACGTCGTGCACGCGCAGTATGTGGGCGCCGCGCAGCAGGGCCATGGTGTTGAGCACCGTGGTGCCGTTGAGCGAGTCGGCCGGGGTGGTGCCCAGCAGGCGGAATATCATCGACTTGCGCGATATGCCCACCAGCAGCGGCACGTTGAGCGCGTGAAACGCTTCGAGGCCGTGCATCAGCTCGTAGTTCTGCTCCACCGTCTTGCTGAATCCGAAGCCGGGATCGGCAATCACGTCGGCCACGCCCAGCTGGTGCAGCTCGTCGACCTTGCGGGCCAGACAGGTGAGCACGTCGGCGGTGACGTCGGCATAGTCGGTGAGCTGCTGCATGGTGGCGGGGGTGCCGCGCATGTGCATCACTATGTAGGGCACGCCCAGCGAGGCCACGGTCTTAAACATGTGGTCGTCGAGCGTGCCGCCGGCCACATCGTTCACTATGTCCACGCCCAGCTGCTCCACACAGCTGCGGGCCACCGAGGCGCGGAAGGTGTCGACGCTGACCACCGCATCGGGCGCAAGGCGGCGCACCACCTCCATGCCCTTTTCGAGGCGGGCAAGCTCTTCGGCCTCGCTCACCTCAGCGGCGCCGGGGCGCGTGGAATAGGCGCCGATGTCGATGATGTCGGCACCCTCGTCAATCATCTGGCGCACACGGGCCTCGATGTGCTGAGAGTCGGGGCAACGGCTGCCGCCATAGAAACTATCGGGCGTAACATTGAGTATGCCCATAATGAGCGGATGGTCTATTTCGAGCAGACGGCCGCGCAGGTTCAAGCTGTATGTTTTGAAATCGGTCACGATGATGTGTTGTTGCTGTTTTTTTGTGATTGCTATGCGAAAATACTACAATAATCGCTAACGGCAAAATCGGCCGCCGGCAAATGTCAGAAGCCGGGCACGGGGTCGAGGCGGCGCTCGGGCGCCTGCTGGCGCGGCTTGGAGGCCTTGGCGCGGCGGGGCTTGCGGCTGCGTCGCTTGGAGCGGTGGCGAGCGGGCGAGGCAAAGACTACAGAATCGGCTGCGGTGGCCGAGTCGAACAGCGCCACATCGGGCACGCGCTGCACACTGGCCGGCGCACTGCCACCCGTGCAGCGCGAGGCCAAAGCCATGGTGGCCACGGCAATGGCAAGCACGGCCAGAATGGCGTAAGCCCCCACGCGCTCGTGGCGGCTTAGGTCGAAAAATGCGGCCGCCGAGGCGATGAATTTCTTGAAACGGCTGTTCATGGCAGCAAAAATAGCATTTTTGCGACTCACTGTGCAAAAAAACGACAAAAAACGATGGGCAATGCAATTTTTTGTATAATTTTGTGCAACAATAAAATTACTCATTAATTAAAAAGACACACAAAACACGACGCTATCCCCCTGACGGGAGAACCGACACAATATGAAGAAGATTCTTAAAGCAATACCCACTGGCATCACGTCGCTACTGGCACTGATGCTGCTGTCGTACCTGTCGCTCGCGCCCGACCCGTTTGACGTGAACGAGATACCCGCATTTGCCGGCGCCGACAAACTGGTGCACATACTCATGTATGCCGGCACCACCTTGGCATTCCTCTTCGACTACGCCAAGCACCGCCTGCCCCACCACACCAAGCTCAACATCGAGCTGGCCCTGACGGCCACCGCCATGGTGATAGGCATAGTGATGGAAATATTGCAGTTGGTGATGCGACTGGGGCGCAACTTCGACTTCCGCGACATAGTGGCCAACTGCATAGGTGCCGCACTGGCCTTGGCGCTGGCACACCTGTGGCTGATTCCCAGCTTCCGCCACACAATGCTGCGCCATCATCACCACCATCACCACCACAGCAGCCACACTGAAAATCAGTAGGATTACTGCAATTTCAGTGGGCGCCGAGGCTTGGATTACAGCAAAAAAGCATACCTTTGCACCAACACAAACACTCATCTAAAAACAAATAACAGCATGGCCAACCCTGCACACAACACCACACGGCGCCTTTGGGCCGTGGCACTCGCAATAGTGGCGTACGCACTGCAACTGCACGCCTACAACTTCACAGCCGTGAGCGAAAGCGGCACAGGATATGAGTCGCAAACGTGGTTTTACTGCGGCAGCGGCAACGACCTGGACCAGACAAAAATCAAGAGTCTTTGGGACGAGGGCAAGCGCATCACCAGCGTGGCCTACACCGACAAGGGCTGGTTTGTGGTGATGGCCAAGAACACCAAACTGACCATGCAGACCTACCACTACGACAGCACCTGGCCCACTGAATGGATCACCGAAAAGGAGCGCGACGGCTACCACTTCACCTCGATAGGGCACAGCGACAACAGGTGGCTGCTGGTGATGTCGCAAAACTCGGGCTACACCAGCCAGACGTGGATGTACAACGACTGGGCCACGCTGAAGAGCAGCATCAGCAGCAAGTGGCGCGACGGCTACAAAGTGACCGGCGCGGTACACGACGGCAAAAAGTGGCTGGTGGTGATGAGCAAGGGCACAAAGTATTCGCAGCAAGAATGGATGAAGGAGTCAACCTACAACGCCATTCGCGACCGCATCAAGGCCGAGTGGGACAAGGGGTGGTCGCTGCAGTCGCTCGACTACGGAGGCGGCGAATATCTGGCCATGATGGTGAAGTATGCCGACGGCCACAAGCCGGCGCAGTCGTTTGTAGGCTCGTCGGACAACATATCGGGCAACATCAGCGACTGGTGGAAGGCCGGCAAGCATGTGGCCCACATTGGCGGCGGCAAGGACAGCGGCACCGCCCCCACCTATGCCAGCAACAGCAACGGCAATAACAGCGGCAGCGGAAACGGCAACTACGGAGTGGGCAAGGCCACGGGCAAGGTATCGTTTGAGCAGCTGCCCAACGGCGGTGAGCGGGTGAACCTGCCCGACGGCGGATACCGCGTGAACTACAAGCAGAAGGACGGCAGCATACTCTCGTATGAGGCCCACCCGTGCATCATTTGCCACGGCACGGGGCAGTGCACCGTGTGCTACGGCTCCGGCGGCCGCTATGCCAACGGCATATTCTACCCCTGCTACTACTGCTGCGGCACCAACAAGTGCAAGGCATGCCAGGGCAACAAGGTGACCACCCTCACCAGCACATATAAAAACGGCGTGGCCGTGGGCTATGGCAACGACGGCCGCCAATACATAGGCACCGCCGACGGCAGCAACTCGCGCAGCAGCAGCCGCAGCGACCGCCGCAGCAGGTCGTCGTCGCGCAGCCGCGACAAGTCGAACGACTATGTGGAGACCATAGAATACGCTCCCAACTACACCGGACTGGGCAACGACGTGTGGTGCGAGAAGTGCCAGTCGTGGGGCAGCCGCCACTCGCACATTCGCAAGCGCGTGCGTTAGCGGGCGCGGTTTAAAAGAGCCAACAACGGCGCGCAACGGGCATTTTTCACCCCGCTGCGCGCCGTTTTGCTTGAATTATGGCCCGTTGCGGTGAAAAATTGGAACAGTAAATGCGCATTTTTGGATAATATTCATTAAGTTTGTAGATTGAAGAATAATATAGTTTGTAAAACGACCAAACAGAATCAACGTGGATCAAGATACTAAGAACGGCAGTTCCACCCCCAGCAAGGCCAAAACGGGCGCGCACGCAAGCGCGGGCAAGATTGCAGCATGGGCTGTGGCCACCATTGTGGCAATAATGGTGCTGCTGCCGCTGTCGCTATACATACCCTGGGTGCAAAACGCCGTGAAAGACGTGGCCTGCCGCTATGCCAGCGAGGCCACGGGCATGAGCATAAGCGTGGACCGCATACTCATAAAGTTTCCGCTGAAGATGAGCGTGGACGGCGTGGCCGTGCTCGACTCGGCGCGCGACACCATGGTGGTGGCCGGCAACCTGACGGCCAACGTGGCGCTGCGCCCGCTGCTCGACAAGCGCGTGAGCGTGGACGAGGCCAGCCTGAGCGACGGCGCCTACCGCATGCTCAGCGAAGACTCGTCGATGCTGCTCAAGGCCAAGGTGCGCCTGTGCCGGCTTAGGGGCACGCTGGTTGACCTCAACCGCCGCGAGGTGAACCTGCCCTACGGCGACCTGCAAGGCGGCAACGTGAGCCTCACCTACCGCCCCGACAAGGTGAAGCACAAGCCCGACACAGCCAAGACCGAGCCGTGGCGGGTGACCGTGGGCCACCTGACGCTGGCCGACGTGGACTATGCCATGACCATGCAGCCCACCATCGACACCCTGACCACCCACATTGGCAGCGCGCGCCTCGACGGCGGCGTGGTGGACATGGCCGGCCACACGGTGGACGCCGACTACTTCGGCCTTGACAGCGTGAACTGCGACTACCGCTACCCCACCGCCGAGTGGGCCCGCCGCTACACACGGCTGCACCCTGTGGAGCCAGACACATTCCCGCCGGCCGACACCGCCACGTGGCAGATACGCGGCAAGCAGGTGAGCCTCACCCGCTCGAGCGCGGTGTATGCCCTGAAGGAGGCGAAACCCGCCAGCCGCGGACTGGACATGAACTACATAGCCGTGAGCGGCATCAACCTGAGCATAGCCAACCTGTATAACCGCGGCGTGAACGTGAAGGTGCCCATCACCAGCCTCAAGGCCGCCGAGCGGTGCGGAGTGGGCATCACCGGTGCCAAGGGCACATTTGCAATGACGCAAAGCACCATCGACGTCAAGCGGATGGAGCTGCACACCCTGCTGAGCGACATTATGCTCGACACCCACCTCGACATGAGCCTGCTCGACGCCAAGCCCACAGGCATCATTAGGCTCGACACACGCGCCGCCATTGCACTGCAAGACGTGCAGCGCCTGGTGCCCGCACTGGCGCCGATGCTGAAGGGCGTGCCTCAGCTGCGCCCCATAGCCCTTGAGGCAAAAATCAAGGGCAACCCAAGCCACGTGGCCATTGAGCGCTGCGTGGCCGAAATTCCGCGATATGCGCGCGCTGAGGTGAGCGGCACCGCCGACAATGTGCTCGACCCCAAGCGTCTGGCCGGCAACCTGTCCGTGAAGGCGCGCCTGCTCAACATCAACTTTGTGAAGCCCATGCTGCTCGACGCCGCCACACAGCGGCAGGTGGGCCTGCCGCCCATGGATGTCACGGCCAACGCCAAGTTCAACGCCAGCAGCATTGCCGGCGACGCCGTGATGCGCCTGGCCACAGGCTCACTGGCCGGCAAGGGCCACTTCAGCGCCAACTCGCAGGGCTACGGCATCGATGCCACGCTCACCACATTCCCCGTGCAGGCCATTCTGCCCCTGATGGGCATAGGCAACGTCACGGCCCACATCACCGCCTCGGGCCACAGCTTCGACTTCACCAGCCCCAAGACGGCAGTCAAGGCCAATGTGGACCTTGGCAGCATAGTGTATAACAAAGCCGAATACCGCAACCTGCGCGCCAACGTGGACATGGGCGGCGGCCACATCAAGGGCACACTTGACTCGAGCAGCCCCAACTGCGACCTGTATCTGCAGTGCGACGCCACGCAGAGCGGCGACAACTACGAGTTTGACGTGACGGGCAACATCAACGACCTCGACCTGCACGCCCTGAACCTCTACAACGGCGTGTGCCGCGGCAACGGCATGATAAAGGCCAGCGGCAGCATGAACCTGCGCCGCAACCTCTATGACGTGAAGCTTGACCTCAACGACCTGAACTGGACAATGGACAGCGACGCCCTGTTTGCCAACAGCGCCTCGCTCAACTTCGTGGCCACCGACAGCAGCGTGACGGCCGGCATCGTGGACGAGGGCACCACGCTCGACTTCAGCGCCGGGTGCGGCCTGAACGCGCTCATGCGCCAGTTTGAGCGCAGCTACAAGATAGCCTTGGGCCAATATGAGAAGCGCTCGCTCAACATCGACACCCTGCAGCGCGCCCTGCCCCACTTCGCCCTCAACCTGCAAATGGGGTCGGACGGCATGATACAGCGCTACCTCGACAAATATGACGTGGACTTCCGCAAGGTGAGCATGAACGTGCGCAACGACAGCACCATATTCATCGACGGACTGGTGCACTCGCTAAGCATAGGCTCGACGGCCATCGACACCATCACCCTGCACGCGCAGGAGTCGAAAAACAAATATCTGGCCTTCAACGCCCACATGGGCAACCGCCCCGGCACGTTCGACGAGTTTGCCTCGGTGACCATGCGCGGCGGCATAGGAGGCCCCGTGCTCAACTTCCTGGTGGAGCAGCAAAACATTAAGCACGAAACGGGCTACCGCGTGGGCGTGAACGCCGCCCTCACCGACACCGCCGTGAACATGCGCTTCTTCCCGCAGCAGCCAGTGATAGGCTACCGCAAGTGGAACGTGAACGACAGCAACTATGTGAGCTTCAACTACCTGAGCAAGATGCTGAAGGCCAACCTGCAGCTCGAGAGCGACTCGAGCCTGGTGTCGCTGCAAACCCACCCCGCGGGCGACGCCGGCAAGGAGAACATTTGCCTGAAGCTGGCCAACGTGAGGATTCAGGAGTGGATGAAGTTTATGCCCGACATGCCGCCCATGACCGGCGTGCTCAACGCCGACATGGATGTGGCCTACGACGGCAAGAACCTGGAGGGCAACGGCAAGGTGGCGCTCAACAACTTTGTGTACAACGACCAGCCGCAGGGCAACTATGAGATGAACACGCGCCTCACCATCGACCCAAGCACGGCCAGCACCACGGTCAACGCCGACGTCAACGTCGACGGCTCGCAAGTGGCCCTGGCCTACGGCTCGCTCAACGACTCCACGTCGCACAACCCGTTTAACGTGAAGATGAAGCTCGACCGCTTCCCGCTGTGCAAGGCATCGGCCTTTATTCCAGGCGGTCTGGTGGCGCTGGGCGGATACCTTGACGGCGACCTGAGCGTGACCGGCTCTATGGACAAGCCCGTGATAAACGGATATGTGATGGGCGACTCGGCGGTGGTGCAGCTGCCGCGCTACGGCAGCTCGCTGGCACTGGCGTCGAGCAAGATACCCATCGACTCCAATGTGGTGCGCCTCGACAACTACAAGATAATGGGACTCAACAACCGCGCCGTCACAGCCAACGGCGTGGTGAACATGCGCGACATGCAAAACATGATAATCGACCTGCGCCTCGACGGCAGCAACGTGCAGTTCATCGGCAGCGAGCAGAAGAGTTCGAGCGAGGTGTTTGGCAAGGCGTTTGCCAACCTGGCCTGCTCGGTGCGCGGCCGCGGCAGCTACATGGACGCGCAGGCGTCGCTGGCCCTGCTGCCGGGGTCAAACATCACCTATGTGCTGCAAGACGAGGTGTCGAGCCTAACCACGCAGGTTGACGAAAACATGGTGCGATTTGTGAACGGACGCGACTCGCTGAGCTGGATGAACCTGAAGACCCAGGCAGCCGCCTCGGCCATGAACGTGCGCGCCGACATCGACGTGCAGCAGGGGGCCAAAATCAACGCATTCCTCTCGGCCGACGGCAAAGACCGCGTGCAGATTGACGGCAGCGGCAAGCTGAAATACACCCTCGACTTTGCCGGCAAGAGCAACATGGTGGGCTCATACACCATAGAGTCGGGCAGCGTGCGCTACTCGCCGCCGCTGATTTCGCAAAAGATATTCAACTTTGTGGAGGGCAGCCGCATAACGTGGACGGGCGACCTGATGAACCCGCAGCTCGACATCACTGCCACCGAGTCGCTGAAGACGAGCGTGAACTCGGGCGGCGAGGGCTCGCGCCTAGTGGACTTCGTGATTACCGCCACCGTGGGCAACAGCCTGAGCAACATGAGCCTCGACTTCGACATGAGCGCCAACAACGACATGACCGTGCAAAACGAGCTGCAGGGCATGACACCGTCGCAGCGCTCGCAGGCGGCCATCAACCTGCTGCTCTACAACTCATACTCGGGCTTGAACTCAACGGGCAGCATGAACCTCTCGACCACGGGCGCGCTCTACTCGTTCCTGCAGTCGCAGCTCAACAGCTGGGCGGCCAGCAACCTCAAGGGCATCGACCTGACGTTTGGCATCAACCAGTATGACCAAAGCCGCAACGGCAAGTCGCAGACCGAAACCAGCTACTCCTACCGCCTGTCGAAGACGCTGTTTAACGACCGATTCAAGATAGTGGTGGGCGGCGAGTATAGCACCGACGCCACCAGCGAGCAAAACTTCTCGCAAAACCTGATCAACGACATCTCGTTTGAATACAACCTGAACGCGAGCGGCACGAAATATCTGCGCCTGTTCCGCCACACAGGCTTCGAGAGCATTCTCGAGGGCGAGGTCACCGAGATGGGCGCGGGCTTTGTGATGAAGCGCAAGCTGAGCACACTGCGCCACCTGTTCCGCTACCGCTCGCCCGAGCGCATAGCCGAAGACTCGGCCAAGGCAGCACGCGAGGCCGCGCGCAAGGCCGCAGCAGAATCACCAACACAGCAACACCACAGCAAATGACGACAAACAAACTGCTAACCCGCATAGCGCTGGCCGCCATGGCCGCAGCCGCAGCCCTTGGCGCCGCATCGTGCTCCACCACCAGCCGCCTTGAGGCCGGCGACGTGCTGTATACCGGCGTGAAAAAGGTGGACTACCGCCAGGCCGACTCGGTGAAAATCGACGCCGATGTGCAAGACCAGATATTTGAGGCAATAAATGTGAAGCCCAACAACCCGCTGTATTCGCCCTACTACCGCACTCCGCTGCCCATAGGGCTGTGGGTGTATAACCACTGGAACCCCAAAGCCAAGGGCCTAAAGGGGTGGCTATACCGCAAGCTGGCCTCACAGCCCGTGCTCATAAGCCGCGTGCGCCCCGAGGCGCGCGTGAAGATGATCAACACCCTGCTGAGCAACAACGGCTATTTCAGCTCGAGCGCGGCCTACACCCTGAACTACAGCAGCAAAAACAAGCGCAAGGCCAGCATCACCTACAGCGTGAACGTGGGCAAGCCCTACGTGATAGGCCACGTGACCTACCTTGAGGGCGGCACTCCGCTGAGCCAGCTCATCGACTCGATGGCGCGCGCCGACAGCTATCTGCGCCAAGGCAAGCGCTACTGCCTGGACTCGCTCAACAACACGCGCATCAACATCACCAACAAGCTGCGCGACAAGGGCTACTACTACTTCCAGCCCGACTACCTGCAGTATGAGGCCGACAGCTCGCTCGAAAAAGGCGTGATTGACATCAGACTGGTGAAGTCGGCCAACATTCCCAACATGGCCATGGTGCAATACTACACGCGCCACGTGACGGCCACTGTGGAAAGCAGCGACGGCGGTGGCACGCCCGACACGCTGCAAATGCGCAACTGCACCCTGGTGAAGATGATGCCGGTGAAAATAAAGAACGAACTGATTCCGTCGTGCCTCAGCTCGAAGCCTGGACGCCCGTTTAAGGTGGGCAGCATGGACCGCACACAGCTGCGGCTGTCGCGCCTAGGCATATTCAGCACCATCAACATGAACGTGACGCCCGTCGACTCGGTGACGCCTGAGGGCAACGGACTGCTCGACTTGGATGTGAAGTGCGCCCTCGACAAGCCTCTGGAGGTGAAATTTGAGGTGCAGGGCACGTCGAAGTCAAACAGCTTCATCGGCCCTGGACTCGAAACCTCGCTCACGCACAAGAATATGCTGGGCGGCGGCGAGCAGCTGAGCTGGAACCTGAACGCCTCCTACGAGTGGCAGACGGGCAAGGGCAGCAGCTATAAGAACAGCGACTTGAACTCCTACGAGTTTGGGTCGGACGTGACGCTGGCCATTCCGCGCCTGCTGGCACCACGCTTCGTCGACCGCTCGCGCCGCTACCTCAACTGGACGCGCGCCTCGCTAAGCGCAAGCATCATGAACCGCCCCAACTACTTCAAGATGGCGCAGTTTGGTACCAAATTCAGTTGGGAGTGGCATGCCAACAAGAAGTCGCTCAACCAGTTCACCCCATTCAAGCTCACCTACTCGAAGGTGATAAGCAAAACGGCGGCCTTCGACTCGGCAATGGCTGCCAACCCCGCCATTGCGCAGAGTTTTAAGAACACGTTTATTCCCGAAATGGAATACTCATATACCTACGACAACAGCTTCGGACCCAACAACATCACGTGGTCGTCGACCATCACCGAGGCTGGCAACCTGTTTGCCGGCATGTGGGCCGCATGCGGCTCCAAGGGCACCAAGCGGCTGTTTGGCACACCGTTTTCGCAGTTCATAAAGGCGCAGACGCAGCTGGTGTGGTCGCGCAACCTGGGCGGTGGCAAGAGCCTTGTGTCGCGCGTGTTCCTTGGCGCGGCGCACGCCTATGGCAACTCGTCGCAGGTGCCCTACAGCGAGCAGTTCTACATAGGCGGCGCCAACTCGGTGCGCGCCTTCACCGTGCGCACCATTGGCCCGGGCAGCTACCACCCCGCCGAGCAAAGCATCAACGCCTACTACGACCAGACGGGTACATTTAAGTTTGAAACCAACTGGGAGCTGCGATTCCCCATTTTAGGCTACTTCAAGGGCGCGGTGTTTGTGGACGCGGGCAACGTGTGGCTGCTGAAGGCCGACGACCTGCGCCCGGGCGGCGAACTGAGGCTTAAAAACTTTTTCGACCAACTGGCCGTAGGCACTGGCGTGGGCCTGCGCTTCGACATGAGCATGCTGGTGATTCGCGCCGACGTGGGCGTTGGCATCCACGCGCCCTACGACACCGGCAAGCGCGGCTACTACAACATGACGCGCTTCAAAGACTCCCTGGCCCTGCACATAGCCATCGGCTACCCGTTTTAGTCGCAATATCTTAAGCAGTAGCACATTATTACTAACTAATTTAGCACGTAGATACCGCCACTTTATCGTTGCCCCACTTTTGGTAGATGCAGGGCAAGTCTGAGGTAAGCGGCATTTCTTTCTTCAAGTTGCCAATAATGCCCTCGCCCGTGAGAGCATACTGGCCAACTGCGCTCAGCGCATCGCCGCCTGTCAAGCCCTACACAATGCCAACAAGCGCGTGAGGCCCTGCGTCTTGTTCTGCCGTATTGCGTCCTCGGTGGCCTCGCAGTACTGCCTGTATGCCTCTGCGCCCGTCACGTTGGCCGCTGCCGAGAGTATGCGCTTGGCCTCATAGCTGCTCAGCTTGTCGAGCATGCCGTTCTTCAGCATTTCGCGCGCCATGTCGGTAACGCTCTTCACAGTGCCTTTGTCATATACTTTCTGCCGCGCCATCGCCTGACGCAACTTGCTTAGGTTGCCGCCTATGGCCTTCATCGCCTCGCGCTTGGTGTGCAGATTGTTGGCGTTGCTCTCCACAGCCGCCTCGCGCATCTTGTCCGCGGCATCGCCAAGGTCAAAGTCCAAGTCGCCTATGTCGTCATCGTCGCCGTCACGGAACATCATGCCCTCATCGGGGTCTTCGTCTTCGCTGTCGCGGAACATTTTGCCCTCATCGGAAACATTTTCCTCCGGAAGTTTGGGGTTCTCAAAACCTTGGACTATATTTGCAGCATTATCAAGGTCCAAACCAATTCTGGCAGACTCAGCGGGATTAGTCCGTAGACTGTCAATGAGGTTCAGGACCTTTTCTTTTTGGTCAATGCGTATCGCCTTGTCGTCCTGTATCCACTTTATCCACTCGTGGCTGTCTTTGGGGAACAGACCCGAGACACTGTTTATTTCAATGCCATTGCCCTTGTAGCCAAGGGTTACACCCACAAGGAAGTGCTTGCCTCCGCGTTCCAAATCGACAATCACATTGCGCATATTGTCTTTGGTATAGTTGAATACGGCTATCGGCTTCTGCATTGCCTTAACCAAATCCTTTAAGTCGGATGGAGTAAACATGTGGCGTGCCATATTGGATTTTACGCCTATAACAGAAGAGCGCATGCTTATTGGCAACCTCGGGAAACCAGCACTTACAAGCTCTGGCGACGGCATACCCAAATCAAACCTGTGCCCCTGCGGCAAGCTCTTGTTCTCGTATGCGTCCAATTCATCGTTGAACTTCTGGTTCACTTCCTCCACACTACCGCTTTCTTCGCTCCTGTGCTCCTCCTCTTTGCCCTCGCCGAAGCCGGTGCGCATGCGCATGGCTATGGTGTCGGCCTCGTCAAAGATGCTCGGCTTGCCGCCGTTCTTCTCGCGCTTGTATGCCTCGTGCAGCACGTATGCCCAATCCTTGTCGGTCCACTCGTGCTTGCTGGTGATGTTCAGGCCCTCGGCCAGACGCTGCAGCGCTTTCTGAAGCATCGACTTCAGCCTGCCCCAGAACGTCTGCTCCTCCGCGCTCATCTTCTCAAAGCCCTTCTCGCCAATGCGGCCAGCCAGATGCGCTCCGTATTCCTCGGTGGCTTCGCGGCGGAACTGGTCTTTCTTCTTGCTGGCCTCTATGTGCGCAGCCGTCATGTCCTCCAAGTGGTGGTCGCTCGGCTTCTCGCCGTTGGCCTTGCGCTCCTTGCGCTTGCGCGCCATTATGCGGTCCACCTCTTCGTCATACAGTTTGCGCGCCTTGTCGTCTATCCACTTCCTGATTTTCTCGCTCGACACGCGGTACAGTTCGTCCATGGCGTGGTCAAATGCCTCCTTGGTCTTAAACAGAATGCGGAAGCCCCTGTGGCCCACCACCTCGTGAAGCACTGTATTCTCCACATCGGCAAGGTTCTCGTGGTTGCCAATCACTATTGTCACCTCGCCTGTCTTGGTGTCATACATGCCCTTCATCTTGCGCTGGCGGCGGCTCGGCGACTTGGCCAGTTCATCGGCTGAGGTCACTATGCGCACCTTCACGCCCAACTTCGCGGCAAGCTCTTTCACGCGGCGCACCATCGACTGCGCCATCGTCTCTTTAGGCTCGCCCACCCACTTGCCGCTCATCTTGGCGTTGATGCGCGCTATGTCCTCGGGACCCACGCGGGGCACGCGGCCCTCGTCGCCGGGGATTGCGGGTTCGGCATTCTCCTGCTGGCGGTCGAGTTCGCGCGCCTCCTCGGGCGTCAGCTCTTTGCCATCGAGTTCAAAGCGGTAGCCCATATCCTCCAGCGCGCGGCGCACTGCCGGCACAAACCGCCTGTAGTCGCGGTGCGTGGTCAGCGCCTCACGCTTGCCGGGGTTCTTCTTCCAGTACTCGTCAATGAGCTTGGCCTCCTCCTCGCGCGTGAGCACCTTGTCAATCTTGCTGTAGCGCGACAGATACAGCGTGCGCCCATTGTTCCACTTGTGCGCGCCTGTGGAGTCCTTGGCATAGTCGGCCTTGTAGTGGCCCTCAAGCTCCGACTTGGGCACAAGGCTGCGCACCACCACAAGGTTCGGACGCTTGTAGGCGCTGCTGAACTGCGTGTTCAGCGGTGTCTCTATGGCGTGGTCGTAGGGGTTGTAGGCCGCCCACAGGCCGCTGTCCTCGGGGCTTTTCTTCAAGAGGTATTGCAGCGTGGCCTCGCCGTTCTTCGGCTTCACAAACTTCAGGCTGTCGCTAATCTGCAACTCGGTGGTCTTCTTGCCGTTCACCATCAGATAGCCGTTCTTGTTCAGCTCGTCAAGCTGCTTCTGCTGCTCGGGCGTGAGCTTCACCTCGCGCGGCTCGGAGTAGTTCCACTTGCCGCCCTCAAGGGTGCGGCGCTCGCCAGTCACCGCATCGGTGAACGCCATGGGCGAGCCCAGCGTGTCGTCCTCAAACACCTGCACGTTGCGGTACACCGGCACCAGCTCGCCCTCGGGCAGCGACTCCAGCTCCTGCGCCTTCGGGTCGTCATCGTCCAGCAGACGGAACCGCTTCCCCTCGTCCGGGTCGCCGCCCTCCTCGCCGTTGTTCACGGTTTCCCTTCTGCTTTCGGAGGATGACGGTTCCTCAGTTCCGCTTAAAAAGATTTGGTCCTCGCGCGCCACGTCCTCGGTCTCCTCGGCAAGGCTGGCGCGCCGCTGCTCGGGCGTCATGTTCATGCGCTTCTCCACATTGCGGGCCTCAACCTCGCCGCCAAGGCTTGTGTACTCCGCAAAAGGATTGAAATCGGAACGTACACTCTCATCCAGCCGAAAATGCTTTATGTCAGAGTCGAGGCTGCGGTCTGCGTATCCTCTCGCAAAGTAGTTGAAACCTTTCTCTCTCGTCTCCTTGTCAGGCATCCACTTGTCATTGTCCATACCCATTTCCTTGTATTCGTCAAGCAGGGCTTTCTCAACGGCCAACTGGTTGTGGTGCTCACCCATCTCTTCCGCTTTGTCACGCAGAGCGGCGGCCCATGAACGCGCACGCCACTCCCGCTTGGCCGCCTCAAAGCGTTGCCGCACATCAGCAACGCTACCGCCTTTTGCGAAACCCTCGGCGTGCTGGATGGCGTGCTGGATTTCATGGGCCATGGTGGACTCTATATCTTTCTCAATAGATGCAGAATTTATTTCGATTAGGTTCTCTTTTTCAATGTATCTACCGCCAACATTATTTGGCAATTGGTCAGTAAATAGCACGTTTATTGTTTTCAAGTCGGGGTAGGCTTTAAACAAATCGGGTGCGTCTATCCAATCTGCAAGATGCGGCCTTTCTTTTGACGTATGTTGAATGGCATAATTTTCCTTAAACTTGCTATTTATCCCCTCCAACTCTTCCAGTCGCTTGCGTTCTTTTGGGGTTAAAGGCTCACCATTATCATAGGCTGCGTCAAAATCCTTGTCAGCAAGTTTTTCATATTCTGCATACCATGGTTGCTGCTTCACTAAATGGTTAAGTTCGGCTCTGTCTGATACGCTGTTTTTGTCAAAGGCCTTAACATCTTTAAGTTTCAAGTCGGGTATCTCGTACCGCCACTTGCCGTCAGCGCCGCGCTCCCAGCCGGTTGCCATCTTTATGGCCTTAGCGTCCTTTTTGTCGGCTTCCATCTTGCGGGCAACGGAAAGGTTGTCAAGGCGTGTGCTCACCTCCTCGGCGTGGTCGGCCTGCTCCGCACCGCGCTTGCCTATGAACTGATAGCGCACCTTGCCGTCACGTTCAGCATTGCCAGCCTCGGGGTGCACCTTGCGCGGGTTCACGCCGTGCAGAAGGTCGTTGAGCACGCGGTCGGCCACCTCCTCGGCTGTGGTGAAGCGTATGTGCAGCAGCTCGGCCACGCCGCGCCAGAACTTGCCGATGGCCTCCTTCACGCGCTGAAGCGCGCTTATGGCCGCGGCTTTCTTCGTGATGCTGCCGTCGCCCTCGGCCACCTTACGCATCTCCTCGCGCAGACGCCCGGCTCCGCGCTTGCCCGAGAACTGCGCCAGCGCCTCATCGGCTATCTCGTCATCGGTCTTCAGCTCGGGATAGTTCTCCTTCACCCAGTCCCACAGGGCGTTCTTGCCCTTCATCAGGCGCACGATGTCGGCCCACGCCTTGGGGTTGACGCGGCGCATCATGTCGCCCCACAGGTGGGTGTACTCGTGTATCGGCGTGTCTGCCCTGGCTATGCGCGGGTCCACGTATATCTCGCCGCCCACAGTGAAGCCGTAGGCCTCGCCGTCCGGCGTGCGGAAAAAGCGCACGTGGTCGGTTATCTTAGCGTCCTTCTCGTTGAAAATTACGTAACTTTCCCCATCATCTTGCCTATAGTAATGTACACCAACAAGGCCAAGGTCTTGCAGAAGTCTGCTTGCCTCCTTTTGGCTGCCAAGTGCTTTTGTCAGCCCCCAATAAATTTCCTGCCCAGTCATGCTGCCTTTGCCAAGGCCTTCAACTCCGCGTTCTTTTAGTGCGGCTTCTATGCCTCTACGCAGAGCAGTCCCAGCACTATAGGTTTTGTATTCCTCAAGATAATTACGCCCGTCGTTGTCGGGGACCTGCACCTCATAAAGATTTCGGTGGTGAGGCATATCTACAGAGACGTGAGGCAGTACATCTCGGTAAACCGCCGACCAAAACTCCCTTTCTTTTTCACTGAGTTGCTCGTCGCGTTTAGCGAAATACACGTCTTCTTCAACATCTTTGCCATCCAATATCCTATCAAGCAGATGCTCAAATCTATGCCTATATGGATTATTCCATTTACCATCAAACCACTCGCCAAACGTTTCAGGGTACACTTCAGCCAATTCTTCCATGATGCTGTCCGCATCAGCCTCTTGTCCATGCCACTCCAAAAGAGCATTTCCTTCGTTGCGCTCTGCGGCATCAGTCACGGCATAGCCTTTTGCGGGGCTCTCGTTGACCAACACATACGTGCCCCAGCCATGGGCCTGTAATCCGGTTCCCTCGCCCATGTGCGAGTGGTCGAACTCGTCGAAGTCAGCGCCGCTGCCGTGGTACACCTTCTGATAGCGGGCAACTTCCTTGCCGTTCACCTCCTGACGCTCAGCAAGCCCCGTGGTGTCCTTGAACTCGCCGCTGTAAAGCGTCTGCTTGATGGAACGCACTATATCGGCCAGCGGCTTGCCCTCGGCCCTTCTCAACGCAATTGCGTTGTAGTAGTACTCCACAACGTGCGCGTTGCCGTCATCCTCAATGCCGGTGTTGGGTCTTGGAGACACAACAATGCTTATGCCTTCCTCCTCGCCGTTCTTGTCGAAGTTCGACACCTTGGCACTATGGTTGGCCAGTCGTATGGTCACAATCTTGCCGTTCTTGGTCTCGAATGTCGCATACTCGCTTGAGCTGCCGTGCCGTGTCGCCCCAAGAGCCTTGGCCACATCGCCGATAAAAGTTTTTGGCTGTGTCGCAGATTTTTCAAGTTGCGTTGCGAGTTTGTCAATATTATTTAGTACTTTCGTGCCATCGGCACTTGAAACGACAGTTAATGACCTTGGCTCTTCGCCAAGAGAGGCGGTTTCAAGTGCTCTTCTTTTTTTCGCCTCCATCCGCACATCCTTTCCGTTGGCCATGTCAATCAACTTCTGGCCCTTGTCAACGTCGGTTCCCACCTTTATGCCGGTGGCTCTCACCGCATCGTTCACCACTTCCAGCAGCGCCTGCTCGGCCTCGTCGGGCTCGGCCACCACCGGGCCGCGGTGATACAGCAGCGTCTTGCCGGTCTGCTCGTCCACCTTCTCCTGAACTGTGTTGAAGATGTTGCGCAGACGCTCGCCGAATGTCGCAAGCTCCTCCGCGCTGGGATACGCAAATCCCGCCAGCGCCAAAGGAGTTTTCTTGAACTCCTCAAGCGTCATGGCCTTGTCGCCGGCCAGCACCTTGTAGACCTCATACATCGTCTCGGCATACCGCCCGGCTGCGCCGGGGTCGGTGTCCGAGAGGAACGGGCTTGACATGCCGCGCTTCTGCAGTTCGTCGTTCACCCACGCGGCAAACAGGCGGGCCGTCTCCTCCGCGGGCCTGCCCCAGTAGCTTGCGCCGCGCTGGCGCGAGCGCGTGTTGTAGTCGCTGCCCGCCACGCTGTCGATGAGGGCGTTGAACGCAGCGCGCAGCTCGTCACGCATCTCTATACCCTTCGATTCCGTAACGTAGCCGCCCTTCACGTTGCCGTGGCGCGCGAAGTAGTTGTCCAGCGCGTGCCACCACTCGTGGGCCAGCGAGCCGGCCCCTTGGGTCTTTGTGAGGTTAATCACCACCTCGCCGGGCTCGTAGTGGGCCGCGGCGCTGCCGCCTCCGCGCGCACCGAACGCAAGGCCCAGCTCGCCGTTAAGGCTAAGCGCGCGCGGCGACACGCCCAATATCTGCGCCAAGTCCATCAGCGCGTCAAAGGCGCCGTTCACCGCGGCCTGCCTGTCGCGCTGGTTGGCCCAGTTGCCGAACTGCACACCGCGGAAGCCGAACTGCTCCATCAGCTGCTCCGCGCTCACGTCAGCGCCCTTGCGCCAGTCCTCGCCGGTGCGCTCGCCCGTGCCGCTGAAATACACGAAGTCGCGGCGCGCCCTGTCGATGTCGGCTATCTTCGCGTCCCACTCCTCGCGGTGCTCCTCCACAAAGGCCTGCGCCTCCTTGAGCGAGCTGAAGCCGCTGCCAAGGTAGAACGGCATGGTGTCGTAGGCCGTCTTAGGGGGCGCGTACTTGTCGGCAAGCGCCACGCCGTACTTCCACGTCCTGCCGCCGTCCTCGGTGTACGACAATATCTGCACATAGTCCTTCTTCCTGCCGCCGCCTTTTTTCTTGCCCTCGGCCAGCTTGGCGTTCACCGCCTCGTTCAGCGCGTCGTGCTCGCCGTCAATGGCCGCGCGCGCCTCCTCCAGCGAGTCATACACCTTGCCGGTGGGCATGTTCTCATACGTCCCCTTGGTGGGGCTGTCGTGCTTGTACACTATCTCGTATTGGGTGTAGCCCACAGTGCGCGTCTGCTCCGACGGCGTTGACGCGTATCGGTTCTTGCCGCCCGCCTTGTACTTCTCGGCAAACGCCTCGGCTTCCTCCTTGGAGTCGAACGTGTGCAGCTTGGGCGTTCCCGAGAAGCCACCCTGGGTCAGCACCCGCCACTTGCCCGTGGGCTTCGTCAACGGCTCGCCCACGCCCATTACCGAGAACTTGCCCGCGGGGTGGTCGGTGTCCGGGTCGGCGTTCTCCACCTTGGCCGCATACACCATCTCGTCCACCACATCGTCGATGGTCGCCAGATGTCTGCCGGGGTAGTACCTTTTGCCGTTGCGCGTCGTCAGAATGTAATGGTCAAAGCCGCTGGCCGGTGCGGCCGCCACAACGGGCAGCGTCACCTTCTGCCCCGGCTCGTAGTCCAGCCGCTCCATCACGCGCGCCAGCACGTCCACAGGGTTCAGCGGATAGCACGTGCCGTTGAACTTCTGGCCGGGGTTCCACTGCTCCAGCTGCCTTTTGCGCGCCTCCACGGCTTCATCGCTGTACATCTTGAGGCCGCGCACCCTGGCCATCAATTCATCGCGCCCCTTCTCGTCAAGCGAGAACAGCTTGGCCAGCAAGTCCACGCCAGCCTTGGCGTGCTCGGCCCACTTGCGCACGGCGGCCTCACTGCTGGCGCGCTTGTAGCCCTCCTTCAGCTTCGGCTTCGCGGTCCCCAAGAAGGCGGCCATCACCGCCTCGGCAAAGCGCGCGTCCTCCTCGCGCAGCGCGCCCTCCTTCACGGCCTTCTTCAGGTCGGGCCGCTTGAACGCCTTTGACGTGGGCAGCTCAATCAGGCTCTCCAGAGTCACGTCGGCCACGCTCTTCGACAGCTCGGCCAGCGCGTCCTTGCGCGCGCCCGCAATGTGCTCGCCCACGTCCTCAATCTTCCTTTCACCGCCATCAGCACCCTTGGCGGGCTCTTTGGGCTTCTCCGCCGCGGTTGATGGGGCGGTCGGCTCACTTGGTTTTGCGGGCTTCTGTCCGCCCTCAGGCCACTCGGGCCGAGTGGCTTGAGTGCCGCCGCCTTTCTCCGAAAGGTATTTTGCGTAGTCATATGCGGCCTCGGGCATTCTTTCGCCGTTCACCACGTATGCAGTATTCGCGTGCTCCCAGTAGTCCCGCTCTTCGTCCGACATGGAGTCCCAGTTCTTCGGGCGTTCTTTGAGCGTTTTAGCCTCAAACGAAAGGTCTCCGGCCGCGTGGTGGCGTTCCACAAACTCGGCAGCGGTTTCCTTGGACCGGCCCCAAGGCCTACCCAGCACCTTTTCCGCTGTTGACACACCAGCAGGACCCTTGCCGAGCAGACTGAGCAGAAAGCCGTTGAATTTCTTCGCCAACTTACGCTTGTTCTCGGGACTGCCCAGCTTGATTAGCGCACGGAGTTCGGCTGCTTCGTCCTCCGCCTGATATTTCCGGTCAAAAAAGTCCGCATACCTTCCATCTGCCAGTGCCAACGTTTTGTCCAAATACTCGCCATAGCTTATTTCGCCAGCATCCAGTTGGTCACGGAGTTTCTTTTCCTCCGCTTTCCAGTCTGCCTCCTCGGGAAGCGCCTCCGCCCGCTCCTTGGTGCCGTCGGTCAAAACCTGCTCAAGGTGCGCCAGCCGCTCCTTCATTTCATCAAGGCTCGCCGTTCCCGACCACTTCTTGCGCTCATACGTGGACTTCACGCCGCCAGCACCGGCCGCGCCGCCGCCCTTACCGCCTGACGGCTTCGCACCGCCACCAGCGGCTGCACCGCCAGCGGGGCCGTCCGGGCCGTCGTCATCGTCGTCTTTCGGCTTCGTTTTCGGCTTTTTCTTCACCGCAACGGCAGAATTTCCGCCGCCCTCTTGCGTGTTTGGCTCGCTTGCACTATCTTTGCCCTCAGATGACTCCCGTTCAGGTGGATATTGGTCGGAATTGGGCCGGCTAAGAAGTGACTCCTGTTCGGGGGTTATTGTTTCACTTCTATATACTACTTCCTCATTTTCTGACAGGTGCGCGCCCTTTCTGCGACCAAACAATGTAGCTATTGCGTTCACCTCCACATCACGCCCTGCATTCTTCACATCAACGCCAACTATGACATACTCGCCTTTCTCGGTCTTCAGTGTCGTGTATATGCGAAATCCATTCTCCTTGTCGGCCAGCCGCGTGATTGCAAATGGTTTCTCCAAGGCTTTTGGAAGTTGCTCCCATTCTGATTTTGTGAAGTCATGTGAGCCGTCTTTTCCGAAATGGCGCGCTATCACACCATATCTTATTGTGAATTTCGAGCCGGTTATTCCAAGTCGCTTCATAAAGTCTGGTGTTTTTGCAATGTCAAAGAATTTAATTTTGTAAATCTTTGACGCAAAAACCTTTCCTTTCTCATAAAGCGTGTTTATCGCATCGCCCAATGACGGATTTTTATCCGCACGCACATCTTCACCCTCGCCAGCGCCTTTCTCCGACTCCCCGCTGTCGGTTTTGGGCGTGTCCTCGCTGGGCTTTTCACCCTCTGTACCTTCGGGTGTTTCCTCGGTCGGCTTCTTGCCCTCGGCTTCGGCCTTCTTCTGCTCTTCCTTGCCCTCGGTCGGCTTGGTCTCCGTTTCTGCTTCGGCGTCCTGCTCCTCTGTAGGCTTGTCGGACTTTTCTCCGGCAGACTCTGTTTGCTTGCCGGTCTCCGACTTTGGACCTTCTGTCTTGCCTTCGCCCTCGGCCGCTTCTCCGTCTTTCGGCTGCTCAGGACCTTTATCCTCCGCAGGCTTTTCTTCGCCCACGGCCTGCTGCTCCTCCTCTTTGCGCTGCTGCTCGGCCTTGTCCTGCTCCGCCTGAGCCACAGCGGCGGCGTGCCGCTCCTCGTCTTTCTTCTTCGCCTCCTCGGCTTTCTGCTCGGCCACTGCTTTCTCGTGCTCGTCCTTGGCCGCGGCAATCTTCTTCCACGCCTCCAGTTCGGCCTTGGCACGCTCAACGGCGGCCTTATGCTCCTTCTGCGCGGCAATCTTGCCAGCCACCGTGTCGGCGTGCTTCGGCTTCGCTTTCTCGGCTTTCTTCACTGCGGCCTCCTTGTCGGCTATCATATCACCGACCACGCTTGCGGCCATGTCCGTGTCACCCTCGGTCTCCTCCAAAATGGCCTGCCAAGCCGTTGCGGGCTCGGCCTGCTCGTAAATCGGCTCGCCTTTCTCGTTTTTGGGTATGCTCGCCAGCGCGCCCGAGCCCATCACGATTGGCTGCTTATTCTCACCACCCCCTTGCAATTCTGCTGTATTTGTGCTAACTTTGCCTTTAGGCAAGCCACTGATAGGGCTGGAAAGAGCACCAGCCTCTTCCTTAACGGAAGGCAGTATGAGGAGTTGCTCGTCCTCATCAGCGGCTTGCCTTTTTATTCTATTTAGGCCATCCTCATCTATATAATGCCAGTGAACAATTTCAACATTTTCTTTGTTGGGGTTTATTTCAAGCAGCACCAATCGGTTAGGCCCACCTCCGTCAGTTGTATTTATTACCACCCAGTTATATGGCCTTTTAGACTTTTGGTTCTGTCCATATAAATCAGGGTTATATAATGCCGAAGATAATATTTTGCGACTGTCGTCCGGAGTTAACTCGCCATGACGAATTAAATTTCTCTCAAAAATATTCTTCTTTATTATTACTGGCTTGCCGCCAGTACCAAGCACATCGGCCACCTTTTGAGGAAGTTCAGGCAGTTGCACCGACCGCGTGGGAGCTGTGAAGTCCTCATCAGTCAGTTCATCAACGCTCGACACCTTCTCTGTTATTAGCTTGCCATTGTCGTCTATGGGGTTACCCTGATTGTCAACCTTGGCCGATGCGGTGGGCGGAGTGCCGCCGTTCTCGCCCTCGGGCGCGGGCAGCGGCTTCTGCTGCTGGGCGGCTTGCTCAGCGTGGTCAAATATGCCCTTGTGACGCTGCTGTATCGCTTCGGTGGCCGACTGCACGGCATCTGCGGGCGACACGGCCTGCCCAAGTACGAGAATGTCGTGCGGGTCAACGATGCGGTATTTGCCCGTGTTGGGGTCGTATACGACTATGCTTTGTGACGACTTCTGTACATCAATGCCGCCTGCCTCATTCTGCACTATCTCACCCTCGGAGACATATACTTTTACAGGGTTGCCGCTGTCGTCCTTGATGGTGGCGGGCACAATCGTCTTGGTCTCCTTGTTGGTAGCCTTCACGACCTCATTCTCCACCTCGGCTTGGTTCTGCTCGGCAGCCTCCTGCGCGACCTCCTTAACGCCGTCAAGCGCGGCCATGGCCTCGGCATACTCTTGTATTGCCTCCTTGTGCTCGTCGCTCAGCATGGGCGAGTTCAGCATCGCCTCGGGGTCTTCCTTTATCATTGCGATGGCCTCCTCGTCAAACAGCTCATTCAGGCGGTCAAGCGCAGCATGCGCGCGTGCGGCCTTTTCGTCCACCGCGCCCTGCAGCGGGCCGTCATCGTCTCCGCCGTCGTTGTCGGTCCACGCCTTTCTGCCCTCCTCGCGCGCTTGCTCGGTGGGGTTCTCGGCGGTGGGTTCGGCTGAGGTTTCAGCAGTTTCCTCCGATGTCGCGCCTGCGGGCGGCACTCCAGCCGGGCCGCCACCGCCAACCTCATTGGCATCTGCCGCCTTGGCGGCTTCTTCTCTGCCACCGAAGTCATACAGCTCGTCCACGTATGTCATTACGGCTTCCTGCTCGTTCTGCGTGCGGCGGTTAGGCTCTTTCTTCAGCGCCTTGTCTATGTCAACGCCGTATTGGCGCTCAACGAGGTATCAGATTGAGCGCGGTGAGTTGGTGTAGGCAAGCGGATGTATTAACTATTTCATGGCTTCACGAGGAAGGCACTTAGCTCGTAGAGGAGGTAGATGGGCAGGAACACTATCATTAGTGTGAAGGGGTCGCCCGTGGGGGTGATGACGGCCGCCAGCACCAGCAGCAGCACTATGGCGTGGCGGCGGTAGGTGGCGAAGAAGCTGCGGTGCAGAATGCCCACGCTGCCCAGCAGCCACGCCAGCAGCGGCAGCTCGAACACCACACCCATTATGAATATCATCATTAGGAAGGTGTCCATGTAGCTGTCGAGCGAAATCTGGTTGGGCACCATTTCGCTCACATGGTAGTCGGCAAGGAAGCGCAACGTTACGGGAAACACGGTGAAGTAACCCACAGCCACGCCCAGATAGAACATGAGCACGCCTATGCCGAAGGCAAGGCGCACGCCGTGGCGCTCGCGCTCGTAGAGGGCCGGGCGCACAAAAGTCCACAGCAGGTAGATGACCACCGGAAAGGCAAGCACCAGCGCAAGCCAGAACGAGGTGGACATGTGAATGAAAAACTGCGAGGCCAGCTGAATGTTGATGAGGTTGACGTGGAAGCCCTGAGTGGTGAACTGCGGGGCAAATGGGATGCCCGCGGTGATGCGCTCGAACAGACGGTAGAGCACAAAGTCGCCGCGGCACGGGGCCAAAATCACGCTGTCGAAAATGTCGGGCATGTAGACAAACAGCACCGCAGCAAACACCACGAGCACCACGGCAATCTTGATGAGCACCGCGCGCAAGGCGTCGAGGTGGTCCCAAAAGGACATCTCGGGCAGCGTTTCGTTTGATTTGTCAGGCAAGGCCAGATTACTTTAGGCGGTTTTCCTTTTGCTTGCGGCGCTCGGCCTCCTTCTTGGCGTTAAGTTCGTCGAGTTCGCTGACGGGGCGGTTGATTTCGTCCTGAATGTCGTTAAGCCCCTCCTTGAAGCCGCGCACGCCCTTGCCGAGGCCCTTCATGAGTTCGGGAATCTTGCGGCCGCCAAACAGCAGCAGCACTACGAGGGCGATAATGATGACCTCGCCAGTGCCGAGGTTAAAAAGGAGTAGTATTGAATTGAGTGTCATAAGCTTGCTAACTATTAACGTTGATAATGTGCGCCGTGGGAAAAACGCATTTTTGCCACAAAGCATAGCAAAGTTAATGAAAAGAATTGATTATAATGGCAAAATGTATTACCTTTGTCACGCATTACGGAATTTTTTCTTTAATAACGCATATACATTAAATTATGAAAGCATTTGTATTTCCAGGCCAGGGCGCACAGTTTGTGGGCATGGGCAAAGACCTTTATGAAGGCAATGCCGAGGCCAAAGAAATGTTTGAGAAAGCTAACGAAGTGCTCGGCTTCAGAATAACCGACCTTATGTTTAACGGCACCGAAGACGACCTGAAGCAGACCAAGGTGACCCAACCCGCAGTGTTCCTGCACTCGGTGATTCTGGCCAAGACGCTGGGCGCCGACTTCAACCCCGACATGGTGGCCGGCCACTCGCTGGGCGAGTTCTCGGCACTGACCGCCGCAGGCGTGCTGCCCTTTGAGCAGGGCCTGAAGCTGGTGGAGACCCGTGCGCTGGCCATGCAGAAGGCTTGCGAGGCCACACCCTCGACCATGGCAGCCATCATCGGCCTGCCCGACGAGAAGGTGGAGGAGATTTGCGCCACTGTGAACGGCGTGTGCGTTCCCGCCAACTACAACTGCCCGGGCCAGGTGGTGATTTCTGGCTCGTTTGAGGCCATCACCGAGGCTTGCGAAAAGTTTAAGGCTGACGGCGCAAGGCGCGCCCTGCCGCTGAAGGTGGGCGGTGCATTCCACTCGCCCCTTATGGAGCCTGCCCGCGCCGAACTGGCCGAGGCCATCCACAAGGCAAACTTCTCGAAGCCCATCTGCCCCATCTACCAGAATGTGGACGCTCTGCCCCACACCGACCCCGAGGAAATCAAGGAGAACCTCATCAAGCAGCTCACAGCCCCAGTGCGCTGGAGCCACATTGTGAAGAACATGATTGCCGACGGCATGACCGAAGCTGTGGAGCTCGGTCCGGGCAAGGTGCTTCAAGGCCTCATTGGCCGCACATCGCGCGACGTGAAGGTGTCGGGCCTGCAGTAATCTGCCAGCCTCAGCACCGCTAAAAATAAAACGAACCGCGCCGGTTTCCTGACTGAATTATGGAAACCGGCGCGGTGCTTTTTTTGCCTTATTGTGTGCCAGCGGCCACTACTTGTTGAGGTCGATGGTAAACTGGTCGTAGCTGGCGGTGCGCCAAGCCTTGTCGGCAGTGAGCTTCGACACTGCAAACAGCGGCGAGAACGTGCGCACGCCTATGGTGTGGCCGTCGGCCATGAACTCGAGAATGCGAATCCAGCCGTCGCCGCCGTTGCCGCTCCACTCGCCGTCGGCGGTCTGGGCGTTAAACATCATCTGGGCCACAGTTTTGCCAGCCGAGTTTTTGGCGCTGCGGAACGACACCAGCTGGTCGTAGGGGGCGATGCTGCACACGTGGCCGCACACCACCATGCGGATGTTGCTTGAGGGAAACACCAGTTTGTCCCACAGGGCCTGGCCATAGTTGGCGTCGGTGAGGGCGTATTTCTCCTTCACCTTGAGGTTGCCCTTCTTGTCGAGGAATGAGTGGGTGAGCAGAATCACGTTGGTGTTCTTATACTTGGGCTGATTCACCACACTCTTGGCCCACTCGATGGCACGGTCGCTGGGCGCGAACTCGAGCGACACCACCAGCAGTTTGCCCCACTTGGGCGAGCCGGTCTCGATTTCGTAGGCGGCATTTTCGAGCGTGGGATAGCCGAAGGCGTTGTTGCCCACCCCCACCAGCGCCTTGCGCCAGCAACTGTTGCGGTCGGGGTAGAAGTATTCCGACATGTGGCTCTGGCGGTTTTCCGACGCGCGGTAGCCGTAGTCGTGGTTGCCGGTGCACACCACATAGGGCAGCAGGCCGTCGAGCATTGAGAATGAGTGCGAAGTGGCCTCCCACATTTGGCGGCTGGTCTGGTCGCCGCCCTTGCGGAACGAGGTGGCTATGTCGTTGCGGTCCACCAGGTCGCCCGTGCACAGAGCCGTCTTGATGTTGAGGCTGTCAATATTGTTAGCGACCCACGAAGTCAAGAGGTCGAGGAGCGGCTGGTTGGCCTTGAATTTCACGTAGCATTGCGGGTCGGGAATCACGATCATCGAGAACGAGCCCTTTTGGGTGAGTTTCGGCCGCAGTCCCAGCTTTTGTGCCGAGGCTGATGCCGCAATCAAGATTGCCGCGAGGGCAATGAGCATTTTCTTCATCATTTGTTTGTTAAGTTTAGTTTATTAATTTTGGTTTTGGCTATACGTTTTTCTATCGGTCACTCTTCGGGCGCAGCTGGTCGGCCATGTGGCGCGCGGCACGGCGGCCGTCGCCCATGGCCAGAATCACGGTGGCTCCGCCGCGCACTATGTCGCCGCCGGCAAAGATGTCGGGCACGGCCGACTGCATGGTGTCGTCGTTGACCACAATGGTGTTGCGGCGGCTCACTTCAAGTCCCTCGATGGAGCGCGGCACCAGCTGGTTGGGCTGCACGCCTATGCTCACTATCACCAGATCAACGGGAACCTCGTCGACGGCCCCCTCGATGGGCACAGGCGAGCGGCGGCCCGAGGCGTCGGGCTCGCCCAGCTGCATGCGCTGCAGCCGCATGGCGCGCACGTGGCCCTTGTCGTCGGGCAGATATTCCACGGGATTGTGCAGAGTCATAAACTCAATGCCCTCCTCGCGGGCGTGCTCAATCTCCTCGTGGCGCGCGGGCATCTCGGCGTCGCTGCGGCGGTACACCAGCATCACGCGCTCGGCACCCATGCGGCGAGCGGTGCGGGCCGAGTCCATGGCGGTGTTGCCGCCGCCAATCACGGCTATCGAGCGGCCGCGCATCACGGGGGTGTCGCCGCCGCGGCCCGCGTGCATCAGGTTGATGCGCGTGAGGTATTCGTTGCTCGACATCACGCCGTTGAGGTTTTCGCCAGGAATGTTCATAAAGCGCGGGAAGCCGGCACCCGAACCCACAAACACGCCCTTGAAGCCCATATGGTGCAGGTCGTCGTAGGTGATGGTCTTGCCCACAATGCAGTCTTTCACAAACTTCACCCCGAGGCGCTCAAGGCCGCCAATTTCATAGTCGACAATAGAATTGGGCAGGCGGAACTCGGGAATGCCATACTTGAGCACACCGCCAATTTCGTGCAGTGCCTCAAACACGGTGACGTCGAAGCCCATCTTGGCCATGTCGCCGGCAAAGGCCAGGCCTGAAGGGCCGCTGCCAATGGCGGCCACCTTTATGCCCAGCGGAGCGGCCTTTTGAGGCTCGCCGTGGCCGTCGTCGTGGCTGCGCTGCCAGTCGGCGGCAAAGCGCTCGAGGTAGCCGATGGCCACAGCGGGATGGTGCATTTTGGTGTGTATGCACTTGCTTTCGCACTGCTTCTCTTGCGGGCACACGCGGCCGCACACGGCTGGCAGCGAGCTGGTTTCGCCTATGGCGGCGGCAGCGTCGGCAAAGTGGCCGCGCTCAATGTTTTTAATAAACCGCGGGATGTCGATGCCCACGGGGCAGCCGGTGACGCACTGCGGATTGGGGCAGTCGAGGCAGCGCGAGGCCTCGGCCATGGCTTGGGCCTCGGTAATGCCCTGGTTCACCTCGTCGTTGCAGGTGATGCGTATGTCGGGCGCAAGCTGAGGCATGGCCACGCGCGGCATGGCGGTGCGCTCTTTGGCCGTGTGACCGGCGCGCAGCTGGGCGCGCCACTGCTCGTTGCGCAGCTCAGCCGTCTTGTTGGTATTGTCATTCATAACGAAATGTCTTTTTTGTTTTGATTGATTGAGATAATTTGATGTTCTGAGTGTGCGTCAGCACGAGCGGAGCCTCATCATCAGCTCGTCGAAGTCGACCTGATGGGCGTCAAACTCGGGGCCCTCGACGCACACAAAGCGCGTCTTGCCGCCCACGCTCACGCGGCAGGCGCCGCACATGCCAGTGCCGTCGACCATGATGGCGTTGAGCGACGCCTCGGTGGGAATCTCATACTTTTTGGTGAGCAGGGCCACAAACTTCATCATTATGGCCGGGCCAATGGTGACCACGCGGTCAACGCGCTCGCGCTTTATCACCTGCTCCACGCCGGCGGTGACGAGACCCTTCTGGCCATAGCTGCCGTCGTCGGTCATCACTATCACCTCGTCGCTCGAGGCGCGCACCTCGTCTTCGAGAATTATCAGCTCCTTGGTGCGGCCGGCCAGCACGCTCACCACGCGGTTGCCTGCGGCCTTGAGGGCGCGGATGATGGGCAGCAGCGGAGCCACGCCCACGCCACCGCCGCAGCACACCACGGTGCCATAGTTTTCAATATGGGTGGCCTGGCCCAGCGGGCCCACCACGTCGGTCAGCTCGTCGCCGGGGTTGAGGGCGCAGATTTTGCGGGTGGAGTCGCCCACCGCCTGCACCACAAGGGTGATGGTTCCGGCCTTAAGGTCGGAGTCGGCTATAGTGAGCGGAATGCGCTCGCCCATGTCGCCGCAGCGCACTATCACAAAGTGGCCGGCGCGGCGCGCCTTGGCGATGAGCGGAGCCTCAATCACCAGCTTCACCACATTTTCAGAGAAGTGCTCTTTTGCTATTATCTTGTTCATATACCTTTTTTTCTTTTTTGCTGAATTGGTTATGTCTTATTGAGTTTTTCTCGGGAGAAAGCGTCGGGGCCTGCGCCCCACCCCGCACGTCAGTTGGCCCGCATCACCTTGGCCGTGGCAAGCTGCAGGGCTGAGATGTCTTGCGGCTCGCCGTTGATCCACAATGCCGGATGCGCAGTGCCGTCGGCAGCGGTGACAGTGCCGGCCACATACACGTTGCCGCCGCGCACGTCAATCGAACTGGGCACGGCCACGCTGCCGGCGTCGGTCTTCAGCACCGTGCGCTGCTGGCCCGTATAGGCCACAGCCTGCTGCGAGGCGCCATCCTGCTCAACGCCGGCAATGTTGACGTCGCTGCCGTCGACCAGAATGGCGTTGACGCTCACAAGGGCTGCGGCAGGCAGCTGCACGCTGCCGCCGCTCGACCATATGCGGCCGTGCTTGGCGCCCGAGTCGTCAACCGAGTAGCCGCAGCAGTAGGTCTGCTTGTTGGCATAGCACACGTCGAGGGCGTCCGACCGCCCGTCGTCGAGCACCTGCGCCTTGGCGTTGACCCAAAGCACGGCATTGTGGCCGCTTTGGCCGGCAATGTATATCTCGTCGTCGTAGGCCCAGATGGCGTGCGCCACATTGGAGGTGGCGGGACCGGTGAGGTCGGTGATTTCCTTGGAGCCCCACAGCACGCAGGCGCGACTCTCCTTATAGGCCGTGTTGGCCACGCTGAACACTTCGCCCGAGGCCATGAAGCTGCCATCCACCTTGCCGTTGCCGCCCGCTATGGTCTGCACCGACTTGGCCACGTCGGCCAGCAGCTCGTAGACCACATACTGCCCGCTGGCAGCCGTTCCGGCCAGATACACGCGGTCGCTGACGCTGAACGGCAGCTCCACGCTCACGCTCTTGGCACCCTTTGAGCGCGAGCGGCCCGACGAGCGGCGTGATGACGAGTATCGCGACGCCGACCGCTGGCGACGGCTCTTCTTGACTGCAGTGGTGCGGGCCTTGGCCTTGGCACGGCTGCGCGAGCGGCGGGCTGCCGAGGCGTCGGCCCCGCTTGCTATCACGGCCACAGCCGCCACCGCGGCGGCTGCAAGGCGCACGAGTTGATGTAGCTTCATAATTATTTGTCGTTTTTAAGCGTTCATTATATATATGACAATGCAAAATTACTAAATTTTTCAGTGAAATCGAACGGAATAGGGCCAAGAGTGACGCTGCGGGGTTGCCGTTGTGGCCAGAAGTTAATAACTTTGACCGCAACAAACCACACTCACACTACAAGACAATCGACAAAATTATGCGAAAAACGATATTACCCCTGATTGCCCTTGCGGCCTTGGCCGTGCAGGCACAGAAAGTGGACACAAGCGTGAAAATTGCCGACAGCCGCGTGCACTCGCTGACGGCGGCGCCGCAAAGCAACCAGTATATGCCGCCGGTGATAGTGCTCGGCAGCGACGACGCGCTGCGGGTGAACTTCGACCTGATGGACTATGACGTGTACTACCTGCGCTACTCGGTGCAGCACTGCAACGCCGACTGGCAGCCGTCGCAGCTGGTGGAGAGCGAATATGTGGACGGATTCAACTATGCCGACATCACCGACTATGCCCAAAGCAGCGGCACGTTTGCCAACTACTACAACTACAACTTCACCATCCCCAACCCCGACATGCGGCTCAAGGTGAGCGGCAACTATGTGGTGAGGGTGTATGAGCAGGACGACCCCGACAAGGTGCTGCTGCAGACGCGCTTCTCGGTGAGCGAAAACCGCGTGGGCGTGTCGGCCGAGGCCACATCGCGCACCGACGTGGACTACAACGCCAGCCACCAGCAGGTGGCGTTCACCGTGACATCGAAGCCCGGCACCATAGGCGACCCCTACAACGAGCTGACCGCCGTGGTGAGCCAAAACGTGCGCACCGACAACGAGGTGACCCTGACCCGACCGCTGATGGTGAGCGGCAGCCAGGTGAAGTTTGACCACACGCCCAGCCTGATATTCGCCGCCGGCAACGAATACCGGCGCTTTGAAACGGTGAACATCAACACATCGAACATGGGCGTGGACCGCATCGAGTTTCACGAGCCATACTACCACGCCGTGCTGCGCACCGACGCCGAACGCGCCGACGCCGCCTACAGCTACGACCAGACGCAATACGGCCACTTCACCGTGCGCTGCTCGGGCAGCGACCACAGCAATGTGGAGGCCGACTACACGGTGGCCCACTTCAGCCTTTACACAGGCCGCGAGCTGAGCGGCGGCACGCTACACATCGACGGCGCATTCACCGCCGGCCTGCCCGGCACGGCCACGCAGATGCGCTACAACGCAGCCACGGGATGCTACGAGGGCTCGATGCTGCTGAAGCAGGGGTCGTATAACTACCAGTATCTGTGGCAACCGCAAGGCTCGGCCACGGGCGTCACCGCCATGGTGGAGGGCGACAAATACCAGACCATCAACCAATATCTGGTGAAGGTGTACCAACGCCCGGCGGGCAGCCGATATGACCGTCTGCTGGGATTCGGCATCACCTATTCGGGCCGCTAAGCATCAGTGCACCAGCAGCCACACTGTGTAGGCCACATAAAGGGCGAGAAATATCACGCCCTCGATGCGGTCCATCCTCTTTTTGCCGAATGTGAACACCACCACATAGCACAGCACCATCGACAGCATCATCATGCCATAGTCCACAATGCCCACGCCCTGCACCGAGATGGGGCTGATGGCGGCCGAAAGGCCGAGAATGAACAGCACATTGAACACGCACGAGCCAATCACATTGCCCAAGGCCAGCTGCGCATTGCGCTTGCATGCAGCCACCACAGCCGTCACCAGCTCGGGCAGCGAAGTGCCCACAGCCACCACCGTGATGGCAATCACGGCGTCGCTCACGCCCCAGGCGTGGGCCAGGCGCTGAGCCGACTGCAAAAACATCTGGCCGCCGCCAATGAGGGCCGCGAGCGACGCCACCACCACCGTCCACAGCAGCCTGGCGGGCCTGCCCGCCAGGCGCGACTGGCACTGGCCGTTGGCCTCGTCGAGTGCGGCCTGCGGATATTTGGCCTTGCCAACGAGAATCCACACCATGTAGGCCACCATTATCAGCAGCATGAATATGCCGTCGAGGCGCGACAGCGTGTTGGCGCTGATGCCGGGCACCATCGAGTCGTTGGCCAGCAGCACCAGCAGCAGCGTGGCCCCTATGGCAAAGGGGATGTCGCGCCGGGTGGTGAGGGAGTCGATGGCAAACGGCGTGATCACAGCCGTGACGCCGAGAATGAGCAGCACATTGCATATGTTGGAGCCCACCACATTGCCCACGGCCATGTCGCCGTGGCCGGTGATGGCCGAAGTCACCGACACCATCAGCTCGGGAGCCGAAGTGCCTATGCCCACCACAGTGAGGCCGATGATGAAGTTAGAGATTTTGGCGCGCTGGGCAATGGCCACCGAGCCGTCGACCAGATAGTTGGCCCCGAGCAGCAGAATGCCGAGGCCGGCGATTAATAGTATGTAGTCCATAAATTGCTGTATGTTGTTTCCTTTTTTTTCGCTATGACCAGTGGCAAAGTTAGTGCAAAATGGGCACAGGGCCAAAGCAGCCCGACCCGCACCGTGCAAAAAAATGCGCCCCGAAATCACTTCGCGACGCATTCAGGAATAAATAGTATGAATAAAAAATGTGCCTGGCATTTCATCGATTTAAGGCCCGCCTCAGCGCTCTGCCACACGGCCTGTGCAGCCATGCAGCAGAGCGGCAGAGGCTAAATATCTTGCCGCGTGCCACGAGCTGTGGCACAATCAATCGTAGTCAACACATGCTTTTTTTTGCGGTAAGGCTCGGGCGTGTGCATTGAAACCTGCGCACACGCTGCGTGAAACCACATCCAAAATTCCTCTATTTCATAAAAACACCTAACTATAAATAATACCATAAATCGACACCAGTGCTGCAAAAGGGGGCCAAGGCAGCACTATATGCACAAAATTACAAACTTTTTCCACAAATCAAAGCATTCATCAGCAAATTTATACGCAAAATCACCACCGTCCAGTCACAGCCGCTTTTTGCCGGGGCGGGCGGTGCGATTTAGGGGGCATAATTACACGTAAATAGCAAAAAAAGCGTAAATTTGCAGTGTGCTAAGGGCTATGGGCCACGGCACACACTCTAACACAATAACTTACAACGCATACACAACCCTAAGGATATGAAGAAAGCTTTGATTACGGGAGTCACTGGACAAGATGGCTCGTTTTTGGCAGAGTTCCTGCTGGCAAAGGGCTATGACGTGCACGGCACCATACGCCGCAGTTCGGTAGACTACCGCGAGCGCATTGCCCACCTCGAGGGCACGCCCCACTTCCATCTGCACTACAGCGACCTGAGCGACTCGATGAGTCTGGTGCAGGTGGTGAAGGCCGTGCAGCCCGACGAAATCTACAATCTGGCGGCGCAGAGCCACGTGCAGGTGAGCTTTGACTCGCCCGAGTTCACAGCCGATGTGGACGCGGTGGGAGTGCTGCGCGTGCTGGAGGCCGTGCGCCAGTGCGGCCTGGAGAAGTCGTGCCGCATCTATCAGGCGTCGACCAGCGAGCTGTTTGGCAAAGTGGAGGAGGTGCCGCAAAACGAGGACACGCCCTTCCACCCCTACAGTCCCTATGCCGTGGCCAAGCAATACGGCTACTGGATTGTGAAGGAATACCGCGAGGCCTACGGCATGTTTTGCTGCTCGGGCATTCTGTTTAACCACGAGAGCGAGCGCCGCGGCGAGACCTTTGTGACGCGCAAAATCACGCTGGCAGCAGCCCGCATCAAGCAGGGCAAGCAAGACAAGCTGCTGCTGGGCAACCTCTCGAGCCTGCGCGACTGGGGCTATGCCAAGGACTATGTGGAGTGCATGTGGCTGATATTGCAGCACGCTGTGCCCGAAGACTTTGTGATTGCCACCGGCGAGCAGCACTCGGTGCGCGAATTCTGCACTCTGGCCTTCCACTATGTGGGCATCGAGCTTGAATGGCTTGGCGAGGGCGCCGACGAGAAGGGCGTGGACAAGGCCACCGGCAAGGTGCTGGTGGAGGTGTCGCCCGACTTCTACCGTCCAACCGATGTGGTGAACTTGTGGGGCGATCCGGCCAAGGCGCGCCGCGAGCTGGGCTGGAATCCGACCAAGACGTCGTTTGAGCAGCTGGTGAAAATCATGGTCGACCACGACATGGAGAAGGTGGCCGTGGAGCGCGCCAGCGACCGCATTCGCCTCAACCTGGCCGAGTATCTGGAAAAGGGCATTGTGAAATAAAAAAAAACCACATTGCGGCCCCGCCCCATTTTGCGGGCGCGGCTGCGGAATGAAAAAAAATACATGTTTTGGCATTATGATGGAGAAAGAAGCTAAAATCTACGTTGCAGGCCACCGCGGAATGGTGGGATCGGCCATTGTGAGAGAACTGCGGCGCCAGGGCTACAACAACATTGTGACCCGCACACACAAGGAACTCGACCTCACGCGCCAGGCCGATGTGGAGGCATTTTTTGCGCAGGAGAAACCCGAATACGTGTTTGTGGCGGCTGCCAAGGTGGGCGGCATCGTGGCCAACCAAAACGCGCTGGCCGACTTCATGTATGACAACATGACGCTGGAGATGAACGTGATTCACAGCGCCTGGCAAAACGGCTGCAAAAAGCTGGAGTTTCTGGGTTCGTCGTGCATATATCCGCGCATGGCGCCGCAGCCCATGCAGGAAAGCTGCCTGCTGACGGGCGCGCTCGAAAAGACCAATGAGGCCTACGCCTTGGCCAAGATATCGGGCCTGAAATACTGCGAGTTTCTCAACCGCCAGTATGGCACCGACTACATAAGCGTGATGCCCACCAACCTGTATGGCCCCAACGACAACTACCACCCCACCCACAGCCACGTGCTGCCGGCACTCATACGCCGCTTCCACGAGGCCAAGGAGCAGGGCCTGCCCTACGTGACCTGCTGGGGCGACGGCAGCCCGCTGCGCGAGTTCCTGTATGTTGACGACCTGGCCAACCTGTGCGTGTTTCTGATGAACAACTACAGCGGCAACGAAATGGTGAACGCCGGCACGGGCAAGGAACTCACCATTAAGCAGCTCACCGAGAAGGTGGCAAAAATCATAGGCTACACGGGTGAGATTCGCTGGGATACCTCAAAGCCCAACGGCACACCGCGCAAGCTGCTCGACGTGTCGAAGGCCACCGCCCTGGGCTGGACCTACAAGACCGAGCTCGACGAGGGCATACGCCTGGCCTACGACGACTTTTTGCACAATCCCATGCGCGCCGAGCGATAGGCCCGCACGCATACACAATAACGCGACTCTGGCGGAAACCTGCGCTTGCGGGCTTCCGCCAGAGTCGTTTGTTTCCGGCCCAGCTAACTAACACTTAACTCTCTGTTTCAAGTTTTTCAGCGCTTTTACGGAATCGGCTTTCCTCAAGAATTTTTTCTGATCATCGCTTAATCCGTAACAGCCTGTATAGTAGCGGTCGGCATAGTCATTGTCAGCATGATCGCTGCAGATAAAGTCACTATCAGAATAATCATATTTACAGCCAAGGGCTGCCAATGCCCCAAACTCATAAAAAGTTCGAATGGTGTAGGCATGAAACTTCACCTCTGCACTTTCATCATATGGAGTAAAGTCATTACAATTGCTGTTGCCCCATTCGGTTTTAAATGTCTGATATAGCATATCTGTGATAGGGAGCATGCCTGCCGGCCTGTTAAACTCGGCTAATATGCAACTGTCTGATGGCAATTCCATCTCCATGGCCATCATGCAGCTATCATTTGGTCCATGGCGTGTTATTTGTGACACCTCACCAGTTTCGCAGTCCACGAAATCTTCTACCCAGCAGGCATTAACGTAGTACGCCCTCAGAAGAACTTTGGCAAAGATCCGCCCTCGGCTTCCCTTCCTCACTGCCATGTCATATTTCGGGGAATAGAAGTGCTTTCCGTCGAGCTTCACTTCCACTTTTAGCTTCGAGACCAACCGTTTCTCATTGAGGCTCTTGCCCCAATCTTCTTTGCCGGGAATGCCAATGTCATAATGCACATCACTCCCTTCTTTATGGAAAAGGCAACCGTTTTCCACAAAGAAGCACCCGTCGTCGCCCAGCACCTCTATTTGCTCCAATGCAGGGAGTTCGATGTCTGACCACGGATGAGTTCCATAGGTCAGTTCATAAGGCCCGCGAAAAAGGTGCTTATGATAAGAGTTGTGTATCACCAGCTTCTTGATGTGTCGGCTCTTCAGTTCAGTGATGTTTGTCGTGTCCTTGTCAATCACAAACACTTCGTCCTTGCGCTCTATAGGATAATAATACAGCTCCTGAAGGTTTCCCTCGTCATCGTCTACGGTATTCCAATAAAGAACGCCATCAAGGAGGTTGAAATCAAAATAACTTGGCTTTGTGGTTATCATTGAAAACGGCACCAGCGCTTCCAGTGCCTCAGCCTCGACATCAAATTCGCTGCCATAAACAGGTTCGCCGTCATCATACACCAGTTCCTTAAATACAGCGCAGCCGTCAAACATCGGATTTTTCCATTTGCGCTTGGCTCTTTCCCAAGTTTCGGGATAGCAGGCACGCCCATGTGGGAGCATCGAAATATGACCATAGTAGTCATAGAATGCTTCCACCAGATTTTCATCAGTCTTGTCCAAAGGCCATTCCACCTTCTTCGTCTCGATATAATGCCGTGGCACAACTACCCTCTCAAGATAAGGATTGCCCCTGAATGCGCCAGCCACGACGCATTCCACTTCATCGGGAATGTGGAACTCCTTGTCGGTTTTAGTCTTGAGATATTTAACAAGCGTGTGCTTGTCGGCAGAATACAACACACCGTCTTCCACCACGAAGTTGGTCTTCCCGTTTTCAGACACTTTCATCTCTATCGTCTCAAGATTGATAAAGTTGAACATAAAATCACATTCCTTCACTCCACACGGCACGACGATGTGCTTCACTTTGTCGGCCCCATCAAATGCATGCGGATCAACACTTTCGAGTGAAGCAGGCAAATCGAGTGTGTCGGTTTCATTCCATGGAACGAAAGCGCAGTAACCGATGCTTTTAATATGCTTAGGCATGTTTATCGATTTAATGTTTGCTTTCAGAAAAGCACCCGGATCAATCTCTATTATGGTGTCGGGCAGTGTCACCTCGTTCCAGTCGCCATCGATTTCGCAAATGGTGTCTATTGGACGCTCTCCTTTGTATTGCAGAAGGTTCACGTTGCTCTTTTCATCGGCAAAAGGGGCAAAACTTTCCAAGAGCAGCCTTCTACTCTCTCCCCATCCATAATCCCGTAATGCATCGTCCTTTTTTCTACTCGACTTGAATTTCAGTATTCTCTCGGGCATCAGCTTGCAGTCACGGCCATAGAAAAAGTAATCGTCCAAAACGGTCTGTTCGGGTATGGTGTCATACAGAGTGCTTTTAAGAGGGAAATACACCAAGGTCTGCAAGTCTTTGGTATATAGTCCGGGACCAACGCCGGCATAAACCTCATTCGCTTCATCGACGATGATTTCTTCAAGGCCGCCTAAATTGTCAACATTGGAATAGCAAGAAAATGACCCGTGGCCGATTGTCGTGACCGTCTTTGGAATGATGAGTCGCTTAACCGCCGTTCTGATGCCTTGGAATGCATTAAGCCATATGCCGGTTACTGGCAGTGGTTTGCCGCGATGGTACACCACTTCGGGGATTTCAATCACTTCAGGATCGCTGCCGAAGAGGCCTCGCGCGTCGCGCAGAAACACGGCTCCATCGCCAGTCAAGCGCCAAATAGTTCTGTTGTACTTGTATTGCTTCATGTGTATGTGAATTTATTGTGTAGTGTTGATATTGCAAAGGTATGGAAAATGCTTAAATGAAAACGAATGAACAGCCCCACGCTGTGCAAAAATGGTGGATTTATGTATGAAATGCGCCACTTTTTTTGACTGGGCGTGCACAAAAAAAGCACCGCGAAATCACTTCGCAATGCCTTAGGAAAAAATAGTATGAATAAATTGGTGGTATAAGGTCAAAAAAGTGTATTTTTAAACATCCACCGCCGTGCGGCACCCAAGCGCATAATTCGCCATCGGTGGGGTCGCTGAATTCAGCGGCCGCTTCTGGCGAATCAACGCGTGTGCTTGAGGCATGCATCGATTGTGGGAATTGCTGTTCAGAAAAAAAACAAAAATCTGTTCGGACATTACCGAAAGATTCTGCTTGAAATTGAATTGGAGGCTTTGGTGCGCACGTAAGCGGCCATCGGACTTGTGATTTTCAGGCGGCTTGCCGCATTCAGGCCTCACGGGTTGCCCTCGACATTAGAGATGAGGGCGCTTGTCATAAAAAATGTTTTGAAGCCGCGTGTGTGGAGTGCGTTGCCACACTGCACGCGCTTTGTGGTGGCTTCAAGCGCTTGTCACTCCTTCGCAGCCTCGGGCCTTGCAATGTAGGGCTTGCGGCTCTCGAAACGGAATGAGGCATTAGGATGATATGCGTGCCAAGGCAGTTCTACGCTGCGCTTGCCGCATCGGTTAAGATTTAAATTTCCCATAATCTTGAAATTAATTAAATTAGATGATATATAATGTATGGCCCGCTGGCCACTGAATAATTAATTCCATTTTTTGTGGTGCAAATATACGGCAGCCGAAATAAAAATGCAAGTGCTGGAATATTAAATTCGCTTAACGAGCGCCGAAATGCCGTGAAAAGAGCGCGCAAAAGCGGGTCGGCATGTTGGACTGCCGCACATTTTTGCTTAATTTTGCACCGTGCCGGCCTGCGCAGCGGGCTGGGCGCACGTGTTTTTTCACATAAATCGCACCTGCCACAAAAAAAAGAGAATGACAATGCCCTTTAGCCACACCATAGCCCGGGCCTCCGGCCTGATTGCCGCGGCAGTCGCACTGCTGCTGACGCCATCGTGCAACGACGGCAGCATGAGCAACGACTACATTGCCGTGAACGACGACTTCACGGTGACAGCCGACAGCGTGACCAACGGCGACTGCCAAGCCCATGCCGCCTCGCCGCTCGAAATAGTGGCATCGGGCAACATTGAGCAGCCCGACAGCGTGCCGGCCACGGTGAGCTTCCGCCTGTGGATTGACGGACGCGACAACGAGCTGCCGCCCGGGCGCGCCCACCGCGTGGCCATGGGCAGCGACACCACCGTGACGGCCGGGGCCACAGGCAGCGCGCCAACCACCGCAGCGGCAAGCGGACAGCGCCGTGTGACCCTGCGAGCCGACCTGAGCAAAATGGAGCAGGACTTTGCCGAAAAGGGCCTGCACGTGACCGCCACCGGCGACACGGTTTGGGCGCGCGACTTTGGCGGCGTGTGGGCCAGTTGCAGCCTGCCGGGCATGCAGCTCACAGGGATAAACGCAGCCGACCGCGGCGGCCTGAAGATGCGCCGCGTGGCCGGCGAGCGCGGCATATATGAGCTGAGCCTCGGCCTGCCCAAGGCGAAGGTGCCAAGCCAGCAGCGCTCGTGGAGCATAAAGGCGGTCAACAGCCACTACCCCACCTACCAGAGCGGACAGATGCTGGTGGACGCGCTCTACAACATGGCCATCGACAACATTGACCACGGTCTGCACCTGCGCCAGCCCAGCACCGAGTTGTGCTACTCGGTGATGTTGTCGCTGGCCTATCTGGCTCCGCAAAAGTCGATGAGCATGCTCAGGGCCATGGTGAGCGGCGGCAAAATAATGCAGCCTGGCAGCGGACAGCTGCAGTGGCCCGTGGTGTCGGGCGGGCTGGCATGGACCAGCGCCGCGTGGGAGGTGTATAACGTGACGGGCGACAAGGCCTGGTTGCGCTATGCCTACAAGGTGGCTTCGGAGTCGGTGGACGCCATGAGCCGCGTGGCGCTGAACCGCGAGACGGGTCTGGTGGGCGGCGGTGCGCCGTATGCCTGCACCAACGCCGCCTACTACCCGGCATGGATGAATGGCAAAGACCTGTTTGAAAGCCAGTCGCTGTATGTGAACCTTATGTTTCAGCACACATGCCACCTGCTCGACGAGATGGGCGACGAACTCGACACCGTGAACGACTACGGCACTCTGGCCGAGCGCATGAAAGACGCGCTCAACCACACGCTGTGGAGCGAAAGCCGCGGCCGATATGTGCAATATGTGTATGGCGGCGCGCACAGCGTGCAGTCGCCCTACATCGACAATATGGGCCAGGCACTGAGCATACTGTGGGACCTTGCCGACGACGACCGGGCCCAAACGCTGATTGAGGAGACCCCCATCACCAACTACGGCATACCCACGCTGTATCCGCGCCAGCAGGGGGCAAGCGGCTCGAGCGCCGTGCATCCGCTGGTGCAGGCGATGTGGAACCTGGCCGCCATGAAGGTGGGCAACGACAACATGCTGCGACGCGGCCTTGGAGCCATATACCGGCTGCAGGCGCTGTCGTGCCACACGTCGGCCATGTGCGACCCCGCCACGGGACTGGTGACGGGCAGCGCCGATCCGCTTAGCGGCGCTGCCGGCAACGCGGCCATGGTGTTCAGGGTGTTTGCCGGAATGCGCTTTATGCCCGACGGCATAGAGTTCGACCCCATGGTGCCCGCCTGCTTCACCGGCGACAAGCAAATAAAGGGTTTCCAATACCGCCACGCCACGCTCGACATCACCATTGAGGGCAGCGGCAACGACATCGACGAAATGAAGATTGACGGCAAGGCCACCGACGACAACTTTGTGCCGTCGGACCTCACGGGGCACCACACCGTGACGATAAGGCTCAAGGACTCGGGGGCGCAATCGGCCAAGGTGACCATGGACACGCGCATGGCCGAGCTGCCGGCGGCGCCTGCCGTGCTGTGGGACCCGCAGCGCTGCACCATTGCCACCATGCAGCCGCGTCTGGGCTACCGCATGCTCATCAACGGCCGCGTGGCCTACACGGTGACGGCCGACACCTCGTTTGCCATGCCGGCCCTGCCGCAGCAGGGGGTGAGCACGCTGTGCCTTGCCGCCGTCAACAAATATGGCATGGGATTCACTTCGAGGCCCTACACCTACGCGCCCGCGGTGGTCACGGCCAAAGCAGCCGATGCCACCATGGGCACCGGCCTTGTGCCGCCCGAGAGGGCCGCCGCGTTCATCGAAACGTCGGCCGCGCTCAACCCCACGCTGAGTCTGACAGTGGATGTGGACAAGGCTGGAACCTATGTGATGGACGTGCGCTATGCCAACGGCGACGACCTGGGGCGCTGCGCGCTGCGCACCGTGTGGGCCAACTCGCACGAGCAGGGCACGCTGGTGATGCCGTGCCGCGGACGCGGGCAGTGGATGAGCGCCGGCCAAAGCAGCATGGTGGCGGTGGAGCTGCTTAAGGGGCGCAACACACTGCAGCTGACCATGACCGCCCCCGCCATGCCAGGCTACAGCAACTGCACCGCACTGGTGGGCCGAGTGCGCGTGATGCCGCGCTAATCGATGCGCACCGGTATGGAGTGGGTGTTTTTCACCGTGTCGATCACAAACACGCTGTGCACACTACCCACCGACTCCATGGTGCCAAGCTTGTTGATAACGAAATCCTGGTAGTGGTGCATGCTTTTCACATACAACTTCATCATAAAGTCGTAGTCGCCCGAGGTGTTGTAGCACTCCACCACCTCGTCGAGCCGCATCACGGTGGCCACAAACTGCTCCATATAGTCGCGGCTGTGCTGCTTCAGGCGAATGTTGCACAGGGCCACAATGGCGTCGCCCACCTTCAGGGGATTGACCACCGCCACATACTTCAATATGTAGCCCTCGTTTTCCAACCGCTTGAGCCGCTCGAAAGTGGGCGACGGCGACAGGTTGACGGCGGCGGCCAGCTCCTTGGTGGTGAGGCTGGAGTCGCGCTGCAGCTGCCGCAGAATCATAGCGTCGGTTTCATCGATGTTCCTCATAAGAAAATTTTTCTTGAAAAATATGATTTATTAGAATAACATTTGCAAATATAGCCAAACAGGAGCACAAAATAGAATATTTTGCTGAGTTTTTCAAAAGCATTGCACGGACAGATATTTTGCCGTTACTTTGCAGTGAAGATTAAAGCAAATCAACAGCCTACAATTTATAGGAACATTTTCAAGTATACGGTTTTCGACAGCCGGCCCAAGCAAGCAAAACATCGGCCGGCCTAAGAATTGATTTTTGAATTGGTTAGTTAGCCCGGCCGCACCAACACAGGGCGGCGGGAAACATACACAACATCACATTTTTAAAATTTAGTGTTAAAAAGGGGAAGGTGCAGGCTTTGTGAAAAGCTCGCACCTTTTTTTGCATCTGTGCGGCCATGCCGCCGTCACCACTGGATAGGCGTCTGGCCATGGGCCTGAAGATAGGCATTGGCCCGCGAAAAGTGGTGGTTGCCAAAGAATCCGCGATAGGCCGACAGGGGCGACGGATGAGGCGAAGTGAGCACCAGGTGGCGGGTGCGGTCGATAAACGCGCCCTTGCGTATGGCATAACTGCCCCACAGAATGAACACCAGGTGGCTGCGGCGGGTGGCAAGGTGGGCAATCACAGCGTCGGTAAACTGCTCCCAGCCGTGATTCTGGTGCGAGCCCGCATGGTGGGCCTCAACGGTGAGCGTGCTGTTGAGCAGCAGCACCCCCTGGCGGGCCCAGCGGGTGAGGTCGCCAGAGGCGGGAATTGGAGCGCCAGTGTCGTCGTGCACCTCCTGGAATATGTTCCTGAGCGACGGCGGAAAAGGCACCCCGTCGCGCACCGAGAAGCAGAGCCCGTTGGCCTGCCCCACATCGTGATAGGGATCCTGACCGAGGATCACCACCTTGACGCTGCTGAACGGGGTGGCGTCGAAGGCCGCGAATATCTCGTGGCCGGGCGGAAACACCTGCTTGCTGGCATACTCGCTGCGCACAAACTGTGTGAGCCGCGCAAAATAATCCTTGTTAAACTCATCGGCAAGCTCGCTGCTCCACGATGGCTCTATTCGCACATTCATAATGGTGGCTGTTTTTTGTTTTTTGACTGTTGCTTATTGCAAAGCTACGCATTTTTCATTAATTTTGCCAAGTCATTGGCGCCCATTATGGCTGCGCCGAGGCATTATGGACCCATAGTTCAATGGATAGAATAAAGGATTCCGGTTCCTTCGATTGGGGTTCGACTCCCCATGGGTTCACAAAAAAGCAAGCGCTGGCCGCGGTAATCACCGCAGCCAGCGCCGTTTTTTTTCGCTGGTTGGCTCAACCTGGGACTACTTCACCCAGTCGCCATCGATGGAGTTGCCGCCACCGTCTACGTATGTAACTGTGTTTTGGCTTTTTGGTGGGGCTACGCCCATTGGACGCGGCATGCCGAGAACACTGAAAAAGTAACAATCCCTTTAGGGATTGGATATGTGTAGGCAGGTATGCAGCGGAGGCGCAGCCGACGCGAAATGCCTGCTAAGCGGCCTCCTCAGCCAGTGCATTCCAAAGGAATGCGACCGCTGCCGCCCTGCACGCTGCAGCAACCTAATGATTTGTGTATCAGCTTATCCGCCTGTTGTCGCATTCCTCTCTAAGTTTGCAGAGAATTGCGACGAAGTCGCATAAAATGAATATTAATGCGGT
>CAVKDU010000002.1:0-111446 GCA_963655175.1 Wujia chipingensis | reverse complement strand
GAGAAGAGTCAGCCATATCTTTTTGCCCTAAAAAACTTTTACCGGACAGCAATACATTAAAATAAAAAGCTCTGGCGACCTGAGAACTTGCGGCTGCCAGAGCTTTATACTTTCTGTTCGCACTTGTTGGTTGCCTAATGCCACCCGGCGACTGAGAAAATTAATTGTTTTATTATTTTATGAAAAAGTCAGTCATTGGGGTAAACGCGGGTTTGAAGCCTACTATAAGTATAACTGCTTTGTTGCTTTTTTCGCTATTATGACTGCCAAACCCCGCAAAAGTTTAATCCCCACCCGCACTTTAACACTATTAAACACACTTTCTTTCCCACACCGCCATACTATTGGACTCTGTCCAAAAGCCATACCTCCCCCTTAATTAGCCGAAGAGGTGGCGGAAGGCTTCTTCTACTTTGCCGACTTCGATGATTTGGATGTCGAATGAGGTGGGGTCGATGCCTTTGAGGTTGTGGCGCGGCACTATTATCGACGAGAAGCCGAGTTTGGCGGCCTCGCCTATGCGCTGCTCGATGCGCGTCACTTGCCTGATTTCGCCCGAGAGGCCCACTTCGCCCGTCATGCACACGCCTTTGGCTATGGGCATGTCGACGTTTGACGACAGGATGGCGCAAATCACGGCCAGGTCGAGCGCGGGATCACTCACTTTGAGGCCGCCGGCTATGTTGAGGAACACGTCTTTCTGCGCCAACTTGAAGCCCACGCGCTTTTCGAGCACGGCCAGCAGCATGTTCATGCGCCGCTGGTCGAAGCCGGTGACCGAGCGCTGGGCGGTGCCGTAGGCGGCGGTGCTGACCAGGGCCTGGGTCTCGATGAGGAATGGCCGCGCGCCGTCGACGGTGACGCCTATGGCCACGCCCGAAAGCGGCTCGTCGGCCTGCGACAGCAGCATTTCGCTGGGGTTCTTCACTTCGCGCAGCCCGGCCTCCTGCATCTCGTAGATGCCCATCTCGCTGGTGCTGCCAAAGCGGTTTTTAATCGAGCGCAATATGCGGTACATGTAGTGGCGGTCGCCCTCGAACTGCAACACAGCATCGACTATGTGTTCAAGCACCTTGGGGCCGGCTATGCTGCCCTCCTTGTTGATGTGGCCAATGAGCACCACGGGGGTGTTGGTCTCCTTGGCATAGCGCAGAAAGGCCGCCGCGCACTCGCGCACCTGGCTCACGCTGCCCGCTGCCGAGTCGAGCTGGTCGCTGGCAATGGTCTGGATGGAGTCGACTATTATCAGGCCGGGGTTGCTCTCGCGGATGCAGGCAAAGATGTTGTCGAGCGAGGTCTCGCACAGCAGGTAGCACTCGCAGTCCATGCGGCCGCCGGCTATGCGGTCGGCGCGCATGCGCAGCTGCTGTGGGCTTTCCTCGCCGCTCACATACAGCACTTTGCGCGAGCGGATGCGCAGCACGTTTTGCAGCACCAGGGTGGACTTGCCTATGCCCGGCTCGCCGCCTATGAGGATTATCGACCCCGGCACCAGTCCGCCGCCCAGCACGCGGTTGAGCTCGCCGCTGGGCAGTGTGATGCGCGGCAGGTCTTCGGCCTTGATCTCGCTTATTTTCACGGGAGTGGCGCGCTTGCGCTTGTCGGAGCCCTCGGCGGCGCCATAGCGGCTGGCGCGCGCCGAGGCCTTTGGGGCCACGGGCTCCTCGATGTAGGTGTTCCACTCGCCGCATGCGGGGCACTTGCCTATCCACTTGGGCGACTCGGCGCCGCAGTTTTTGCAGTAATACATTGTCTTCACCGTCTTTGCCATGTGCTGTGTGCCTCCTTCACTTATTTGCCCTTAAGCGCCTCGCGGCGGAACTCGCTGATGGTGATGGCGGCGGCCACGCCCACGTTGAGCGACTCGCTGCCCGCGCCGCTGCGGGGCCACGATGGAATGAGTAGGCGCTGGCTGACGCGCTGCGCCACCTTGGGCGTTATGCCCTGCCCTTCGTTGCCAAACACCACGAAGGCCCGCTGCGGCAGCTGCGATGAATATATGTTGTCGCCGTCGAGAAACGTGCCCACCACGGGCATGTCGGGGTAGTCGTCGAACAGCTGCTGCAGGTCGCAGTAGTGCACCTGCACACGCGCTATGGCGCCCATGGTGGCCTGCACCACCTTGTGGTTGAACACGTCGACTGTGGCGCGGCTGGCAAACACGTCGCGCAGCCCATACCAGTCGGCAAGGCGCATGATGGTGCCCAGGTTGCCGGGGTCCTGCACATTGTCGAGCACAATGTTGAGCCCCGAGGCCACGCGCTCGCGGCTGACCTCGGGCACGGGCTTCTCGTAGACGGCTATGACGTCGCTGGGGTTGCTGAACTGCGATATGCGCGACATTTGCTGCCGCGTGGCAAACACTATCTTGTCGATGTGGCTGGAGTTGCCGCACTGGTCATACCACGCGCGCGTGGCTATGAGCCAGCGGCACTTGAAGCGGCCCCAGGTGTCGCGCACGCATTTCGCTCCCTCGGCCACAAAGAGGCCCTCCTCGTCGCGGCGCTTCTTCGACGCGAGCGAAGCCACCGTTTTTATTATGCCATTGTTGATGTCGATCATTCTGCTTGGGAAAATATTGATTCACGGGGTGAATATTCACACACAAAGGTAATGAAAGATGCCCAAAATATGAAATAATAGGCCAGAGTTTGCTACCTTTGCACCAAGGCAGCCCGACGGGGGCCGCCTTCACTAAAAAAACCACACATCTTTATTTGTGAACATGAAGAAATTTGAAATGGACTTCACAGTGGTGGAGAACGAGCGCATATCGCCGCTCTACTCACTGCTGATACTCACCCCGGCCGAGGGGCACGTGCCTGAGTGCGCCCCAGGGCAGTTTGTGCAGGTGGAGGTGCCAAACTCCAAGAGCACTTTTCTGCGGCGGCCCATATCGATAAACTTCGTAGACCACGAGCGCAACGAGCTGTGGCTGCTGGTGCGCCGCGCCGGCAACGGCACGGCGGCGCTGATCGACACCCGCGAGGGGGCCAGGCTGAACCTGGTGCTGCCGCTGGGGCACGGATTTGACGCCGCGCCCAAGGGCGGACGGGCCCTGCTGGTGGGCGGCGGCGTGGGCGTGGCCCCGCTGCTGGAGCTGGGCAAGGCCATGAGCCACAACGGCGTGGAGGTGGAATTCCTGCTGGGCGCGCGCTCGAAGAGCGACCTGCTGGAGCTGGACCTGTTTGAGCGCTACGGCAAGGTGCACGTGGCCACCGAGGACGGCTCGATGGGCGAAAAGGGATTTGTGACCCAGCACAGCGCACTCGCGGGCGACGTGGCCCACATAGCATGCTGCGGCCCGCAGCCCATGATGAAGGCTGTGGCCAAGATTGCCACAGAGCGCGGCATTGACTGCGAGGTGAGCCTCGAAAACATGATGGCCTGCGGCCTGGGCGCCTGCCTGTGCTGCGTGGAAGACACGGCCGACAGCGGCAACGTGTGTGTGTGCAAAGAAGGACCGGTGTTTAACATAAAACGACTGAAATGGTAGATTTAAGCGTTGAAATAGGAAAGTTGAAGCTGAAAAACCCGGTGATGACGGCATCGGGCACATTCGGCTATGGCGAGGAGTTTGCCGACTTCATCGACCTGAGCCGCCTGGGCGGCATTGTGGTGAAGGGCACCACGCTGAAGGCGCGCGAGGGCAACCCCTACCCGCGCATAGTGGAGACCCCGAGCGGCATGCTGAATGCCGTGGGTCTGCAAAACAAGGGTGTGGACCACTTTATTGAACACATATATCCGCGCATCAAGGACATCGACACGCAGATAGTGGTGAACGTGTCGGGCTCGCAGCCCGAGGACTATGCCGCCGTGTGCGCCAAGCTCAACGGCCTGGACAAGGTGGCCGCAGTGGAGATTAACATATCGTGCCCCAACGTGAAGCAGGGCGGCATGACCTTTGGCACCACCACCGGCGGCGCCCAAAGCGTGGTGAACGAGGCCCGCAAGGCCTACGACGGCACCATGATAGTGAAGCTGACGCCCAATGTGACCGATGTGACCGAGATAGCGCGCGCGGTGGAGGACGCCGGCGCCGACGCCGTGTCGCTGACCAACACATTCATGGGCATGGCCATCGATGTGGAGAAGATGAAGCCCTACCTGTCGACCATCACCGGCGGCCTGAGCGGCGCGTGCATAAGGCCCATTGCGGTGCGCATGGTGTGGCAGGTGAGCCAAGCGGTTAAGATCCCCGTGATTGGCCTCGGAGGCATCATGAACGGCCGCGACGCGGTGGAATTCATGCTGGCCGGAGCCACAGCGGTGCAGATAGGCACGGCCAACTTCATCGACCCGCAGGTTACGGTGAAGGCTGTGGACTACATTGCCGCCTACCTTGAGCGCCACGGCCTGCAAAGCGCACGCCAACTGGTGGGCGCCATGCGGCAATAGACGCCACACATCTATAATAATATACAGCTGCCCGGCCTCTTCGGTGAGAAGATGGCCGGGCAGCCGTCGTTTTATATATATCTATTATTACAGAAAAGCGTGCGCGCAGCCATCATGACTGCGGCGTGAATGTTTCGAAGCTGTTGTCGTTGTAAAACACCATTATGCTCACTATGCGGCGGCCGTCGGCCGGAGGGGTGGCAGGGCGCGGCATCTGGCCTCCACGGCGCGCCAAGTCTTGCAGGGCGGCACTGAGCGTGGCGGCCGGGGCGGCGTCGCGCACAGGGGGCTGAGCCTCGCCCTGAGGGGCGTCGGCGGCCACAGGATCGGGGTCGGCATCGTCGAACATTATGGATTGCGTGGCCCGAGAATTAGGCTCCTCGATGGAACCATCGGCCCCGGGCTGAGCAGCGAAATCTACGCCAGTTGAAGCTGTGGCGGCGCCATTGCCAGTGTTCGCATTTGGACCAATCATATCACCATCGCCAAACATAAGCCACATGATGTTGAGAGTGGGGTAGGCCTTGTGTATCTTGGCCAAAATCTCGTCGCTCACGCGCCTGTTGCGGCCGTTGAGCAGCTGCGACAAGGTGGGGCGCGCTATGCCGCAAGTGTCGGCAAAGAGCGAATTGGTGATTCCGTTGGTCTCCAAGAAGTGTTTTAAACGCGAAACTATGTCCATAACTCAATTAACGTATTCAAATTTCACATATGCAAATTTAGGGCATATGATTGAAAAATCAAAATTTTAGAATATAAATATCAGCATCGGCTGTTTGCGGCCGCAATCGGTGCGTTTAGGGGTGTGTTTGCATTTACAAACGCATCTATTGTAATAAACATTTAAGGCTCATTGGCATTTTGCTGCATTTCAGCACACTGCGCGACCATTGCGGCAAGGCTGCTGGCGAAAGGGGCAAATTGTGCAAATATCGTGATTTAGTACTTTAATGTTTAGTAGCTAATACGCTGATGTTTAAGTATATATATCTCATACTAATAAGTGTTAATAGATACTTTTCGTTACTTTGTAAATTATGTGTTTGCAAATTCACATCAGCAAAATTGCCCGTTTTGCCGAATTTTCGTTTTACTTTTGCAAATACATTAGTTTGCGTATTTTAATGGCGCGGGGTGTCGGTTTGCGATTTTATTTACATTTGTATTCGCAGTTGCAAATTCACCGTCAGGCCGCGATGGTAAACTTACCCATTTTGTAATCATTCCATTTTATCGCATTTTCCTTGCCGTTTAGATTTTTAAATCGGCCAACTGCACACACATCAAAACCTGAAAGCATTGAGCAAGGGTTTAGGCGCACCATCCTCGGCAGTCAAAGCGCTGCATTTCAATGCAGTTACGCGCGCGGCACACCCCTCCCCTATTCCATTATGGAAAAGGCTCAGAAAAATAAAAAATGCCCGTTTTTGGCCACAATCTGTGCGGCAAACGGGCATAAAAACAGCGCTCCGGCAGTAGCCAAGCCACCGCTGGAGCGCCTATGATATCGACCAGAAAATTATCTAGCCTGCAATTCCTGCTTAATGAATTTTGCAGTGACCGAAGCCTGATTTTCGGCCACCTCCTCGGGGGTGCCGCAGGCCACCACCCTACCGCCGTTGCGTCCGCCTTCGGGACCCATGTCGATGATGTAGTCGGCACATTTTATCACATCCAAGTTGTGCTCAATCACAATCACGGTGTTGCCTTTTTGGACAAGGCGGTTGAGCACGCCCAGCAAAATGTTGATGTCCTCGAAGTGCAATCCCGTGGTGGGCTCGTCGAGGATGTAGACAGTTTTGCCCGTGTCGCGCTTCGAGAGCTCGGCGGCCAGCTTCACGCGCTGGCTCTCGCCACCCGAAAGCGTGCTCGAGGGCTGGCCAAGCTTGATGTAGCCCAGGCCCACATCCTGCAGCACTTTGATTTTGTTAAGAATCGAAGGGATGGCCTCAAAGAACTCCACAGCCTGATTGATGGTCATGTCGAGCACATCGGCAATCGACTTGCCCTTGAACTTCACCTCGAGCGTCTCGCGGTTGTAGCGCTTGCCGCCGCACTCCTCGCACGGCACCAGCACGTCGGGCAGGAAATTCATCTCCACCGTCTTGTAGCCATTGCCCTTGCACACCTCACAGCGGCCGCCCGATATGTTGAACGAGAACCGGCCTGGCTTGTAGCCGCGGATTTTGGATTCGGGCAGGTTGACAAACACATTGCGGATGTCGGCAAACACGCCCGTGTAGGTGGCGGGATTGGAGCGCGGCGTGCGGCCAAGCGGCGACTGATCGACGGTGACCACCTTGTCGACCCACTCCAAGCCCTCCACACTGGAGTATTTAAGGGGTTCGGTAAGGGAGCGGTAGAATTTTTGACTCAGAATGGGTTGAAGCGTGCCATTTATGAGGCTCGACTTGCCGCTGCCCGACACGCCAGTGACGCAGACAAACGTGCCCAAAGGCAGCGTAACGTCCACGTTTTTCAGATTGTTACCGCAGCAGCCGTGCAGGGTGAGCCAGTGGCCGTTGCCATCGCGCCGGATGGGCGGAATGGGGATGTTGCGCGTGCCGTTCAGATAATCGGCCGTGATGGTGTGGCTGGCGAGCATCTGGGCGGGAGTGCCGGCAAACACCACGTTGCCGCCCTTGCGCCCCGCCTTTGGGCCGATGTCGACCACATAGTCGGCTTCGAGCATCATGTCCTTGTCGTGCTCCACCACTATCACGGTGTTGCCCTCGTCGCGCAGCTTCTTGAGCGAGTCGATGAGCCGCTGGTTGTCGCGCTGGTGCAGGCCGATGCTGGGCTCGTCGAGGATGTAGAGCACATTCACCAGCTGCGACCCGATTTGCGTGGCAAGGCGGATGCGCTGGCTTTCACCGCCCGAGAGCGACGCCGAGTTGCGGTTGAGCGACACATAGTCGAGGCCCACGTCGAGCATGAAGCCGAGGCGGCCGTCAATCTCCTTCACTATCTGCTCGGCCACCTTCCACTTGGGCTCGGGCAGATGATTGTGCAGGTCGGCCATCCACTCGCGCAGCTCCGATATGTCCATCGAGGCGAGCTGGGCAATGTTCTTGCCGTTGACGCGGAAGTGCAGCGCCTCGCGGTTGAGGCGGTCGCCGTGGCACTCGGGGCACACGGCGCGCGAAAAGAACTGCCCTGCCCACTTCTGGGCCTGGTTGGTCGACTCGTCGCTCTTCTGCAGCTCCAGGTATTTCACCAGTCCGTCGTACGACAGGAAGTAGTTGCTTGTGCTCATGGTCTCGGTCTTGATGGGCAGGCGCTCGTCGGTGCCGTTCATAATCTCGTCAATGGCCTCGTCGGGCACACTGGCGAGCGGCGTGTCGAGCGTGACGCCATACTTCTCGCAAATGGCCTGCACCTGCCAGAATATGAGCGCGTTTTTATATTTGCCCAGAGGCAGAATGCCACCCTTGCGAATCGAGAGCGACGTGTCGGGCATCACCTTCTCGCGGTCGATGATGTTGACGTAGCCCAGGCCCTTGCAGCGGTGGCAGGCGCCCTGCGGCGAATTGAACGAGAAGTTGTGGGGGGCCGGCTCCATATACGACAGCCCCGTGTCGGGATCCATGAGCGACTTGCTGTAGTAGCCCAGCTCGCCGCTTTCGGCGTCGAGCACCATCAGCTGGTTGCCGCCCTGCTTGAAGGTGAGCTCCACCGTGTCGCGCAGGCGGGCCTCGTCTTTGCGGGCCACGCGCAGGCGGTCCACCACCAGCTGTATGTCGTGGTTGCGGTAGCGGTCGAGCTTCATGCCAAAGGTGATTTCCTTCACCTCGCCGTCGATGCGCACGTTCATGTAGCCCTTTTTGCGCAGCTGCTCAAACAGGTCTTTGTAGTGTCCCTTGCGGTTCTTCACCAGCGGCGCAAGAATGTAGATTTTGCGGCCGTCGTAGCGGTCGAGAATGAGGTCGAGAATCTTGTCGACCGAATACTTCACCATCTTCTTGCCCGACAGGTAGGAGTAGGCGTCGCCCACGCGCGCAAACAGCAGGCGCAGGTAGTCGTAGACCTCGGTGGTGGTGCCAATGGTGCTTCGCGGATTTTTGTTGACGGTCTTCTGCCCTATCGAAATCACGGGGTTCAGACCCGAGATTTTGTCAACGTCGGGGCGCTCGAGCACGCCCAGCATGTTGCGGGCGTAGGCCGAAAACGTCTCGAGGTAGCGCCGCTGCCCCTCGGCAAAAATCGTGTCGAAGGCCAGTGACGACTTGCCGCTGCCGCTGAGCCCAGTGATCACCGTGAGGCTGTGGTGCGGAATGTCGACGTCGATATTTTTCAGGTTGTGCACTCGCGCGCCCAGCACGCTCACGCAGTCCACCTCTTTGTCGCCAATTTTCATTGATTATGCTCTTTTGTCGTTTTGGATTCTTATTCTTTTGTTTGTGTGGTCGGGTAGCATCGGCTCACTCCACCACCCAGGCGGGGTTGTAGGCCGAGTAGTGCCGGCGCGAGCGGTAAAGGTCGTCGGCCAGCGGAATGCGCACGCAGTAGCGGCGGCGCTGCGAGTTGGTGAGCCGGCTTGCGCGTATCCACGGGTTGGCCTCGCGCAGCTGCGCATAGGTGATGCCGTGTGCCTTGGCCCACTGCGGCCAGCTGGCCACAGGGCCACTCACGGTGTCGGTGGTGCAGCGCACCGGCTGGTACAGCTGCTGGCGCGTCAGGCGGTAGCCGAAGCGCTTGGGGTCGGCCAGCAGCGTCTTGTAGGCCATGATGCGAAACACGTAGCGCGACGTCTCGCTGTTGAGGTAGAGGTCAAACGAGTTTGACTCCAGCTGGCGCTCGAGCTCGCCCGATATGCGCCCCATGCCGGCGTTGTAGCTGGCCGCCACAGTGGCCCAGTGGCCATATTTGCGGTAGGCCGCCTTGAGGTAGCGGCAGGCGGCCACGGTCGACTTTTCGGGGTCGTAGCGTTCGTCCACCTCGCCGTTCACCTCCAGGCCATACTGGCGGGCGGTGGCGGCCAGCAGCTGCCACAGTCCGGCGGCGTGGGCCGGCGAATAGGCGTTGCAGTCCATGGTGCTCTCGGTGCATGCCAAGTAGAGGAAGTCGAGCGGCACGCCGTTGGCGCGCAGCGTTGAGTCGAGCGCGGGAAAATAGCGGTTGGCGCGCTTCAGGCACAGCAGCGTGCCCGTGTGGGCATACACCACCGAGGTGAGCTCGCGGTCGAGCCGCTCAAACATGTCGAGGCGGTCGAGGTCAACCGTGTCGCCGCAAAAGGTCATCTTAAGCGGTACCGTGGGGTTAGACTTAACGGCAAACACCGCAGCCTCGCGGCCGCGGTAGGTTGCCTCTGCGTTGGCGGCGGCGCGTGCCGTCTGCGCCACACATGGCACAGCGCAGGCCGCGGCCGCCACAAGCGGCAATATTGCAAATTTCTTCATATATGTAGTTATGTCTCTATTGTTTCTTTAGCATATGCGCGCCGCGCACCCCGGCCGCCTGTGTGGCTTGGCCCGGAATGCGCGCCGCGCTCCAGTTCACTGACTCTTTTTTTGCTCCGCCAGCTTGTGCGGCCGGGCGTCAGTTGCCCTGAGTGCCGCCGGTGGTGCCGTTAAGGCCCTGCTTGTAGCGGATTATGTTGATGTCGCCCTTCAGCTTGTAGTTTTTGCCGTCGGCGCCGCGGGCTTCAATCACGTAGTAGTACACGCCCGTGTCCACCAACTTGCCGCGGTAGCGTCCGTCCCAGCCCTGCGAGGGGTCGTTGAGCTCGATAATCTTGTTGCCCCAGCGGTTGAATATCCAGCAGTGGAACTGCACTATCGACTTGTAGGACACCTTCCACACATCGTTCACGCCCTCGCTGGTGCCGGGGGTGAATGCGTTGGGGCACAGCAGCTCCGATGTGCCGATGCTCACCGTGTAGGTCTCACCCGTGGCGCTGCACGAGCCGTCGGCGTTTGAGCCGATGAAGCGCCAGTAGAACGTGCCGGCGTCCTCAAACGTCTGCTCCACCTCGTCTTGGTTGAGGCGCAGCTGAATGCTGTTGAAGTCGGGGTCGGTGGCCATCTGCCACTCCTTGTAGACCACGGCGTCGGTGCTGTGCGACGTGAAGGTTATTTTCACAGGGGCCGAGCCGCCCATGGCCGTCTGGCCGTCGTCTTTGCGCTCGTTGTCGTTGTCGCGCGTCTCCTGCACGGCTGTGGTGCGCACATCCACCGCGCTGGTGGTGTAGGTGCTGCTCGACACCGACTGCTCACGGCCCCAGAAGCGCAGAAACTTGTCGCCCGTCAGGGTGAACTCGGTGTTGCACAGCGGCGCGGGCACCACCATGGTGGGCTTGAACGACTCGTAGGACTCCTCCTCGGTCTTCTCCACCCACTGGCTCTGGTCGTCGCTCCACTCAAGCGAGCGGTAGGCGAGCCTGAGCTGGCGGTCGAGCACCTTGCGCACGCCCGTAATGGTGTAATACTCCAAGTCGCCGCCGCTGCCAGCCACATTAAGCGTGGCCGTGCCGCAGTCGGAGGCAGGAGCGGCCTCAACCGACTCCAGACTCAGAGCGTGGGCGCTGTAATCGGTCACCCACACATAGGTGCGCTTGGTGCCCTCCTCAATTATGTAGCCGCAATCGGGCTTCACCTGGCGCAGCACGGTTTCGCGGCCATTGCGCTCAATGCCGTCGAGCTGAGTGGCATACGCGCCGCCGCTGCTGCCGTAGGTGTACCACACCACGGGCGACTGGTCGCTGGCGGCGGTGTAGGTCATGCCCACGCCGGCCGAGCCGTCGAGCACATAAATGTGGCTCAAACCCGTGCTGGCAGCCGGAGCCTCATCATACACGGCCTTGCTTGCGCCCGTAAACGCAACCTGGGCCTTGGCAGCGCCCGCCGCCAAAGCCATGGCCAAAACTGTGACAAATACCTTTCTCATAACTGGCAAAGTTACTTAATCTGAGATATAAACGCAACCCCCACCCCCAAAATTGAACGAAAACGGCAATTTTTCGCCCACAGCCCGCGCATTTCACCCGCAGCGTGCGCTCCGCCATCACCTTCGCCTATCTTATTTTTTTGCTTGCCGCACACAATTTGCCCTATACCGTCCACGTTAACAAATGCGACAAACACATTAGTAATTAACATTCACACGAATCTTATGCTTAGATTTTTCAATGGGCTGGCGTTATGCACAGCCGTGCTAATTGGACTGGCTGGCTGCGGTGGAAACAGCGGAAACGAATGCCTTGGGATCGACGTTTCGCACCACAACGTCCTGTCGCGCAAAGACTGGAATGACTTGAAAGAGCAGAACGTAAAATTACTTTTAGAAATAAACCAAGTCGATTAAACGGAAAGAATTATAATATTTATTATGATCTTCCTGGATATTATAATGAAAGACATTAATATGAGTAAATTTGTAATATATGTGATGTTATTAGTATGTATGGCATCATGTAATAATATCAAGAATAAAATAGCATCAAATAAACATAATCCATCAAAAGATTCTATAGAATGTATTTCATTACAACCTTATGAAGACTTTTCTGTAAAAGAAGCCACAAACTTAATTCCCGCAATTCAGGAAAAACTAAATAAGGTTTATGCAAAACACTTTGAAATAAACGTGTTGAAACCTAAAACACTTCCTAGAGAGGCTTATTACGCTCCAAGAAATCGCTATTTAGCAAATGTTTTATTACGTGATTTGAATTGTAATTCCAAGTACTATATCATAGGGCTTACACATAAAGATATATCCCACAAAATACATGGAAGTAAAAATTATGGGATTATGGGATTGACTCCTTTAGGCGGAAACAAATCTATAGTATCCGATTATAGATGTAAGGGGAACTCCCTTATTGCGGTAATAATTCATGAGTTTGGACATGGCTTTTATAAAGCAACGCATTGTTCTAATCCTAATTGTATAATGTGTGATTACCAAAAACATAAAGGAAAACCTTTTGTCTTTGGATTATGTGAAAATCACCAATTTATGCATGCAAATAAAACGGACTTTTCTGATTAAATATTAAACTTTAAAGATGTCGTGAATTGCTTTCAAATTTGTATCTTTGTGCTTATAGCAACAACTACTACACACCTACGCTTGCGCTACGCTATGTTGTGAATTGCTTTCAAATTTGTATCTTTGTGCTTATAGCAACAACCAACGTGTACACCCTCGACCAAGCGCAATTGTTGTGAATTGCTTTCAAATTTGTATCTTTGTGCTTTAAACAATATTATTACTCGTAATATTCTATTAATCAATAAATTACATTAGGTAATTCGGTCTTTGTTAGCACAATGTTAGCACAAATGCAGTTTTTGTGCAAATAACCGCTCATTACCTGCACAAAAATAGCAAAAAAACGCGAGCTTTGAAAATTCAGCTATTCCACGTTGAAGATAACCCGCAAATCGTCCTCTGTGATGCAGAATATGCCGAATGTGTTCACAAGCCACAATATTTCCTCGTCATCGTTCATGTCAGTTTTGAAATAAGTTCGTTCAGTTTCTGTTCTATGCTTGCAAACCTCCTCTCCGTTTCGCGCTTTTCCGCTATTGTCTCATCGAGCAGCTCAAGCACCTTGTCGCAGCGTTCCAAACACGCGATATCGCTGTCATGCAATTTCAGCCTTGCGTCAGCGGCACCCCGAATGCCTTGAACCTCCAGCTTCACCTGTTCCTTATCCGTGGCAATCATCAAAGTGCCGTCATAGGCCACGGAAGCGTCCTCGGGAACAACGTAGGTCTTGTTTTCGCCCCACACCTGCAACGTGATGTCTATCACTTTCTGCACGCCTGTGGTCGCAAAATAGGGCGGCTTCACGCTCTCCACCTTTGAGGGTGTGTATTCCTTTCGTTCTTTGTCGAATAAATGCAGTGTATGGCCTGCTCGTATGTCCTTGAATTGTATCATCGTCAAATTGAATTTAGCGTTAATAATTTGGGGCAAGGCGCAACGCCTCACCCCATGAATTAAACTTGTTTCGTTAGGTTGTGGTGGTCGTGGTCTTCAATGCCGCAATCAGCGTGGCGTTCTGCCGCTGCTGGCTGAGTTCCAAGCGAGCATCGTTGTAGCGTTGCTGCAAGTCGGATTGCCAGTGATTGTTTAGCACATCTATAATGCGCTGCGTGTTGTTCTCAGCACCGCGGAGAATGTCGCACTTGTCGGTGGCCATCTGATAGCCTATGGCCGAGAAGCCGCGCTCAATGCCAGTGTTGGTGCGGTCGAAGCCGCTCTGCATTGCGTTGATGATGTCCTTCTGGCCGAGTTGGTTCTCGTAGCCCATTTTGATAATGTTTTGCTGGGTTTGGCAGCAGCAATCTTTTAACTGCTGAACGAGGTTCAGGTTGCCCATGTTGATTGCATTGATAACCCTTTCCGCACTCATGCCAACGGCACCGCTCAAGCGGTCTATGCCACCGCGCACATCGCAAATAGCCGAGTTAAGCGTGTTGAAGTCGCAATTGAGGTTGCTGGCAAGCTGATTGATTGCACAGCCGTTTCCCTTGATTGCGTCCATGATAAGGCCGCTGTTCTGGTTCTCTGCAATCTGCGAGCGCAGAGATTGAATTTGGTTTTGCAGTTCCACGTTCTGCGCGTTCTGGCCGTTGGTGTCCCAACCATTACCCCACATACGCTGTGCGAACATCATCCACACAAGGTATATAAAGGGGTTGTTCCACTGACCGCCCATGCCCCCGTTTGCCATTGCTGCCATCGCCATCGGGTCGCAGTCGCGCTTGTTGTTCATCATTGCCGCAAGCCAAGGCGCATCATTGTTTCCGCCTGTGCAATAAATCTTCTCTTTAATCATTTCGTCTGCCATGTTGTAACGTTTTAATTGGTTGTTTGGCACTATTGCCAATCCGAAGTTACCAAGGCGGCTTGCCACGCCCTAAGTTAGGACATTGCTTTATTACTACTTGCATGCAATCAGTGTGTTACGGAATAAGTGTGTCCCAAGCGGAGGACAAAAAAACACCGCCCGAGTATGCTGCCATGCGGCTCGCCCGAGCGGTTTGTTGGTGCAAAGGTAGTTCTTTATTTGAAGAATGTGGTCTTTTCCATTTTGGAAAATAGCCTTGAAGTGTTAGTTTTACACCTTTTTCCCTATTGTTGTTTGGCCCTATTTTTGTCACGTTGCTCAATTTCGGCCTTGTCTTGCTCGTAAATCTGCTGCAACTTTAACCAAGTGCCAGCACCGATACCCCACGCTTGCTCTAACTTTTTGGCAAGCATGGGCGTAATGTCCGCGCCTTCCTCAAACATTCTGTTAAGATTGGCCACACTCATTTCAAGCAGAGCAGCCATTTCTTCCAACGAAATGCCCCTTGCGTCCATTTCGTCTTTAACGATTTCAATCGGCGGGGTCGCCATGTATGGGATAAGTCTTTTTGTTTTCATACGGCAATGATATATAATTTTTCTCAATTCTTGTATATAATTTTGCCAAAATCTTGTATGTTTTTTTGGTGAGGAAACCATTTTCCTGACCTCACGAAAAAGGTATGCTGGCGATATTTACATTTTCGTGACCCCACGAAAAAGATAAGAACCATTTTGTTAACGGCAACAAAATGGCCCAGCTTCACAGCCGAGCCACTTTTGCTAACTAAATAAACTATGTCTAAAAACAAAAAAAAGAGAAATGAGAAACTAAGAATTGCGGTACTCCCGTAATCGCGTAATATCTTCCTCGGTAAGCCAAACCTTGGCTTCACCATTCCGGTGGAACTTAACACCGCTCGCCTGCGCATCACGTTGCAGTTGACGCACGCTAATGCCCAACTCACGGGCAGCGCATTCTCTGCTATACGTTTTAGGCACCTTGGCGCGGAACATTGTACGCAACGCCCCAGCCAACGAGCGCAGGGCATCATCACCCATGCCGCACACGTTGTCATCAGCAGCTGCCGCAATCTCGGCAAGCACAGATTGGAGTTCGTCTTTTCCGTTCATAGCTTTTTATCGTAAAAAACGCTGTTAACAACATCACCCCCACTATCAGCATCACCAGCCGCGCGCTTTGCACATCAATACCCATAGCTGCAAATACGTTGTAGCTTTGAAGCGTTATGCAAAGATACAACACAAACGTGTATGTCAGTGCGAGGCGGTGGAATATGCAGAACCTCATCTTGACGCTTAACGCCATATAGAGCGCATAGGGCAGTGGGGATAGGCACGCATGGTTTAGCACACTGCAATCCGTTCCACGCAGCAGCAAACCTGTATGCACTATCATCAACAATGTGAGTACAAATGGCGTGTACCTTAAAAGAAATAAGATGAACCTCATAGCCTCTGTTTCCCCTTGAACAAGAATACGGCCACCACAGCCAATGCCGCCACACCTATCCACATCAGCCACTTCTGCCACCATTTCACGCCCTCAGTACGCACTTTTTCAACCTCTTGCACGTTGTTCTTAACGCGCAATAGACTGTCACACTTTGAGCGGAAAACATTCAGCGAGTCGCGATACCGCTCCACCTTGGATTGCAGCGTGTTCAGTTCCTTTGCGCTGTCCACGTAACGCGTGATGAAGCGCACGCGCTCGGTGTCAGTGCTGCCATCCGCATTAATTGTCACGCGTGTCGTATCTTGCACCACTGTACTGTCTATGTAGCGGTGCCGTTCCTCGACCTTTGCGGTGTCATACCGCCCCCATTGCTGATAATCAACCACGCGCAACGTGTCAATGCGCGTTTGCGTAATTGTGTCCGTTTTATATATGGTGCGGAACTCTGCCGTTCTTGATTTGCAGGCCGAAAGCATTAATACTAATAGGATTATTGCCGTTATTTTCTTTGCCATTGCCGTAAAAATTAGTAACTTAGCTACACTAAATAAATCTTGCATGAAAATAATTTAGTTAAAACACTTTGAAGCTGCTCTGTGAAGAGCAGCTTTTTTTGCAAAGTAAATTCCATTCAGCCAAAAAACACTGGGCCTCAGTGCGTTTCTGTTTGCGGACTACTCAATCGTGAGGAATATGCCACCCTTTGCGTTGGCCATCATCGAATACAACCTGTTGAATGTGGCGGTTGAGTTAATCACTTTGCCCACCACTTTGTTCTCACCCACTATAACACAGCCGCTGGTGTCTGCCGCTGTGTTGCCTACGTGGATTAGAATGCCCTCGAAGCCTGCAACATTGAGTATCCGCGGAACACACCCGTTTATGGCTTTCGCCCACGGGTAGCGCGTAAAGTTGGAGTATTTTGGGGATTTGACGTCCAACGACACGCGGTACTGTCCGCAAGGAATTGCAGTTCTGTCCTTGACCTTTATCCTTTGAATCTCCTCCAAGGGCATTTGCTGGCTAAGCCCGCGGTCGGTATCTTCAATTGTATCGCACACATATTGGCCATCCACGAAAAGGTGGCCTATTGTATAGTCGGCCTTTTTGGCCACGCGTTTAATCTTTATTTCCATCCAGTTCAAAAAAAAGTTTTTTAAGTTCTTCTACCTGCGCTCTGAGGTTATCCCTCTCGCGCGTTACCCGTTCAAGCTGCTTGCCCACGATAAGCATTGCCAAAAGCAGCAACACCACCATCGCCACAAGCAGAAACACATCACTTTCCATTCCGTTAGCTGTTTAGGTGTTGGTAAAACTGCGTCTTTATATTGTCGTAAGCGAGCTTTACATTCGTGTAGGCGCGGCCATTGTTAGCCCCGTCTTCATTATAAATCTCGGCTTCCACAACCTTTGCTACGTCTTCCACCCACGAATTATTGCAGAAATTCGACAATGGCTTGCCGCGGTAGGTAAAAGGGTCAAATCTGCTGTTTCTGTCGTCATGGATAACCTTTAGCGATTTCCTTATTTTCACTGCCGTTGCCTCATGGTCGGCTATGTGGTTCTCTTCCCTAACACGCTTAATAAGCTGACAAACCTGCTCCACCGACAAGTCAAAGGCAAACCCCGTTAGGTTTCGGATTCGCAGTTGTGTCTCGGGTTCAAGGCGTTCGGCAAGGCTTTTGATAACAGCGGTGTTGTCCTGCAAGATATCCAATAGTTGACGCAAGCATTCCTGTTGTTCCAACATTCTGTTAATCATAGATTTAAACCACCTGAATATCGCTATCATCATTGTGGCCGATAAAACGAGGAAGAATGCGCCCGTCACCGCCAGCATACCAAAGTCGCTGACGTCCCTCGCCACTTCCGTTACTTGCTGAACCATTCGCTAACCTTTTGAAAAGTGAAACATCACAAGCCACAGAACCGCAAGGACAATGCCCGCTTGGTCAGCGAGAAAGTCCAACCAATCCCATTTGCCACCATAGGTGTCATCGCACCATTCTTTTGTTACCGCGGCACTCTCCGCACTCGCGGCAGCCGCCACAGCCGCCACGCCAAAACCCGCACCAAGCAGCGAGAGGAACGTGCCCACCACTGCCGCTATCAGAAAGCACACTGCAATGTGCTTCAACTTATCTATACCTATTAATTTTATCAACCAGTTCATTTTTTATTTATTGAAATGTACTTAAATCTATTGTCGAGACTGTCTTCCACTTATGGTATGAGTAATTAGAGCCATAACAAACACCCAACACAAATATACCGCTTGCTGCAAAAACAACAAACCACGGGGTGTAAGTCTCATCACCTTTCCCTGCGTCACCAATAGTGGGGCTAACAGGTGTTGTCGCCCATACTATTACGCCTTCAACCCCATTAGAATCCACTATTATGTCCCCGCTTTTAATTTTTTGCATGGTGGAATTATCAAGAATAGAGCTTAGCCCAATGCCGTTATAGCCAAAACGAGAACTTAATGACCACTTTGCCGCTCCACTTCCACTGCCAGAACTTAGCGCGTCAAGTTTGTTGTCAATCTCGGTCTTTGTGTATAACGCTGCCAACTTGTTCTTTTCCGCGGTGGTGTAGTCGTTGGTGCTTAGCCCCTTGCCATCAACCTTGTCCACTTTGTTGTCGGTAGCATCATTCAAATCCGACATCATCGCCAGCATGTTCTCGCTATCGTAGTCGCTATTGGGGAAGTAGAACGAGCTAACCCTATCACCTGCGCTGTCATAAACTTCTGCATAGCCATCGCCCCGTAAGTTAATATGGTAGCCAGAACTTTGCATTATTCGGAAATAGCCACCTTTAACATCAATTATGCCCTGCTTGCCGATTTTATCGTCCAGCGCAGCCGTAATCACCTTGTTCTGCACTGCGTTGGTGGAAGTGCTCGATAATGCCGTATCGATTGACTGCGTTATGGAAATATTTCCGCTGCCAAGCACCGACACGCCATTGATTGTCCTTATGTTCGTGCCGCTTACGAGCTTCTCCTGCTTTGATGTGTCCCTTAAACTATATTGCGTGTTGTTCAGCTTTATTGACGACAGCTCCTGCTGCGTTCCAGCGGAGGTGGCCGTGTCCTTGTTGATTTCACTTGATGCCATGTTTTAATGTTTTAATCAGTCTATTATTTAAGTGTCAGCACTTTTTCACTCGCGTCATACGAAACAAAGCAAGTGGTTATGTAGTTCGCATCGTTGGTGAATGCACTAACCTTTGTGGGAATGGCCGCTTTCGCCTCGGTTATGGCTTCGGTCTTGGCGGTCGAAATCCACGTTTTCACATTGTCGTTTGAGGGAACCTCAGACATTTCATCGGAGATTTTAGTCTTGACATAATCCTCCACACCTTGCTTGTCGTAGTAATTGGTGGTGATTTCCGTCTTGGTGTAGTAGTTGTCCGCATTGAAAATCTGCTCAATGGGAATGTTAATCACTTGGTTGTCAGTCGTACCATCGCCATTGTCGATTTTCACAGTAAGTACTAAGCACAGCTTTGTCACCTGACTGCCGCTTACATCTACTGCCGCTTCCTTAACCTCCGCATTGGTAAGCATGCCGTCCTTGATGAAAGGCGCAGCGTCCAAGTCAACGCTCTTTCCGTCAACAGTGCCGAACGTGATTTTGTGGCCTGCACTATCATACTTCACGCTCTTGAACGAGGGGTTTGTTGCGACAGTAAGCTCGCCAACTTTCGTTGTAAGGATGGAAACGTTTGTTCCAACCTTGGTAAGGTCTTCTGCTTTCGCATAAGTGGCGTTGGCCGTGGTGGTTCTTACGTAACTTGCCAATTGCGTGGTCACATACTGCGCATCAACCTTGCCGTCTGCCGCACTTTGCGCGTTGGCCGCAGCCGCACGCGCACTCTCATCGTAAATGGTATAGCTATTGTTCCCAATTACAATTTTTTTCACATCACCTTTGTTTACAATGTCTGCCATTTTTTTGAAATTTATTTATCGTTAAACACTAACGCGCCATCTTCATAGCGCACCTCAAAACCCATTTTGTTGAGTTTCTCCTTATCTTCATCCGTGAAATCGTTAGACGAAAGCCCCTTGCCGGCTTCCTTGTCCACCTTGCCATCCAATGCGGCTTCAATAGAGCCGTATACATCCGCGCTAATGGGGTTGCAATCGTCACTTGCAAGCGGCCACAGCACAACAGGAAGCATTTGCGGTGAGTAGGTGTTCTTTTCCCCATCATCGTAATTGCTGTCGGGCTTGGATTCGCTGAACTCGCACAGCAGCCGCCCGCATTGAAAGCCGTGGTTGTCGAAGAACACCTCCACGCGCTTGTCATCGAGTTTGTGAACATTCTCGGGCAACTTGCCGCCTTTGCAAACGACAACACGCTCCACCGCGCCCACGCGGAAAGCAAGCGCCCAGTCCCACGAGGGTATGCCGTGCGGCAATGTCAGCACCACCGAAAAGTCGCTTTTGTAATTAATGTGTTGTATTGCCATATTCAATTGTTATTTAGGGTCTTCAACCATCACGAACGACACTTCCGCCAAAGAGGGCAGCTCGCTATCGTCCATAACCTTGTTGTATGTCGTTTCGGGGAGCGTTATTTTAATGCTTTTCCCCGCTTGCTTGTTCTTCGCCATATACCTAATGCTATCAAGCGAGAGGCTTGTGCTTTCGTTGAACTCCACATCTATGCCCAGCCCGTAGATTTTTATATCTTCAAGTTTCGGACATCTTCTGAACGGCTGATAGCAGCTTGTGACGTACTTCATTCCGATTATGCCGTTCACCGCCCTTAGCTTCGCGTTGTCGCTCATCAGCGAGTCGCATTCAGTGCCGCAGTTAAAGCCATATTCAGGATAGTCGCTGTCGTATGTGCATACGTTCAGCACCTCAAGCCCTGAATAAGCAAAAGCCGCAATGGCGTTTGTCTTGGAATAGTCCTTGAACAGCGGCATATAGCGTCTGTTGCCGACCATGAAGTTTGTGCGGGCCGCTGTGTACGCCAAGCGGAAGTCCATTGAGCAGCCAACAATAGGATAGTAATCGTGCGTGTCCTGCCATATCACTTTCATTTGCTCCTCGGTGATATCCGTCAAGCCATTAAGCGAATAAAGCCCCGTGGCCTTGTCGTATGCCGCGCCCTGCATGATGTACAACTGCCGAGCAACGTTGGCTTCCGGCCCAGTGTCTCCGGTGTCGCCTTTCTCGCCCTTGGCATCCTCCACCTTTGCAATGGTGAACGAATATGCGGTTTCCTTGTAGGTGACGGACTTTATCGTGAACACATGATACCTTGCGCCCATAAGGGTTAGCACGAAGTGAAGTGTGCCGTTGTACAGATATATGTAGGAAGTCCTTACCGAGAACCTATCGGCAGATGTTTCAGTCTTTGAATCTGTAAAGCCTTTCGCCTTGAACACCGCCTCCACCGGCTCAAACGTTTCTGCGGAAAGCGTTCTGACAAGCTCGTTCATTATCGGCACATCTGTTGTGGCAAGCGTGAACGTGCCAGCGGACAAGTCCAAGTCCTCATCGTTGAAAAGGAATGCACCGCCCACGCTTCTGTACCAGCCGCCACCGCTCATGCGCGCATACTCGCCATCAATGGCTATCCTGCGCCCTACAGCCCTTGCCCCGCAGAACGTTCTGCTGTTGGCGTAGTTCGTGCCCCTTATATAGGATTGCAGTGTGCCCATCGCACCGCCATCGGGCAGCACAAAATCGTATGTGACCACGAACGTTATCATGTAGGTGTTGTTTCCTTTCTCAAGCTCTATAACATAAATGTCATCGCTATTGTAGGTTGACAATTCGTAGCCGTATTGGGCAAGTTGGTCGGAAAGGTCTAAGTCGGGGGTGACAACGCTATCTATGGCGGCATACGAAACGGGTTTCGCGGGTGTCATGCTTTGCGAGACTTGGCAGTACGCCCTCTTTACAATGCTTTTGAAGTTTCCAAGGGCATTCACGTTGGCCTGAAAGCGCATTGTCGCGCCCTCTGTCTGCGTGTCAACGCTTACGCTGTAGCTTACCACCAATTTGTCTTTTTGCGTGCTTGAAACGGAAATGCGCTCCGATGACTTGCCCGCGAAATCAATCTCTCCATCAGCGTTGTCAAGCAAAGAAAGCTGCGGGTTGTTGCCGTTTTCGTTGGCGGCAAGCGCAAAACCGCGCCCATACATGTAAGCCCTCGACTCCAGCCGAACAGTCTTCAACGCTTCAAGGTTATACGTTCCATCACTGCTATCCCCTCCCCTTTTCAGTGCATCGGTTTGGGTTGAGTTCGTGCCACTTGTGGCCGAGCCAACACTTGCCAAGGCAACGTTAAGGCTTTTAACCTCGTCTTTCAACTGGTTGACCGTGCCCTGCGTTACGTATCTTGTGATTTCGTAGCTTGTTCCGCAGCCGTCAAGCCGCTTCTCATACGAATAAATGCGGCTGACTATTTCTTTGCCGTGGTACTTGAGAACCACCGCATCGCCTATGGCAAGGTCTATGGTTGAATCCACATAGGGCTTCACGGAATACGTTATGTCCTTGCGCTTGTCGAGATACCACTTCTTGAATTGCGTTTCAAGCTCTGTCTTGGCGTTGGCCGTCTCGTTTCCGTCTATGAATGCGCCCTTTATGTTGTAAACGCACACCCAATCGCCCACCTGCGGGCGCAAAACCTCGTTAGGGATAATGTAGCCGTTGGTGTCCTGCTTTATTATTTGGAACTCGTACCAGCGCTCGCCCGTCCCGCTATCCGTTTGCAGAATGGCGGCAACCTCGAACTCAAAGCCCGCAAGGATTGGCGTGTTGGTGCTTGTGCCCTCTTGCTTTATGATGAACTTTATAGACAACTTCTTGCCCGAAGCCACAACATCCTCCGCGTTCTGCACATCAACAGAGTCATCGTTTATCAGCTTGAATATGTAATCGGAAAACGCCTTTATCTTCAAGTTGTACACGCTGTACATCTTGTAAACGGGGTTGCCGTTCTTGTCGTAGCCCGCCACTTCGTCACTTGTTATGCGGTATGGCGTTACGCCCGTTATCTGATAATCCGACCGAGGGTAAATGTCATCGAACGTGACCACCTCCTCACCGGTTCCATCGTTCACCCCAAACATGGCATAAGCGTCAATGGGGTTGTCGAGGGCAATTCTTTTCGTCACAAGGGAGGTGACGTATTCCTCGCCCTGCTTCAGCACATCAACTGTCTGGTCAATGTTGCGCGATGAGCCGAACACGTAATAATACCTGCTTAGGCCGCTTTTCTGATTGACCGAGGGCGCGCCAACGTTCTCGCCTGTAACCAATGCCGTCCGCTTGGTGGAATCCTTTTTGCGCGTGCCGTCCTCAAGAAAAATGGTGCTGCCGTTATCATACACCACCGAGGAATCGCATTCCCCGAAATGCAACACATACTCCCCATTGTCATAAGTGAACCACCACTCCAACTCAAACTCTTTGGCGAGGTTGTTCAATGTGGCTATAACGCTTGTGGCGCTGAACGAGAATGTGTGCTTTTCCGTGTTCTCGCAATAGAAAGTGTCGCTCAGCCGGCATGGGCATGAACGCGCGGTGTCCTGCGTATTCTTAATAAGTATCGCAATTATGTTCTTGGCGTTGTCCGTTATGCTCCACTCACTCTCGCGCTTCACGATTTTGCCGTTGGAATACGTGTTGAACAGAAACATGTACTTCTCCAAGTTGTACCATGGGGCGTTGAACTTCAGCTCAAAACTGAATGTGGCCTCATCGGACATCGTGGGAATGTAATCCTCCCCAAGAACATAGGCCATTCCGCCATACGTGACGCTGTCTCCGGCTTTCAGCCCCATATCATACACATCAGTGAAAGAGAGCTGAATGTAGTCCTCTTTCATCAACGTGGCCTTGTGGGTGGCCTTAGACGTTACCGGTACTTCGTATGTGCCTGCTGCCGTGGTGATTTCCATGCTTCAAATTTAACCAAAAACAAAGGGGCGGAAAATTAATCCGCCCCCATATAATGCACCTATTTCGTTTCGTTCGTTTGCCCCGCCAAGAAGCGTATCGAGGGGTTGTATTCAGTGCATTTCACCGACAACTTCACCACACACCCCGATATGCTCCGCGCATACGATTGGCTGCCGCTGTACGCAAGGAAGTATATGTCATTGCTGATGGCGGGTATCTGCACACCGAAAAAGCCCCTGTAGAAAATGTTCAGAAGCGCGTTCTCGGCCTCCTGCCGCTTGGCGGGCGTCAATGCCGCGATAACGAACTCCAACGTTAGCGACCGCGAGGTTTTGTGCGTGTTCTTCACAAACCGCACCCCGTCCTCCACCGCGGAATCGTTGGTGATGTCCGATTTCATGGGGGCTGGCGCAAGCAGTGTGGATGCCGTGTCCTTGCCCAAGTGTATCCCGTATGTGGCGGAGTCAATCTTCTCGTAATCGGTGGCCGTGTTGTAGTCACGGCTGGTGATTGACGAAGTGCCCTTGTACTTGTAAAAATAAATTTCCGTCATAGCCTTTCTGTGTTCTTTTTAATTCGTTCTATGTCATCGCGCATGCCCATAATGGGTTCGACAACCTTGCGGGTGTTCTCCTCAATGGCCTGCAGCGAAAGGTAGGAATTAACCTGCACTGTTCTGATTTCATCGGCAATGCCCGCCACCGCGCCAAGTTGCTGCACCATGGCCGTTGTGTTCATTGCCGTTATCGTGCCCTGCTCTTGCAGTGAGGCAAACCTGCCGTTGAGTTCCTTGCCTGTGTCCTCCGACATGCTTTCAAAGCCGCCCTGCGTGGATGACTGCTCCACATCCTTAACGTTCACGCCCGCTTCGGTAAGCGCGCTTTGATAATCGTCCTGCGCTTTCTTGGTTATCTGCGTGTATTTGTCGCGCAGCTTGGCAAGTTCCTTGCGGTAGTCTTCGTCCGACATGCCCTCCGCGCGCTTCTTGTTCAATGCGTCAAGTTCCTTGTACCATTCTTTCAGCTCGCTTTCATAGCCCTCGCGCACGCTGTTGTAAACCGAATCGCGCATGAAATCATCGAAGCTGTTGTTTATATCGTTGATGGAGGTGTCGAACGTGGTTACAAGTTCTTTCAACTTGTCCTTTAGCGAATCGAACGTAATTCCGTTCAGTTTCTCTTGCAGTTGGTCGGTCAAATCCTCCGCATCCTTTGCGCTATTGGCGTAGTCCTGCATATCTTTCAACCAGTCGGAACCGTGATAATCGCCCGTGCCTTTCACACCGCCAAGCGCACCCATTATCTTAGTGCCAATGCCAGAAGCCATGAACGCTTTCAGTTGCTCGGGCGTCATGTTGTACAACACCCCTTGGCGGGTTCCGGCAACCTCCCAACCCTGCTCTTGCAGCCACTTGTACATTTCGTTCCAATCGGCATCGGTAAGACCGGATTTCTTGTTCTGGTAATACTCCAGCGATTTGTGTCCCACATGCGCGCTGGCCTGCAAGCGAATAAGTTCCATTTGCTTCTCCTGCTTGTCGTTCAGCGTATCAAGTGTTTTAATGTACTGCTCAAGGGCATCAGTTCCCCACATGTCGTCCATATCGTCCTTGAGGGTGTTATAAGAATAGTCAAGGGCATCGATAGTGCCTTTCAGGGAATCCACCTGCTCCTCGTACTTCTTCTTGGCGTTGCCCGAAAACAGGCTCATTATGGTGCTTATCAGCTGCCATGCGGCTTGTATGATGGCGAGTATAGCCGTGGCTTTTTCCACTGCTTTTGCAACATCAGTCATTCCCTCAACAGTCGAGCTTGCAACCATTTTAATGGATTTTATGGAATCCATTGTGGTAGTTGCGAGCGAGACAACATTAACAATGGCATCGGTAATGGGCGATTTGTACATGCTTGCCGCCTGCTTTACCGCATTGGCCCACTTCTTCGTTATGCTAACCACCCCCTCGGTGGCCTTTTGCTGCCTTTTCTTCGCATTGTTGTTGTTTGTGGTGGCTATGTTTTCCGCCTGCTTGGCATTGGTGACCGCTCTTGTTGCATTAGAATACGCCAAGTTCGCTTTCGTGGCTGCTTTAGAGGCCTTGTCGAGGTCTTGCTGCAAGCGAAGCCGTTCCTCATCGGTGGCATTGCTGTCCTGCATGGCCTTGTTATAGGCTTCTTGCGCAGCGGTCACATTTTCATCTGCTGTTTGGGCATCGGTGCGTAGCGTTTCCATCTTGCCGCCCTGCTGCTCTTGCCCATACTCATCAAGCCCATACTCCTTATACACATCGAGCGTGTTCTGATGGGCTTTTTTCAGTTCCTCCTCGGACTTTATCAAATCCTCGTTGGCCTGCTTCAACGCTGCAAAGGGGTTGGCTTCAACCATTTTGTCGCTTAACTGCTGATAGGCATCGGCAAACGCCTTGAAATCCGAGGGACTCATGGTGGCGGCATCGGCCATTTTCTCGCGCAACTGCTCAAACGCCTTTTGCATATCGGAATAGTTCACGCCCGTGCCAGCCATGGCCATTTGGTATGCAGGGCTGTTCTTGAAATTCTCAAAACCCACTTTCCGCAGCTCGTTCTGCTTGTCACCCTCAAGTTTTTCTTTAAGTCCATTGGCCGTGTCCTCATCAATCGTGCCAGCCTTTAGCTTGTCATCGATTTTGGCTTTCTCAGCTGCGTATTTCTTCTCAATGGTAATACGCTTGTCGAGGAACATCTCAAGGTCTTTCAGCGCTTGGTTCTGGGCCTTTTCGTTGTCGTAGCCTTGGCGTATGCGCGTGCCCGTGATTTCAGCATCCATGCCGGCTTGGTTCTCGGGCGATAGTATGGGGTTGACAACCTTTTTGCCGTTGGCATCTACGCTTTCAGTGACCATCTTCTTGTACTCATCGGATTTATAAAAGTTCTTACGCTTGTACTTTTTGTTCTGTTTCTCAAGGGCGTCTTCTTGCTTATCGAATCTTTCGCGTGCGCTCTTAATCTCCGCCCATTGTTGCTCGCGGTAGTTCTTCTGAATATCCTCGATTTCCTTTTGCTGGTTGTACTTGCGCAAAGCACTCGTCTTGGCCTCGCCATCGGCCATTGCATTAAGCCGCAGTTCGGTCAGCTTCCGCTCGTTTTCTATCACCTGCTGCCGCAGTTTTTCTTGGTCTTCAAGCCGCTTAGCGTCCTCCTCTTCTTCATCTTTGATTTTATCATTCGCATTCTTTACCGCGTCATCCCCCTTGGAACCAGACTTGTCCTTCTTCGTCTTTTCTGTTTTCGTGGGTTCATAGCGTGGCACATTTATTTGTTTGTCGGTGGCTTCGATTTGCCCTTGTAAGCCCTTATAATGACTGGTGACACTATTTAGCGTAGCATCACGTTCTTTTGCAGCCTGTGCCTCCTGTTGGTTGTAAAGTCTTTGCGACTTGGCCTGTTCCGCTAAATCAGCAGCTATTACACCAGCGGGCGTGAGTTCAGCCTTTGCTTTTCCTCCGCGCCACAATATGCGGTAATGCTGTTTCTCTGTCAAGTTTAACTCTTTAACCTTATCAAAATCTAAAAGGTCTCCCTGTTTATAAACCCTATGTTTAGGATTAGGGTCTACCTTGGAATAGTATGTTTTCCATGCGTCTTCTGCTTGGGACATAAGGGCGGCAGCCTGCGCCCTTAACTGAAACGCACGCACCACAGAACTTGTGTTGTTTATAAGCAAGTCCTCGGCTTGACTCACAGTGGAAACAGCATAGCCAAGGTCATTGAATGCCTGTTCGTTATCCTTGATGAACTTGTTCTTTTCATGCTCGGTCTTTAACAACTTCCACTGCATGCGAAGCTCGTGATATTTTGAAACTTGCTTTGTTGCATCTTGCACAAATGTATCGGTAAATGCCTTTTCGGACTTGGCTCGTTCTTCTGCCGCTTTCTTCCTTTCCTCCTCCTCTTTTTTGGCGTTCTTATTCGCACTGGCCAACGCCCAAACTGCAGAGCCCACCGCTATTAACGCGGTTGCCAAAAGGATAAATGGGTTCGCATTAGAAACAGCGAGAAGTGCCCTTTGCGCTATTGTAAGCGAGGTCGTGGCGGCTGTGTTCGCAGCCTTGGCGGCAGTTTCTACACCGGCCGCAACCGCGCCTTTCTCCATGGCCATGTTTTCCATTTCCTGCGCCACAGTCGAATCAATAAGTGCTTTCTTACGCAATTGGTCTTGAACGTACATAATGCCTTGCATGACGGCTCCCTTTGCGGTTCGCAAATTGTAAACAGCCTGCAAGCCAGATGTTATTGCCATTAAAGATTGAATGGTTGTTTGTATTTTGACTAAATCCTCTTGTTTTTTATTAAACAGACCATACACGCCAACCGCCACTTTTGCTGCGCCAGCCATTCCTTGCAACGCTGCGGTTGTCGTTGCAAAACCTTTTGCGGGGTTGGCATAGTAATTCATTTTTGCACTGGCAGCTGTGAACGTTCTTCGCAACGCACCGGCCTTTTCCGCAAGTTGTATGAACTGTAACGAGTTTGCTTGTCCGTCTTGCATCATACGCGCCATCTGCTCTCGCGCCAGCATCATTTCAGTTCTTAAACGCATCCCGTTGTTAGCCCCAGTGTCAAACTGCAAAGCCAGCTGTGCCGCCTCCATAGAAGACATTTGAGTGTTTGTTTTCACTTCGCCCATTGCTGTTTTCAGTTCTCCAGCTCTTGTTTTTGATTGTTCAATCTGCGCTTCAAGCGCATGCATACTAATCGAGGAAACGGCAATGTTCTCCTTTAAGCCAGATAATTGCTCCTTTGAACCGCCTTGGGAAAGCATAGCCACATATTGCTGTTTGTAGAGTCCCAATGCAGCGGCAGCCTTATCGTATTCATTTCCCAAACGCTGCTGCTTTTGTATCTCTGCGTCATATAATGCCTGCAACCTTTCAAGCAGCTCCGCACGCTGTTTGCTCACTTCCAATGCTTCAACCTCACTGTTTTGCCCTGTCGCTGGCGAAGCAATATCCTCTTTCATTCGCTTTGCTGCCAAACCTATTTCATTGTAAAAGTCACGTAGCTGCATCAGTTCATTCATGTATTCACCAAGCGCTGCTTGTGCAGCGGAATTGTTTGTTGAGTCCATTGCATTTTGAACATCAATCATTATGCTTTGCAAGGCTCGCATGTTCTCTTTAACATTAGATATGACATTATCCATATCCTTGCTTGTTGCCGAATCTTGTGCCGCCAACCATGCCTCACCAAAACTCTTTGCTGCCTCGGCACTTTCTTCCGCCCCTTTGGCAAAGGCACTGAAATCAACACCCCCAATGGACTTGTTTGCGTCTTTAGCAAAGTCGCTGAATGCCGTCTCTGCGTTTTTTATGCCACTTTCTGCCAACCTTTGTATTGCAGCATCAAGCTGCGCGGCCCTGTTGGTAAGTTCAGCAAACTCTTCCTTTGAGCCACTAAAATTCGATAGTTGGGCCTTTAGATAATCGGCTTCCTCCTGCAATTTGATAAGCTCCGTGTAATCCGCATCTACCTTAAAAAATAATTCTGCCATACGCTATTGTTTTTATACAAATTTACCAAAGAATTAAGACGCACATTCACAAAGCGTTAACAAATTATGCACCTATCCTATAAAAGGAAAAACCGCGCGCTCCTCACGGAGAACGCGGTACGATTAACCAAAATGAAAACAAATAATATCAAGTAGTTAAATAAATCTTATGAAAACCGCAAATGCTTTTCAGTGAGCGCACCGCCACACCAAGGGTCTCGGCTATTTCCCTTGCCGTTTTCCCCTCTTGCACAAGGCTGCGCACCCTATCCAAGTCCACCACCGGCACATCATCGCTCAGCCGCTGGTACTCCTCCGCCCAGTAGCGCATCGTGGTGGTGCACATTCCGTTCTGGTGGACTGTGTAAAGTTTCTTCTTCTTGGCCACCCTTGCGCAAAACGCTTTCGCTTCCGCCAACGCCTTGCGCTCGGCCTCCATATCCCGTTCAAAAAAGTTCGGCTTCAAAATAGTGTGGTTTTAATATGTTTCTGACCTTTTGGAATGAATAATCTCTCAACAACGCGCGTGCCGTTTGAGTCCTTGCTTAATGTCGCGTTCAATGCGTATTCGGCTATGCACTCAAACATGTCCTCGGGCATTTCATACGAGGAAATGTACACGTCTTCTTTCTGCGAACATGCCCACGCATAAAACCGCTCATGGTCGAACGTTGTCGTATAGTCATCGGTGCCTTTGTATGGAATATCGCAATATATAAGGCTGTTGTCCTTTATGGGCACTTCTGTGTAATCCATGCTGAATGCCGCCAGTTTGCCCACATTGCCAACGTTTCCGCTTAATGTGGAAGTCCCCTTTAACGGGCGCTGCAACCTTTTCAGGTTTTGCGCACGCTCCACGCGTGCCAAGGTTTCGCAGGTGAACAACCGCTCAAAGCCCTCTTTGCCCATTGTCATGTTTTGGGCTGCAATTCTTTTCGCGCGCATGGTTGGCAGCTTGTCAATGCTTGAAAGGTCAAGCCCCATGGACTTCAACTCCTTGTATTCGCCCGTTGTTATCGCCAAGTGGAACAACCGCTTTAGCGGCTCGATATCCTCATTATACAAATACTGCTTTAAGTTGTTGCCGAATGAAAATATTAGCGCGGTATAGGCATCGGAGTCCTTGTTCTCTTTGAACTCCTCACGCGTAACCCACCGGCACTCATTCATTTCACCCGTCACGCAATCCATGAAGAACTGGGGGATTTGCGGGTTTATGTCGTTGATGGTGTAATCACCCCAACGCCCAGCCAGTGCGGCCATGTGGGTCATAGCACCGCCACCACAGAACAAATCATAAAAATGCTCCTTTGATGGTAGGTGTGTCACCAGCTTCTCCGCAATGCGGCTTTTACTCCCCTTATATGGCAGTCCGTAGCTCATTCAAATTTGGTTGCATAGCCTACGCACCCCATTGCAATAACTATTGCGGGGGCAAAATTAGAAACCGCACTCAAGATTGAGTCTGTGTGCGCGTATGCCAGCGCCAGCACCACAATGGCCACAGCCCATAATATGTATTTGGATAACTTCTTCATATACCTTAATTATTTATTGCAAAGTTAAGGTAAATATTTTAATTATCCAATAAATCATCTGTCTTTTACAGATAATTTACTCGCCAGCCAATTTTTTGCCGATAAAAGCCTGCTCCTCTTCTTCTGACATTTCACGCACAACCTTTCCGTAGGCCGTGCGCACCTTGTCGCGCTGAAACATTATGAGATTTCTAAGCGGCATGGTCATCACCTCGCGGTATGTGAACCCGAGTTCCATGAACGATGAAATCCTGCCGAAAGCCGTCTCGCCCCCTATCACTTCTGCACCGCTGCCACTTTGCGGACGCTCTTCGCTAAGGAGGCAAGTGCGAAAAAATCATTTCCGCCCATCATTCCCACGAAAATGGTCAGCATATCGAGCAGCTCCTTGAACGTGCCTTTGCGAAGCCGTCTCGCGGTTATTCTCGCCTTTATTCCGTCCTTGCCACACAGCAGCACGGCCAGCGCGCGGGTTAGCGGCTTCACGTTTCTTTCGTATTCTCCCGTAATTTCTATCAGCGTGTATTTCTCTTTTTCAAGGCCGAACTTCGACAAGTGCCGCACTGCCGCAAGAATGGTGGCAATGCTCGGGGGAAGCAGCATGTAGGTTTTATGGCCCACGTTGCAGAACCTCACGCTGTTGCCAAGAATGGCGTCTGATACTATTTTTGATGCGTTGTCCATAATCTAAAAAAGGGGAACGGCCTCACACACCGCCCCCCATTCACCAAACATGAAAAAAAACAATTATCCCTCTCCGTTGGACTTTGGCTTCACCTTAATCCAATACTCCGGCTTGACCGTATCGACATCGGGTTCCACGCAATTCGCGGTTACACCAAGGCCAATGTTCTTGTCCTGAGCATCGCCCTTGGCAATGATTTGTGCCTTGGGAAATACGATGTAAACGCCAGTCTTAGAAAGTGCAACAACGCTCTTGTAGATGTTGTTCAATTCTGTGGGGCGTTCCCAGCCGACTGGTGTTGACGTATCTTCAATGACTTTACCGCCCTGCAAATCGGCTTTTTGCTGATACTCGTACTCGCCCATAGTGAACTTAATAGTGGGAATGCCGTTCTTGGTCTTATCCACATAGTAGTTCTGACCGGTAAGCGCGTTCAAGTAATCAGTGGACTCGGGGTCGGATTCCTCATAGCCCCAAGTGTCGCCATGAACATTCTTCACCTCAGTCATATCCTGAATGAGTTTATCCATGCCGCCATAGGTGGGCGCGGTAGTCAATTCCGCACCATACCACAACTTCTGTAATGCTATAAATGTATTCATCTTAATACGCTAAATAATATTTTACAATTTACATAATGGCTGTTCAACGCGCTGTCCTGCTCTATTCCAAGCGATTTCAGCTCTATGACATAGGCCGTGCCGCCCTGCTCACCAACGATATCCCCGTAGAACAAATCCAACACTTCCTTTTCATATTGCTTCAGCAAACCGCTTTGCGCCTCCCCGTCAATATCCGGCACGACAACATTGGCTTCAACGAAGTTCTTCATGTACTGCTTGCCGCGCTCCTGCTTGTGCGGGTGAACCACCACATGCGGAACGTTGGAATGGCTCTTGTCGTTGCCTGCTTGCGACACCGGCAACCCAAGCCCATCACCAACAATGCGGTACACTATGTTTGCGCTTTCGCCTGATGTTATCATTTGCCGAATTTCTCTTGGAGTCGCTCCACAGCGCGCAGCGCGAACGTGGAGCACACCTCAAAGCCGCGGCTTTCCACATCGGACGCATAATCCGCCTTATTGCCCAGCGTGAGGCCGTTTTCGTCCACTTCTGCAAAGTTGCTTCTTCTTAGGTTGCCTGTGCGGTTTCGGTAGTTCCCCTCGGCAACAGCATCATCGACAAACTCTCGTCCAACATCCGCCATCGCCCGCATTACCTCGTTCCTACATTCAACCATTAAGGAATCGAGCGCTTCTGTGTTAACAGCTATCTTTATATCCATATTTGAAAAAGTCCGAAATAATTGGCTTCCGCCACTTTAACAACCTTTCCCTCACCGCGCACGTTGCCGTCAGCGCGGTACATGACCACAAACGCCCCCAACGCCACAGGCTTCTCACACACCACATGGTATGAGGGGAAGAAACGCTCTCCGTTAAGCGTAATGGCATCGCGCACACCCGCATCATCGCAGCGGCAGCCGCAAAGGAAGTCCTCTTTGTCGCTCTTGCCGACAAAGTTGCCGAAATCATCGTACTGCTTCTCGCTTCTGCGCACATACAATTTGTGTGGCGCGTAAACCATTTCACCAAACATCGGTAACGTCCTCTATTGTGTTAAGGATACCATAGGTATCCGTTATTCCATACTTGTCACCCCACTTCTTCAGCAAGAACTTGTACAATTTGTCCAAATCCTGCCTTGTAATGGAGAACCCGCTTTCGCTTATCGACTTGGGCGCGGCCATAAGGCTTGGAATGAGGTCGAGCATTCTGACCTCGATTTTCTCCTGCGCCCCGCATGTCATAAGGTCTTCGGGATACAAGTCATCTTTCATCAAATCAAGCTCGAGCCCTTGGAAGTACTGAAACCCCCAAAGCCCGAGCCTGTCCTTTATCCATTCGCCTACTGTCATCGCCTACTCGCTTTTGGGTTTCCTGCCGCGCTTCGGCTTATCCTGCGACACATAGCCGAGCCGCAGAAGCTCAGCGAGCCTTTCACCACCGAACTCGGCCTCTTCCCCAACAGCATAAACCTTGGCGAAATCATCGGCATCGTGGAATGAAACGAGTATGCGGACTTTCATCATGCCTGTACGGTTTTTGAGTCAAGCGTGTAAATTCTGTCCACATTGGCAATCACCGGAATGACACGCGCCTGCGAACTGGTGTATTCGCGCAGCGGGTCGTTGTCGCGGTACTTGCTGACAAGAATGTAGTTGGCAGCGCGCTGGTAGGTAACGCCCTCCACGGGGTGCGAAACCTCCGCAAGGTTTGTCCACACAAGGTCGCCAACCTGCTCATCGCAAACGAATGTTGCCGAGCCGCTCTTCCACGGCTTGACGGTGGTCTGCACGCCATTCTTCTCGGTTCTTACCGAGCGGTTCACGCGCACAAGCTCAATGTTGTATTTGCGCTGGAGAACTGCCGAAAGCTGGTCGCGGTCAAGAATAGGAATGATGGTTGCCTCCGAAATCACGCTGTTAACGCTGAACGCGAAGTAGTTGCGCACCTGCTGCGAAGCGCATGCGGCATCAATCCACGCATCATCGGCATAAACGCGGATAATGGTGTTGCCATCGTCTTCCGCCTTATCCATAACGCGCTTGATGTCGTCAAAGGGCTTGCAGTTGGCTGCATCGCTCCAAAGCGACTTCACACCGAACGAGTGGTCTGTCTTGAAGCCGAACTTAAGGCGGGTGGCCACACCGCGGTTGCCCTCGGCATCGGTGGCAAGGGCGGCACCGGTGGAAAGGCCAAGCAGGAACATGTACTCAATACGCTCGTAAATGGCTTCTACCACCTTGGGGGTGTCCTCAAAAATCACTTGGATAACTTGGTTGACGGGTGTTCCGCTTGCAAGCATGGCCTCGATGTCGCTCATCTGCTTCTCGTTAAGGAACAGCTTAAGGCCCAGTTTGGGTATGAAGCCCGAAGCGGCCTCAAGCGAATCGCGCTTAATGAGGGGCAGGGGCGAATCCATCGAAACCACGTCAGCGGCAACGCGGGTGTAGTTGCCCGTAATGGTTGCCCAACGGCCATCAACCGAATAACGCTCTCGTAAAAGTGTGCGGAAAAGGTAGGTCAGCGGACGGCTTGAATCGTTGAGTTTCTCAATGATTGCAAGCACCAGCTGCGGAAAGTACTTCTGCACATATTCAAAATAAAGACTCTTCTCCATTATTTACCGTCCTCCACAAATTCCACCAAAGGCAGCGCTGCCTTGAGGTCTGTTAATATACTTGCAAGGTCATAGGGCTGTGCCGCTGCGCTTGCGTTAACTTTTCCACGGGTCATGATTGCGGCTCCGTCACGGCTTGCGTTGATGGAGGCGGCAAGGATGCCAGCGTATGCCCAACCCACGGGAAGCGTATCGTAAGCGGTAGCGCCAGTGGCGAGGGGCATGGGTCTGTATGCTCCGTCCTTTGTGATTATCACATGGCCGGCCTGAAGCACCGAGGAAGTGCCCGCCACCTTAAGGTATTCCGTAAGGTCTAAGGCGCGGCCGCCCTCAATGCCGTCAATGTACTTGCGGATAACGATTGAATCGTTGCCCGTAAGCAGTTGCTCGGTGTTGCTTGTTAAATCAATCATACTTAAAAATTTTCAAAACATTTATTTCATAAGAGAGTCCACTATGGACTTGGCTTCCTCCTGCGTAACCTTTTTGTTGTCATCAAGCAGTAATCCGCGTCCGTCCTGCAACCCATTCACTTTAATGTTGTTGGCCACCTTTGAAAGCGTTTCCTTGATTGCGTCCTCGCTTGCGTCTGCCGCAATGGCGAAGCCCTCATCAATTCTCCACTGGGGAATGCCGAGCTCCTTGGCTGTTCCGCTGATAAGGCTCTTGCGGGCGGCTGCGGCCTTTTCGGCCTTCATCGCCTCATTCTCCTTTGTCAGGGTGTCGAGGGCCTGCTTCTGGCTTTCACCGCTTTTCAGCAGTTCGGCAATCTTGTCGGCAAGCGACTTCTCGCGTTCGGCTGCCACCTTGTCCTTTTCGGCAAGTTCAGCCCTGAACTTCTTCATGAACTCCGGTTCCTCGGTGTCCTGCCGCTTCTTGTCCTCGGCTTCTTTCTTGGCCTTGTCGGCTTCTTCTTTCAACCGCTTGTGCTCGGCTTCGAGGGCGGCTTTAACCGCTTCGTCTATGGCCATGGCCTTGTCGGCTTCGGCTGCGACCTTGGCTTTGGCCACCGCATCCGTGGCGCGCTTGTCGTTGGCACTTTGCAGCCCCTGCAAATAGTCCGCCTGCTGGCTTACTATCTGCGCCAAGTTCTCATCGGTTACGAGGCCCGTGCCGGCCAACATCTGGGCGTGGTGCTGTAAAATTTCGTTGCTTAACCCGAGCTGGGGATAGGCTTGTTTTAACGCATTGAAAATTTTCTCTTTCATTAAGTCATGTATTAGCGTGGCAACATTGCCACAGCACAAAGTTACAACGCTTGTGGGGGCTTTTCTTGGAGTCCTTGGCACACTATTACACCACCCCGAAAAGGTGCATTTTTAGGCACTAAAAAACCGCCCTACCCATCACGGGCGGGGCGGCTAAACAAGTAGTATGAAATTATGAAAACATGGGCGTCAAGCCCTTAATCTATAGAGCCAATTCAGGTTGCTGAAGTAAACGCCATCACGCATTATCCACCGGCCAATTAACTCAACCTTTGTGCCAACCATTATCGCAAAGCGGCTTGCGCCCGCTATCTTGGTAATGATTTTATCGGCCTCGGGGGTCTCAAAGCCATAGCATTTAATGGCGGGGTAAATAATACCCCTTAGGGCAATTTCGCTATCTGTTTTGTCGCGCACCGAGTCAATAGGCAAAACGCCATTGTGGGCGAATTTCACGCGCCCCATGACAAAGGGGTGGCAGTTGCTTAATTTGACGCTGCCATGGGTTGCCCACCTGAAGTGTATAATACAGGGGTCATCTTGTGAAACCTTGGCAAGCGCATCAACAAAATCAAAGAAATTAAGGGTGTGATAAACCGCTGTGGGGGTGCAAAAGCCCATCCCATCGGGGTTTGCCCTGTGGCATGCCGACAACACCCTAAGAGAGGGCATTTTCGCCCCTGCCGGCTTATATAAACAAACACACATGGTCAAAATTCAATTTTAGCGTTTAAGTATGAGCCACACTCACAACCGCGAATGCCGCAAAAGTAATTGTCAAGCCGCCTTTGCTGGCTTCTGCTTAGCACCTCATATAAGGACACATATCCGGCCCTCAAATCGGCATAGGCGTTATCTGATATTGTAACCCCCTTGGGGGCGCGGTGGTGAAAACCACCCGAAAGCGTTATTTTCTTCATTTCAAAGCGTCTTTTATAGTTGGATATATAGTTTATCGTTTTGGCCCTAAAACGCGCCCACGGGGCTTGTTTGCCCCGCTGGCGGCTGTTTTATGCGAGTTGTTGGATTCTTGCCTTGTAGAAATCTTTGACTTCTGTGGGCAGCCATGTCAAGTCATCTATGTTGCTTGTGGGGGCTTGCTCGCTGGTCATTGAGAACTTCACAAAGGCGGCAAGAAAGTGCACCCACATTTGAATTTTCTTAAATTCGACAGTGCCTGAATGCTGGCGAAATTCGATTGTTCTGTGGCGCGCATAGCTCATTGCATTCACCTTGTAATAGCGGTTGTAGCTCATAGCCGACTGAACGCTTAATTTGGTTGTGCAGGCACTGAATGAAGTCCAAGCAAGCGACTTGGCCCACTGGCAATTGCCGCGCCTGCTTTGGGGCATCATTGTATCAATTAACTTCTCTATGGCTTGGTAATTCTTGAACACCCTTATATATTGGGCGTCTGTCATTTTCTCAGCCCCTATGTGTACATGCAAGCCGCATGACCTGTTTGCGGTTGCGCCCACCTGTGCAAGCGCGTCACACACCTTTTGCAGCTGGTTTTCGCCCTGCTTGCCCTTGAGCACTGGTGAAACGCACTCAATAGGGTCGCAGCCTGTGAGGCTGGCATCTGTCACCAACTTAAAGCGGTCTTTGCGGTCGGTGTGGTTATAGCCCTCATAGGCAATGCCCACGCCATTGTTTTCAACCGCATTTATAAGGCTGGTGCGGGGGGCGTTCACGCATTCAATTTCAACGCCAAATGTAAGGTCGCCAATTGTAAAGGCGGGGCGCATGCCTTGGCGTTTTGCCTTGCGCTCTTGGGCTTCTGCAAAGCGGATAAGTGTAATGTCCGCGGGGCGAAGTCCTATCTTAATCAGGGCGGCATCTTGGTTTGCGCGGCCCTTCACTGTCTTCATCACTTCTTTTACTTGGTCTTGAATCGTCTTCATAATCTTGAACTTTAATAACTACTTGAAATTTTAATTACACTGCAAAGATATTAGGTAAATCTTAATTTGTCAAGTAAAAAATTTAGATTTAACTCAAGTTTAACATCTTTGTATCTATTAGTTAAATCTGAATTTTGTGGTTATATGGTTAGCTTTGGCTTCATTGGCTTGTATTTCTCGCCATTTGGGGCTACATTTGCACATTAGATTTAACTAAACTATGGATATAAAAGCGAGAATAAAGGAACACGGGTTCACACTTGCCGAGGTAGCGGCAAAGTTGGGGGTTACGCAATCGGCATTGTCACAAACTGTTAAAGGCAATCCCACCTTTGATAAATTGCAGGCCATTGCCGGCATATTGGGCATATCGGTGGCCGAGTTGGTTGCTGATAATGATTGTAGTGATTTCATTGCTTTCATCCGGTTGAATGGCCGCACCCACACATTTACAAGCCTGTCAGAACTTGCAAAGTGGGTGGGCGGGCAACGTTAGTAAACCTCTGCCGCCTGCATGGCCTTGCAAATTATTTGACAGCTGCCTTGCAGCCACAGCACGGGCACGCTCTTTTTACTGGTGGTTTCTACAATGCCACTGGCTGGCACGCGCCACACCACGCCCAAACCGTCAATAGCATATAATGTGCCGTCTATCACTTCAACGCTTGTAAAGCGTTCGCGGGCCTCTAAATATTGGGCCATTCTTTTCATATTGTATTGCATAACCAAAACTATTTTACGGGTTCAACAAAAGCCCCCTTTATTAGGGCTGTAATGGCCTTGTGGCTTTCTGTGATTTCATCGAAATCCACATATTTAGGGGTTTCAAGGCTCATGCGGCCATCTTCGCAAATAAGCCATTCAACCAAGCCGGCCCTCACTTTGAGGTACTGGCCATTTGCATAAATTCTGTTTTCATAGCCCTGCTCTTGCAGGGCCTTTGCTGCTTTCACTAAATCTATCGTCTTCATATCATTCATTTTTTAGGGGGGGTATTTAAGTATGATATTGTCTTTTGTGGCTTCAAAAATTAGCGTTCAACACAATACCCAACAACATCATACAGCCAATCGTAGCCGCTGGCCACGTAGGCGGCATCCACGCGGCCCGCAATGGCCACGCCAATGCCCCCACGGCAATCAATATGCCACGTAATGCCATGGGCTTCGGCAACTATATTTTCAGCCGTGGCGGCCACTTTCTCATAACGGCCCGAAATTTGCAGGGCCTCGGCTAATGCACTCATGTTTACTTTCATCGCTTTCTAATTTTAGGGGGTTATTTAAGTATAATGTTGTCGTTTGTAGCTTCAATTATGCCGCTTTCAGTGGCAACCTTGTAGAGGCTGCCTTGTGGGGTATCCCAAACCTCGTCCACCTTGCCGGCCACCTTGGTTTTGTCTGGCATTACCACCAGCACATTTGCACCGGCCTTAATGTCATCTTCTGCAAAGGTTTCAGCGTCCTTTGCCACATATACGGCCTTTGTCAGGGCGTTCATGAAGTTAATCACTTCTGCAAAGGTTGCTTTGCTAAGGTCTTGCAGCGAATAGAAGACCTTGAAGTTCTTTGTGACTGTGAACTGGCAGCCACCCCAGTTTATTATCAGGCTGCTCGGGTAAACCTTGAAATCGTTCACCCTGAGCATTGCTATTACCTTGTTGAACTTTTCAGCTCTTATTGCCTGTGCTTGTGTCATTGCTTTCATAATTTGTTTGTTTAATTGTTCTACTTGTTTTTTGTTTACGCTGCAAATGTAACATCGAGATATTTATTTGTCAAGTCTTTTGCAAGAAAAAAGTAGCATTTTAATGTTTATTCACAGAAATAAGCCTCGATGTTTTGATATTACATATTTGTTAACGTTTGTCGGTTTCTAATATCTTGATATTACCTACTTGTGTTTTTGTGCTTTTTTGGCTACCTTTGCAATGTAATATTATAATATATCGCGCATGGACATCAAAGCAGTCATTAAGGCACACCACCTGACAGTTAACGGGGTGGCCGAGGTATTGGGGGTTAACCGCATTTCCTTCTCCAACACTATCAATAACAACCCCACATATTCCACTCTAAAGAAAATAGCCGATGTTGTCGGCTGTGATGTCATGGATTTCTTTAAGGACGAGGCCACGCACCAGCCACCCCAAAGGGAGGACTTCATAGCTGTCGTGAGGAACAATGGCAAGTGCCGCACCTTTGAAAGCGCAGCCGCCCTCAAAGCCTATGCGGCTACCCTCTAAGCAGTTCGCCAAGCGTCCACTCCTCTTTGCTGAAAGCGTGGTTGTTCACATATAGTGTGTTTTCGTCCTCGCTCACATCGTATGTAACGCCATCGCATTCAATTGCAAGTGCCCACACGGGCATGTAATAGGCCACGCCATTCACATCACCGGCCACGGCATAATATCGCCCGCAGCGGTCGGCCAATAGCTTGTACCACTTGCCCACCGCGCCACTTGTCCAGCTGGCAAAATTGAAGTCATCGCCATAGTAGGCGTCTAACATTTCAGCCACCAGTTTGTCGGCATTCATCACCTTGCCATCAATGGCAAAGTCCACAAAATCCACTTTGTTTGCGCGGCTGCAAAGGTTGCCGCCCCCTAATAATTCTACAATCTTCATAGTTAATCTGTCATATTAAAGTAAATTGCTTGTTCTTCTTCACCTGTAAAAACGTTATAGGCGTTTCTGTCGGCCTTGCGCCACAGCTCATCATATAATGTTGCCATGGCTTTGTTACCGGCCTTGTAATGCTGCCAAATCTTGTGATTCAGCACCAGCACAAACTCTGCGTAATAGTGCACATCTGTTTGTGCGTATTCAAGGCCATTGTTATATGTGTCTTTTACCGCGCCTTTGCCGAATTTGTCGGCCACGCTGAAATCAAACCAAAATGTCGTTTTCATATTCTATTGCCTTTAGAATCCAACTTAAACGTCCACTTGTTAAGGTAAGCGGTCAACCCTTGTTTTGTCCTTTTCACATCATAGAGCGCAAAGGCACTTTTGTTTATGGCGGCTTTGAAGTCCTCTAAATTTGTGAGAACTTCTTGGCCCACTGTCAGGGCCATGTCCTCTTTGAATATCATCTTATAAGTTTTCATAACTACTTGAAATTTTAATTACACTGCAAAGATATAGCAGCAACACGATATTGTCAAGCAAAAATATAGTTTTAACACGTAATTAACTCTATGTAGTGCAGACGCTAAATTTTTGTTAAGTTTGTTAATTCTATTTCGCATCGACACTATATAATGTATCTTTGCGCCATATTTCCACACATAGAAAAAAAATATAGCATTATGACTAAACTCAGAATTAAAGAGCTGTGCAAAGAGCGCGGCATGACACAAGCGGCATTGGCTGGCAAGTTGGGCATCAAGCCCATTTCCTTTTCGCAGGCGGTTTCGCGCAACAACTTCGACATGGAGTATCTGGGGCGCATAGCCGGAGCCTTGGGTGTCGGCATTACCGAGCTATTCCAAAAGCCGGAGCATTTTGTGGCGTTGGTGCGTTCTAACGAGGGTGTGTTCGCATTCGATACCGCGGAAGCATTGGAGCGATGGCTATCCGTGCGAAAGGAGAAGGGCAATGGGTAGTGGTGGCGTGGAACGCAATGGCAGCAACCATTCCCTCGCAACCCTAAAAATGCTTTGCTGACCCTAAAAAAGAAACTTATAAGTTGCAAATTTGAGATTTATTTTGTACTTTTGTATTGCTAAAATAAATGTTATGAAATTTGTACGCACCATACCCAACCACGACCATTTATGGGCTGTTATGAATGAGGACGAGCAGGCCGATGAGTTGACACTGCTTTTTGAAAAGTGGGACAACGTTAACTATCTGCTTGACTTTTTTCTTGCAAACATAAAAGATTTGCAGCAGTTTTTTAACGTACACAAAGTCAGTGAAGCCATTGCGGACACAATGGAGGACGCGGACGTGTTAGAACAACTGATTTTGGATTTCCCTTACACCGAACAACTTGATGGGCTGTTTCACCCATTAAGTATTGCGGATGCCACTATGACAGAGTTGTCTCGTGAAAAGGCGCGCAATTGGGATAGGCGAAAGCACGCAAGTTGGTTAAGGGTGTACGCCATAAGGTTAGAACCCAATGTGTATGTTATTACGGGTGGGGCTATTAAGCTGACCGCCAAGATGCAAGACAGGGCGCACACATTGGCAGAACTTGATAAATTAAACAAGTGCAGAGACTTTTTGCTTGAAAATGGGGTCTTCGATGCTGACAGTTTTGTTGAACTTACAAAAGAATAGCGATATATGAACGAAAAAACATTACAATTTCTTGAGAGCCACCTTAGCGACAAGCCGTCAAGGTTTGTGGAAGATGCTAAATGGCGGCAGGAAAATAAGGCGTGGCTGAAATGGTCGTGCGGAATTGCATTGAAAGTGATAGACTACATGCAAGAGAACAACCTCACGCGCAGCGATATTGCCGAAAAGCTGGGGTGCTCGCCACAATACGTCAGCCGCATTCTTTCAGGGCGCACCAACTTCTCGTTCAAAAGCATTGCCGAGATAGAGGACAAACTTGGTATCAGTTTGATGGAATGCACGCCCGCTTGACTTTCCATGTCGGCATGTTGCGTAATTCAGTTATATTTCATAATTTTGGCACGTATTAACTAAACACGGAAACATGAAAAAGTTTATTCTACTTATTGCTTTCGCCTGCCTACTGTCTTGCATGCCGGTTGAAGCAAAAACCAAAGCACGCGCAAGAAAAGCCCAGACAACAAAAGTTGTAAGGAAGAAGAAGCGTTTCACATTAGAGGAGGCAACATATACCTTAGCAAAAGTATTGGCTGATAACAATGACTCTATTAAGAAGTATTCTCGGAAAAATTATTGTGTATATTGTGTGCATTTTAGCGAGGTTTGGGACTTGTCATTAATTCAAGAAGCCCTCGATTTGGGTAAGGAAAAGCATTTGTTAACACAACTAACTGATTGGGAAAATGCTTACGGAGTGGAGTTTCTTGTTTCGTGTAACATTAATTTTGTTGGAAGAGAAATAAATTTATTGTATTGTACGGATACAAACATATTAAGAATAGAGGGCATAAAATAGGTGCGTGCCAACAAAAAGGTGTGGGGTTGTGGTTATTCGCAGCCCCTTTTTTATAGCTAAAAAGATATAATGCTATTGAAAAAATCGGATTAATTCAGTATTTTTGCATCGAAATAAGATAAGTAAAAGCAGAACCACGATATATGCTAACGGTGGCCCTACCTTATGGTGGGAGGGGAGCGGTTGAAATCCGCCACTTTTACTTATCTTATTTTTGTGTATTTATTGGTGTCATTAAACTCATCGGTGCTCTCAATTTTACGGGCTGTGACAAAGCTTGTTTTGTATGTTTTCCCACTTGGAAGTTTCACCTTATAGTTTGGCGATATAACAAATTTGTTTTTCCCATCGGTATATATAAAAGATCCATCGTAATAAATGGCCATTTTTCTCATGTTCTGAGGAAACATTATTATTGCAGTTTTAGACACGGCAACGCCATCACGCACTTTTGTGGGTCTCAGTGTATGCGTGATACCCTTTACTGAAATATACACATTCTTACTTGCAAGTGCAATTCCATTCCTTTCGGCATAGTCTAACACAACTTTATCTATTCTCCCTATGGGGAATGGACGGGCCTTTGATATGCCATTGGCCGTTAGCTGCTGCATCACTGCGCGTATTTTACGCACTGCATTCAATTCCTTTTTTACTTTAGGCTGTATGATTTTGTGGATTTCTGCCATGCCGCAAATGTAATGAACGCAGAACTGAGAACGAAGCGCGCCAATGCCTACTTGTGCATCTTTTGTCGTAGATGTCTTTTTGCACGTTACGAAAGCCTCGACAACCAGCTATCGTAAATCCTTGAAGCCACCTGCGCCATCATCACGGGCGGCACGCTCATGCCGCAAATGTAGGAGGGGTTGTTGCCCGCGAAGTCGTAGTCATGAGGAAACGTGGCAACGTTGCACACTTCGAACCTTGACAGATACCGCGGTTCGTCAAACAGCACAAGAGAATCTTCTTTGCCCGTCATTGTTGAACATACCCTATCGGTGTAAACGTATTGGGTGTTGAAGTTGGACTCTTTCCCCTCGGTTCTGCGGGTAGTGTCTCCCATGTTGCCATCGCCATATTCGCGCGCCTCCCATCGCCTACGTGCGGTGGTGGCGGTCACTTCGCGCCCTTGGCCGTCATAGCACTCCCCGAACAATATAGGCGGCTCCTCAAACGTTAAATCAAGTTTGGGGAACGTGTCGAACAGCGTGTGGCTGCATGGCACCTGCGGCACAAGGTCTTTTCTAAGGCAAATGAAGAACACGCGCTCGCGCCTTTGGGGCACGCCCATGGTTGATGAATTTAGGAGAAAATGCTGCGGCACATAACCCGCCTCGTTGAAAGTCTCGTTTATCCTGACAACATAGTTCCTTGCGTTCCCAAGCAGCAGCCCCTTTACGTTCTCAGCCACAACCACCTTTGGCTGCAACCGCTTGGCCAAGTCGATGAAGTCGAAAAACAAAGTATCCAGCACCTGCTCGGCCTGCCCCTCGCGGAAATGCTTCTTTTTGCCCCAGCCTGCTTCACGGGCACCAGCCATCGAGAAACTTGAACATGGGGGTGAGCCGTCAAGAATGTCAAGGGTGTATAACTCGGGCGGCAAGTCCTCTTTGTTCTTGAATGTCTGTATCGGTTCAAGGAACGCGTATTTTGGGTGGTGGTTCGACTGGTATGCGGCCATCATGCGAGGGTCTATCTCGTTGCACCCGATAACGTTGTAGCCCGCTAATTTATAACCCATTGTGCTACCCCCCCCACAAGAGAAGCAGCTAAAAACGCTACCCTTGTCCTTTGTGAAAGTAGCGTTTTTCAGTGTCCAATTATAGTTGTATTTATGCATCATGCGCAAAGGAATTTGTTTACGAAATAGACCTGCCCCTTGCCCGTAACCTTGGTTGTGGTGGATACTAAGGTAGAGCCGTCCGGCTTTGTTATGGTTGTCTGCTTGATTTCAAACAAATGCAACTGCATGGCTTTCTGCGTAGGCTGGTTGCGGTATTGGCCTTTTGAGCAAAGGTAGCCGTTGTTCCGAAGCCACTCAAAGAGGCGGTTCTGGCCGATGTTTATGCCGTTCTGCTGGAGGATTTTCGCCAGCTCCGCCACCAGTACGGAACGCTTGGCGGTTTCTACGGCCTTGGAGAACAACACGCGCGGGGCGTCCTGCTCGATTTGGTTTTGCAGTGACTTAATACGTTCATCCCTGCGCGCCAATGTGTCATTGGCTATCTGCAATGCTTTGGCCATTATCTCCTCGGGCGATTCATCCTCGCGAGCGGAAATGTAACCGCCCTTTGTGCGTATCTGCTTCAGAATTTCTTTCACGCCTTTCTTGAACTGCTTGGCTATTGGTTTGCGGGATTGCATTAACACCTCATACAAGCCATCCTCGGTTAAAAACCACGTATCACCTTGCAAGCCGCCTAAGTTGAACTTAGTCACCTCATCTTCATCTAATCTGCTTACCATGTCACTAACATTGCTAAGCTCAATCCAACCAGCAACATCTTTCGCCTTGAACAAAGGCTCTTCAGCTGTGCCGTACACGTCTATTCCCTTGCCAAGTACACTTGAATGGCAAATAACTTTCATTGTTTCTCTTTCACTTAAATTCATAATGCGATATGTTATGTTAACTTGTTGATTGTATGAATTACCATATTTCCTTGTAATTGGCTAAATGGCAAATGCAGGGCTTAACCAGCGGGCAAACTCTAAGGCAACATCTTCTTGCATCCATGTACCGGAATTAGAGCCACCTTTCTTGACCTGCACTAATTTTTCCAAAGGAAGATTTCTGCCTTTGGCCAACACATCTAAGAACTCTTTGGTTGAATTAAGTGCTAACCAATTTTTTGCACGCTTGCTATCACCGAAAGGCTTCGCCATTTCAGTTGCATTCACCATGACGCCGCTGCCTTTCTCAAACGTGATGGGGCAATCGTTGTAAAAGTAGGTTGACACCGGTGTGGAAGTCGTTGCTTCACTTGCAGTAAATAAAGTTGCATTCATTGCTATAATGAGTTTAATTTGTTAGTAATCAGCCGATTTGACGAAAATTTTAAAAAAATCGCCCAAATATCAAGCATCTTCTTTTCTTTCTTTTTCTTTTCTTTTCTTTTTCTTGTTTTTATCTTTTCAGTTATTCATTCCCAACGCAAACAGGTTGAGCTCGGGTTGTGGCCGTAGTTATCCCCTTGCCCCAAAGAATGTTCAGGGCTTGGGGAAACCGACATCGCACGCAACCAGTGTATCGCTGCTGGCGTGGCCACCGCAAGCCGTGCATGGCCTGCAAATGGTCGGGCTCGTTAAGTATGCACACTTGGCACAGGATAGCCCTCAAAAGTTCCTGCCTCCGTACTGCCGTAACGCTTGCGCGCCAATCCCACCGGAGTTGCACCGGTTTCTTTCTCGGAGGTTCTCATTGCGGCCGAAACGTTTTCTCGCCGATAAGTTCCGCAACGGATATAACAAAAGCGGCTGACATTCATGCACCACACAACCCTGTCAACCGCTTTGGTTCGCGGAAATCAATCCGCTTAATATCTTCGTGGGTTGTATGGTGGCACTGCAAAAGTATATCAATTATCTGTAATATACAAATCATCTTCTTCAAATAGCAATATTTTATTTCATTTTTTTTGATTTAGGCCGTTTCAGCCCCTCAAATTCTCGCAGCGGTAAACTATAAAGAAAGCGGCCAAAGTGCCGCGTGTGGGCTTCTTTGGCCGCTTGTCGTGCGATTGTGGGGGTTAGTCTGCCTTTTGGTTTATGGTTTCAAGAATGAAAATCATAATTTCATCCATTAACTCGGGGATGTTGTCCAAAAAGTCCCCGTCCACCTGCTTCAAAAGTTGCTCGGCATCGCTTAGCTTCGCTATGGCCGCCCTTAGTATGGTGTTCTCAGTTTCACTCATAGCGCAACCCTCCCCCCTATGTATTCGGCTATTTCAGCCGCAAGCATGTTCAGGTGTCCAGTGTTCACAAGCAAATCAACCGCCCCGTCTTTCTGCTTGGCGTCTTTCAGCGTTTCGCGCGCCTTGGATATGTAGCCCAGCACCTTTATAAGTTCGCCCGTGGGGTTCTCCTGCTTGAAGGGTATGCGGGGCGCTGCGTCCTCCACCCATGCGAGGTTGTCGGCCCTGTTGTTCTGCCGGTTGCCGTCCTTGTGAATGACGCGCGTGTAGTTGTGCGGGTTGGGCACAAACGCGCTGGCAACCAAATTGGCCACGATGTGCGTTTCACAAGTCGCGCCCAAGTGGACGGCATTATCGCCACTTCTGCAAACGAACTGCTGCAAATACGGCCCGCCCGAGTACACATGCGGATACTTTGCTTTTTTCATTGAAAGGACATTGCCAAAGTTTGAGACTTTGTAGTTGCCCTTGTAACCTTTGATTTTTACCCAATTTTCAGTCATGATTTTATGCTATTTTATAGAGGTTTGCTATTTTGAATGAACGCCAAGCCTGCTTTTCGGTGTCGTAGTAGGTCTGTATGGTGGGGCACACTCTTCTGTTGCCCTGCGTAGGGGGCACAAGGCTGCTTTTAAGCGTGCCGAACGCCTCGCGTATGCTGCCATCTACTTTTATAAAGTAGAACTTTACAATGCCCTTTTTAAGGGCTGCTTTCAGCTTGAAGTTAAGCCATGCCACTTTAAGAGCCTCGCTCTTTGAATAGCCGTTTCTTTTAATGAACTGCCAAGCCATCTTCATAAGGTCGCTCAGCTGGTGTCTTGCATTCTGTCCCATATCGTGTAACTATTAAAATTAATTCTATGCCGCAAAGGTATGATATATTTCTAACACAACAAACAAATCAAGCTAAAAATGTATGTAATTTATCATTATTTAACACTATATGTTTTGTTAGGCTTATTTTATACTATTTTTAGATGTTGTATGCGATTTATCTTACTTTTCCGCGTTTTGTTTTTAAATAAAGTTATACCTTTGCCGTATGAAATAAATCATACATCTATCAACATGGACATTAAAGGAATAATTAAGAAAAAGGGTTACACCCTTGAAAGGGTGGCAAAGGAAATGGGGATAACGCGAGTCACTCTGTCGCAGAATTTGGCAAACAATAAGACACCATCGCTCACAACGCTTCAAAGAATAGCAAAGGTGATAGGCTGTTCCGTTGGCGAGTTCTTCTTAGACGAGGTTAAACCACCGCAGTTCACCGCCTTGGTAAGGGTTGGCAGCGACACGCTGGCCTTTGACGAGTTCGAGGAATTAAAGAAGTGGGTTAATGGCCAAGAAAAAGCAAAAAAAATTGACCATTCAAGATGAAAAGGAGTAGCATATTAGAGAAAAGGCGTAAGGCCGTCAGCCCAGAAGCGAGGCAAATGGTTGATTACTCATTCCAAATTGCAAACCGAATACACGAAGTGCTGGAAAGCAAAGGAATGAAACAGAAAGACCTTGCGGACCGCCTTGGAAAAAAGAAACCCGAAATCAGCAAGTGGCTGCGCGGGACACACAATTTTACAATAGAAACGCTTGCTTCAATAGAGAATGCCCTCGGTGAACCACTGATATCCATTTGTCATTAAGGAATGGTTTTTGTTTTTGGCTTCCTCGGCAACAAGAAAGGACGTCCGGTGTGGGCGTCCTTTGCTATGTGGTGGTGTGTGCGGCTTCAAAGCACTGCCGCAATGCTTGCCAATTTGCGCATAAATGTAGTGTCTTTGCGCAGCACTTGAATGTTATACCTCGCTTGCATTCTGAGCAAGTCGTCCGCATCAACGCCAAGCACCGCCTCAAACAGCAAAGCGGTCTTTGCGGTTAATGGCCTGCGCCCATTCAGCAACTCGTTAACGACTGAATAGCCCAACCCCATATCCTCGGCCAATTTGCGTTGCGTTATGCCCCTATATTCGACCTCGGCTTTCAGTATTTCACTCGGTGGGGTGGGATAAACTGGTGCATAGTTGTTTGCACACATTACATTGTTTTCACTCATATCTTTAATCGTCATAATGGTTGGATAATTCTGTTATATTGCAAATGGTGGCGACTTTTTGCCCATCCTCTATTTGTTCTGTAAACTCAATGCGATATTGTAATGTAACCCTTACCGATGAAATGCCGGCTTTGTCGCCTGTTAACTTCTCGTAATGCAAAGACTTGTACTGGCTAAGTTTCATAACGTCTGACACACTTATCATAAAGTCAACCACAGCCACATATTTTTTAATGATTTGCGGCTGAAAGCGGTGCTTTTTGTCGGCCACGCCCTTTGTGTATAGGTCAAACAAGTATTGCTTTGTGAAATTCACTATCATATCGCATCATTTAGTTAACATTGCAAAGTTAAGCAATCTTTCTTAAATTCGCAAATTTTGCGAATGTTTGTTTAATAAAAAAAGGCCGCACATTTCTGCACGACCCGAACGTTCTTGACGTGAAACGCTATTCCTTTCCAGTGCTGCCAAAGCCGCCCCTGTCCGCACCGCCAAGGCTCTCCACCTCGACAATACGCACGCCATTGCTGAGCAGCCACCGCAACTTTTGCCACAACGTTGCCCGCTGCGAGGGCTGTATGCGGAACTGGCATATCCTGTCATTGAACCGCCACCCCCTCTTGTCGGTGTGCCTTACCGCGGGGAAGTGCCACTCATCGTGCTCTCCGCAGTATGTGTTGTCTATTACACCGATTGAGTTTGAGCAGGTCACGCCAAACTGCTTGTAGGTCGAGGAACGCGGTGCCACAATGGCCTCGAAGCCGGACGGCAGTTTGATTGCCACGCCCAGCGGCACAAGCGGGTTTCTCGTTAAGAACGCATTGCTTGACTTCGCGGCTCTAAGGTCTATCCAATCGCCCTTGTCCATGACCTTGGGCAGTTCCACCACCTGCCCCTGCGCATTGGGTATGCGCTTAACCTTGATTGTGATTTTCATATACATTATAAACTTTTATATATCCTCTTTTGATAAATTCCTCTTTAACCATGTGCGCCAACTCTTGTGCCATTGGGTGTGCGTCCTTTGCGTCCCTGCGATAGAAGAAATTACGCCATTGCTCTAAGAAGCCACACGATATTAACTCCGACTTGATGCTGAGCGGAAGCACACACCTTGCTTGTTGCGGCTTCCAGCCCTCATGCAACAGGCTGAAATACGCTTTTTCGGCATTGCTTATGGCGTTGGCAAAAACCACATTGGTCTTTGAACGCTCGCTCGCATAATTCGGAACAATGTAGGTAATATCGCCACCGAACCGCTTCTGTGAGTAGTTGCAGTAGCGTGTACTTTCAGCCAAATGCGATAGACCAACGTGTGTACGGAACTCGTCCATAGTGCCGCGGTCGGTGATGAAGCGGACTGTGTAACGCGGTGGATACTCCTTACCATATTCCTCGGTAAAATACCTTGATATGCCGTACATTGCGCAGACACCACAAGCGCACAAATCAAGATAGTAACGATAATTCAGTGTGGCATACACAAAGAATGGGTCGTTGTCGGAATACCTAATCCACATATCGTTCCACAAGCGTCTTTCTACAAGTGCCCTGCGGAACGTCTTAAATTTGTGTTGCAGCATTCTAAGATGCACCGTACCGAACTCAAGTGGGCGGTCATGTCCTCGCTCAATAAGATTATCTACAAACGCCTCATGCGATGTTTCTGTTATTTTGTCCTCGCTTTTGTAACACACGCGGCCACAGAGTTCTATAAACCTTTTAATGCCGTTAAGGCTAAAATCCTTTTGTTCAAGGATTTCAAATGATTGATGTATCAGTCTCACTTTTCCTATGAATTTCACCTGTTATTTATACACTTTTCTAACGCTTGGTGATGTAGTCGCTGCTTACCGCACGCGCGTCCTCAAGCACCGCATATAGGTCATTTTTGAGGTGCTGCACATTCACAACCGGAACCCCGTTAATGCTTATGTAGGTGCCGCGCTCGTACTCACACAATTGAATGTTTTCTTTAGCTTGCGCCAACGCAACCGCCTTGCGCTTGATTTCGCGGTTTCTGCGCGCCTTTTCAATTAAGACTTGGATTGTGTTCATTGTTGTATTTACCTTTTCTAAAATCCTCTACCACCTCCAATGCCGAACGCAACGCACATTCCATTCCAGTGCTTTGCAGCGCAGCAGACGCCAACATATTAATAAACGTATCCATGTCGGTGCACACGTATGTTCTTGCGCTATGCTCGCCATAGCACGAAAATATCGCCAACCCATCAAGCTCGGGGTCGTTGATGACTTTATCTATCAAGTTCCGTTCCTCTTTAATTTTCTTTCTGTAGTCCATGTCAATCAATGAATTTTATGTTATACTTTTCGGTGAACAAATGCTCGCTGCAACGCCTGCCATTTGGGCGTTTAAGCGTTAGCGGGTCGTTGGTTTTGGAATAGCCGCACATCCGGCACAAGCGGTGAATGGCCTTAAAGGTTGGGCGCGGCATTTTCGACAACCGGAGTTTTGTCTGCTGCGGCAAGCCAAGCGACACGCGTCTGCGCTCATCGTCCCACATACGCTTGCGGTTCTTGTTCACATTCGGCACGGCCTTGTTTATAAGGTTGGCATAGCGGACACCCTTGACCCTTTCCTTGTAGGCTTCAGACTTCTGCGCGCCTAACTCCTTGGCCATTTTGCTTATCATGTCCTTGCTGATATCGTACTTGGATTGCAGCTGCGGAACTGTCATGTCGGCATAATCCGTTTTAAGGGCCATGGCGGTGATTTCCCGTTTGCGCTGGTAGTCGTAGTGGCGATAGCCGTAAATGTCGCCATTGCGCTGCAAAATCTCGCGCACCTTTCGCTCGCCAATGCCTGCGTTGCGCGCTATTATCCGCGTGCGCTGCCCCTTACTTTTCAGCACATAGTCAATTACCTCTTGCGGCAGGCACAATGGAGGAAGCGGAAGCTGCTCCGTCAGCCCCAACTCTCGGCACTCGTTCAAAAGCCACTTGTAGCATTCAACAAGCGTGCCCCTGTGCTCGTACCGCGTGCCGCCACTTTCAACAACCGCCTTATGGCCGCCATCGACCCTGCACACCATTCCCCCATAGGGGATTTTATCCATCTTGGCCATGCGGATTTGTTCTGCCTGTGCTTGCCTGTATGCTTTCTTGCGCTCGCGCTCCTCGGCTTCTGCCGCGCGCTTCTGCTGCTTGGCGCGCTCTTTCTCCGCCTCTTTCATCGCATACCAGTTTGCAAACACCCGCGGCTCTATGCCACCACGCGGAATTTCGCCTATGGGGTGGCCAAACACCCTGTCCCAAACCCTGCTATTGAACTTCTGCTCGTAGGTCATTGCAAACCAATTTCGCAAGCGTGCATCAATTCTATTATCTGCACAAGGCATTCTACCAGCGTCTCACCGCTCGGATACTTTCCGTTAAAGCACGGGCACTGCCAACGCCTATATTCTTCATTGTATTCAATTCTGAAGTAATCCTCCGTGTCGTACGGCTCGCATTCATCGAAATCCCCAAACTCGTTGAACGGCTGGCTCCACACGCACAGCTCCGTTTCGGGCGGATACTTTAACTTGCATATGGTTAGCAAATCTGTTAGGGAATAAAAGCCCTTGTCCACGCCAAGGCCGCACTCAACCAAGCGGCTATATTGGTCTGTTGTTGTTACTGTCTGTTCTCGCATTTTCTTGTTCTTTAAGTATTTTTTTAACCTGCGCTGGGGTCAGCCCCTGCGCGATATATTCTTCAATTCCCCTTTGCAGCTTTCGGTAAAGGCCACACCAGTCTTTTCTTACGAGGTCGGGCTTGTAGCAACCGGCTTGCGCAGGCTCCTTGCTATCGAGCAACAGGTATTCGTGCCCGCCAATGGTTATGCCCCCGTAAAACTTCGCAATGGAAAGCGGGCTGCTTGCCCAAGCGTCATATTCAATTATTGCGGGTATGTTCATTTTTCTTTTGCTCATTTCCGCCACTAATCTCCTTTGTGGAGAATAGTTCCTCATACAACTTATCAAAGTCCACAAACGCCTGCTCATACCCTTTGTCAAACCATTCAGCGTTGTTGCAGATGGTCTTCGCTTTGAGGAATGTGCAGGTGTCGCATCTTGGCCGCATAGTTTGCAATATCTGTATTCGTTCATAAAAATTCACTCTTAAACACGTTAAATAGCTTTTCTTTATCGATGCTATAGTTCGCGTCCATAAAATCACACACATTGTAAAGTGCGGTCATGTAACCATATTCAAAAGCGTCACGCAGTTCTTCTTTGTAGCTTCCTTTATCCACGCGGTTCTCCATGCGTTCGGCATAAGCCACCGCTTTGTCGCCCATGTATTCATTCATTTCAGTTTGTCATTGATTTTTATTAAGTAATACAATATGAATGCGAGTACCATGAATATTGATAGTTCCATCTCTCATTCCTCCTCAATTCCGCAGGGCGTGCCGTCCTGCCAAAGACAGCGGTCAGTTATAAATCCAAAAGTGCAGAAGCCAAGGCTAATGCTGTCAATGCCATTGTCTTCAACCACGTGCGATATGTAATAATGCACTGGGTTGTTCTCAATTTTGAAGTAAGGCCCATGCTGCTTTTGCGCGTTGAGAAATTCCTCTGCGCTTACGTATGGCCGTAGATTAGGCTTATCATTAACACGATACCTGTATTGATGAAAATCAAACTGATGATTTTTTTCAGTTACCTCACTATAATCTGAGTCACCGACAAGCATGCTTCTTCTCTCTATCTTCTTTCCATCGTTATATGCTTGCAGTATTGCTATTTGTTCGTCTATTGTCATTTTATTTCTTTTTCAATTTAAACATTTGTTCAAGTTTATTCTGTAATTCCGTAACCTCGTCAACCACACGCTCACGCGGCCAGTTGTTCTCGTTGTCATCGTGGTGGTTTGTATCGAAGCCGATTAACCACCAGCTATCGGGGATTTCTCCGTCAAGCAGTTCGCCCTTCTCCACTTGCCAGCAACGCCTGCCAATGCACCATGGCGTTATTCTAATTCCGCTTGTAGCGGTTCTCTCACCTAATGTCACTGGCTCGGTAAACGTTATGCCGCCATGCACAATGATGTTCGGAAACCTTGTGTCTGTATATGTGACTCCGTGTAGCGGGTGCTCTGGAGGAACTGCAACATAACCATTGCCCCAGCCGTGAGGATAATCAAATTTTGTCTCTACTATTAGCCGTTTTGTTCTCTGTTTTTTCGATTTTGTAGCCATAATCTTTTAACTTGTTAATTAAGTAGTTGTGTTTCAATACCCTTGCAAGAAGATTCGCCCTTTGGTCTGCGCTCAGCCCAAAAAACGCGTATTCCACAAACACCTGCTTTTTCTGGGGACTGAGGTTGTCGAAAGCCTCATCTATTGAAATTGTTATGTCTGCTAACATTCCTCTGCTTTTGCTTCAAGTTCTTTAAGTTCGTGCCTTATTACGCCTATGCGGCCCAATTCAGCGGTCTCAAGGCATTTGTCAAAATCCCTTATGCTCACTTCTACAAGCGCACAGCGGTAGTCGTAGTCTTCGGTTTGTCTAAAACCATAGCGAAAGAAGAAGTGGCCCACCTGTAGCTCAATGGTGGTGTAGGTTGGCCGCCACACCCTTATGTCTCCGCATTCCACATCAGTCTTAAAGCCGCCATATAAAGGCTTGCCGCCTTTCGCCAAAATCAGCTCCTCCGCATAGTTGCGCAACGCGCATTCAAATTTCACCTTATCCATATTAACCTTTGCGCTTAAAAAGTTCCACATCATAGCCCCTGCGGTCAAGTTCAGACGTTAAATCATCTTTATCCACCTTTGACAGGAACTCCTCCGTTTTTTCGGCACGAAGTTCAAACACGTATTTTTCAAGAAGCTCCAAATCATCGCGAAGCTCCGAAAATAGAAAGCATAGCTTATTCCAGTCCATACGTTTAATTAGTTAGAATGTTTCAGTGTATTTTTCGGCCATTTCGGCCTCGTATTTCTCCACAATGGGCTTTACCTCCTGCGCGAACCGCTCTGAAATCTCGGCATACCGCATGGAAGTGGCGTTGTCGTGCGGGGCATCAATGGAATTAACCAGACCCTCCCACAGCCGCTCGCTTTCAAAAATTTGCATAAGCACTTTGTTGGTGTGGGTGCGGGCCTCCTTCACGCTTTCTGTGTGCGCGTTCCCCGCAATATTCACCTTGCTCACACGCTTGAACTCATCGCTAAACCTTTCTGCCATTGTGGCCGCGAGGTCGCAGCACGCAAGGGAAGTGATAAGCATGCGCGCCATGCGCTGCCTGTCCTCTTCGATATTCTTCAGCAGTTCGTCACGCTTTTTTCGCAGGCCCGAAAGTTTCTCGTCAAACCGCTGTTGCAGCTTACGGTCGTTGTAAAGCCGCAGCATGTTGTCACGGATAGTTTCTGTCTCCTTAATAGCGGCCACTATCCCGTCAACTTTCGCCCAGTCGTAGGCTTGACAATTGCAGCGCTTTTGCGCGGCCACGATGTCGAATTTCTTCTTACTCATATCTTGAATTATTTAGTGCCCAGTTGGGGAATCGAACCCCAATCATCCGGCCTCTGCCGAACTTGCCAACGGTCATTCGCCTTGGGCATCACCCCTAAGCCAACCGATGGGGCAAGAATTAAACACAATGTGGAACTTCGGTTGGCTGCCCCTTAGCCGCTTCACAGCGCAGGGCATAAGTAACATATAAATCACAAAACTAATATGGGTAAAGCCATTCTAAACCAAAAAATTACCCTCGAATCGCGAGGCATCTGGCACGCAATAGCCAATTTCATCGCCATTGTCATCGTACACATCCACGCTAACGTAAACGTTGTAAACGTCCGCGTCATATTCATCGGGTGTGTCACCATAATATGTGCGGTGCATTTCTCCGTCCGCGGCAAAGTCCACGCAATAGGTGTTGCCGTCCTTTTCATATTCATCGGTAAAGCCCAGCTCTTTTGTGCCGGTTGTACCAGTTTCAGCGCACAAACTATCATGGAGGCTTTCTTCGATTAACTCGTTAAGCCATTCGGGGGTGTCAATTTCTTTTGCCATACTTAATCAATATTATAAGCCAGCTAACCCAACCGCCAAGAACAAGCAGCACGGCAAATAAAACGTTCTGCCACTTGGCGCGGTGTGAGGGGGTGCTAACTTGGTAGCAGTAAAGAACCGCCACAATCAGGTTTATCACCACGCTCAACCAATATATAAGGATTAACTTTGCCATATCCATTAATTTTATACCGCAAAGTTAAGGTAAATTATTTAATAATCCAAGAAATAGTCTGTAAATTGCAGATATTTTTATTTTTCTTCTTGTTTTTGCTGCCCTGCGCCTTTGTCTTCATTGATTCGCCTTACCTCCTCGTCCTTGTCTGAGGTGGCGGCAACAAGGCCAACGGCTGTTTCCGTGCTCATAATGCCCTGCGCCTTTGCATTGCCCACAGCTGCCCACAGCGTTTGCCTGTCGTCCGCGAACGGGTCGGAGAACTCAAACGACACATCCAAGGAATCGAAATCAATGGTCGGATAAAGGATTTTCAGAACGGCAATTATCACGTTCTTCTCCCTGCGCACCGAGCGACCATAGATTTCAATGTTCAAGTTCCTTTTTATGTAGCCTATGGTAAGGGCGTTTCGCAGCGCGGCTCCTGACAATGTGCCATAGCCCTTTATTCCCTCATAAGAGAAGTCGGGTGTGAACGTGTCATCAAGGATTGACTGCTTGAGGTCGCGCTTCTCCGTGTTCCACCCATCGGCAACGCTTGGCGGATTAACATACTCAAACTGGCTGCGCTCGCCATTCAGCTGAATGAACTTGCCTATCGCGTTGGGGTCTGCCATGGACTTGATAACATCCGCGGAAGCCTTGGCAACGGGGTCGCTGAAGTAGTTGTTGTTGTCCGCTTGGCGCGAATCCACGTCCTCCTCGCGCTCGCACCTTAGCTGAACGCCCGCCCATTCTTTCTGCTGGTGGTCGTATATTATGTTTATCTTGCCTGTTGGATTCGGAAACGCCTCCACTTTCCAACCGGTGGCTGAATAGCGCGTGTTGAAAATGAAATCCTTGGTTTGAATGTCCCAATGCTTCTCGGAACGCGTGCCAACCTTGACCGTGTAGCCGTATGCGAACGCCTGCATCCGCTTGTACTGGTCAATAAGGCAGCGCAAATCATAGCCCTCGAATCTGTTAAGCACCACAAGGCGGCACTCGGGCTTGCCGTCATCGTTGCGGTATATGTGGTAAAGTTTCGCGCTTTCCGTCAATGCCCCCGCAGCGCGCTTGTGCTCGCGCATAATGGAGTCGTAGTCCACATCCTCCAAGAACTGCCTGAACAGGCGCACGGCCTCGTCTGGGCCGCTCAGCTTCCATTTAATTGGGTTGTTCAGCAGAAAGAACAACGCCACCTCGTTGATGTAGCGCTGGCGGCTGCGCGGCAGCTTGGCACTAATGTAGTCGCTTTGCTTCTTGCGCTTCTTGTCGGGCCTGCGGTTCACCTTGTGCATTTCGGGGAAATATTCGGTCACCGCCTTGTCTACCTCCTCTGTGTTGTCCTGCATCATGTCTATGGCTTGCAGCACACGGCCATCGCGCACAAGGCTGATGAAATCGGCCTCTATGCTTTCGGAATTGAGCTGTTTGTTCTTGAACAGCGTGAACAGGTCTTGTAAAAACTTAAACATGCCACGAATATAAAGCACCTTTCACTAACGGCCAACCTCTTTGTTATCAGCATTTACACTTGCATTTCAAGGTGCATTTGGCCGCAAAAAACAAAGATGACAAAGCGTTTGCTTTTATTTGTTTAATTCATTCGCTTTAACTAATTTTGTGCTTAAAAACATAGTTTATGCAAAACAGAACAAGAGAAGTGTTACACGAGTTAGGGCTGAAACAAGTTGATGTCGCAGCCAAGTTGGGAATGACAAACATTGGGTTCGCCCAGCTTCTGAAAGTTGAGCGTCCGAAGATTTCCACTTTGGAAAGAGTCGCGGACGCGATAGGCGTGCCGGTGTGGCGGCTGTTTCTGTCTGATGACGAAATCAAGCAGGTTGCCGAGGCCGCAAGTTCAAAGAACGCGTCAAAGGCTGTGTGCCCCGTGTGCGGCTCCCCGCTCCAAGTCAAGCTGTTCCTTTAAGGTGCTCGGCTATGGTGTCGGCTATGAACACCTTTATTTCGTCCGCCAATTCAGGTATATTATCCAAATAGTCATGGCTTCCGTTAAATTCGGAACACAATTGCTCTGTCTCGCGTATCAACATCAACGCGGCTAAAAGTTTATCTACGTTTCTCATCGATGTGTGTTATTTATGTTAATCGGTTGCCGCATGGTTCTTTGCGGCTGTATTTCTAAAATATGCTAAGGTCTTCAGGGCGGATTTGCACAACCTTGGACACGTGTCCGAGGACTTCCGCAAGCACCCAGTACCTCATGGCGTCTATGGCGTGGTTGTAGGCATCAATGGGCTTGTTAAGCCAGTTGCCGTTTTTGTCTTGCTGGTAGGTGTAGTTCTGCATTTCCTTGATGATGTTCACCGACCGCTTGGTTATGTGTATCTTGAACTCCAGCATCTTCATTATGCCGGCCATAATGCTGCCCCCGAACTTCTGAACGGGGTATATCAGCACCTGCTCGTTGAAGATTTCGTCTATCAGGCGCGGGTCTGCGGAATCGGCTATTACATCGAGGTCATACTTTCGCAGTTCTGCCGATATCTCGTTGGTGAGCATCTTCGTGCGGTAGAACAACTCGTCCACGTAAAGGTCGTTTCCGACAAGCACGCAGTGCACCGCTGCCGTGGGGTCGTGCGAATAGCCGAAGTCAAGCCCTATGCCCTCAAGCCCGCCATTGGGAATGGAGTCGACAGTATCCCAGTTCTCAAACACAATGCCCTCCACCACCGCACGCAGGCCAAGGCCATAAATGCGCCACAGCGATGGGTTGGTGTCGCGGTAGCTTTCAATCTCATCAATGATAACCTGCTCAAGGAAAGGGTTGTCCTTATAGGTGGTGATGAAGTGGTAGGTTCTGTTGTCGGCATTCAGCCCGTTAAGCCAATGCTCCTCGGTGAATGACGGGTTGTAGTCAATGATTGAGAACTTCGTGGTACGCATCTTCAGCTGCTTCCACTCTATTTCCTGCAACTCGTTGCCCTCGTTCACATAGAGGATTTGGCGCTTTCGGCCACGCAGCTTCTGCTCATCGTCCGTGGAGAAGAACTCCACCCAAGAGCCGTTGCGGAACGTGTACATTTGCGAGCTTTTGTTGAAATCCCGCTTATCCCCAAAACCCATTGTCTGAATTATACTGATGAAGTCGCGCATCACGGAACCGGTAAGCGCGGGGTTGGTTTTTCGCACTATGGAGACTGTGGTGTTGGGATTGTTAAGACAATGGACAATTAACCAAATAAGCGTGTTCCAAGTCTTGCCGCTTCGCGCTGAGCCCTGCTCTGAAATGGTTGTGTACCCCTTTGCCAAAGCGTCTGAAATAATGGCGTACACCTTGGTCGTTTGAATGCGTATGGGGCTTCCGCTACTCATTCTCCTTAATCACGTCACTGCGCTTGTCAATGATTTCAACCTGCACGGCATTGTTTATCTTCTCGCCCTTGGAAGTGACGTCAAGAGAATCGCCAAAGCCCTCATCGCGGCCAAGCGTGCTCATGAAGTAGCGCAGCATTTGGCCGTCAGGCTTCTCAACCCAGCCCACAACCTTTTTGGTTACGGGGTCAATGTCGGGTATTCCAAGCGCGAGGACTTCAGCCGTTGAAATGAAGTTGTCGAGCTTCTTCTTTCGCGAATCCTTGATAATTCTATCGAACTCCTCATCATCGCGGGCATAAATCCACAGCGACACCCTGTTAATGCCAAGAATGGCGGCTGTGTTGGTAAGGTTTCCATGCGCCTTTGCCAACGCCTCGCGGAGCGCATCGTAAGATGGCTTTTTATACGTTTTGGGTTTGTAACTCATAGATTGTTTATTTATTGAATGCTAATTATTAGCCGTTTATCATTTCAAGAATTTTATCAGCCACTTCTGGGCTTAAATTCATGTACGCATCTTCTTGAATGTCAAGCAGTTCACAGAAAATGCGTTTTTGCTCGCTGTCGCGGAAGTTGATAATGCAGTAAAGGTTGCCCTCTTCTTGCCTATCGCCAGCAATGTTGTCGCACTTGCGTTTTTCGGCCTTCACCTCCTCTTTGGTCATTTTGGGCTTTTCCGCGTGTTCCTGCGCTATTTCATCGGAGGTTTTTTCGGCCACCTCAAGCGTTGTGACGGGCGGTGTGAAGTCATCTTCCCATGAGGTTATGTTGTCTACCGCCTCGGCTGGCTTTAGCGCGAGAATGGCCTTGTATTCATCTTCGGAAAGGCCCACGCTTTCGTAATCGATGCTGTCGATTATAGGGGCGATTAGGTTGTAGTCGGCCTTGGTGTTGCCAACCGCCATGTAGGTTAGCTGCTCCTTTTCCGTCTTTTCATCAAGGTCAACGGCCTCCACCTTTATGTCGTAGTCGGTTTCAGGCGTGCCGTCATACTTGTTTATCTGGTCAAGTGCCTTTATGCGCCTGTGGCCGTCTATAAGGTTGCCGGAAGCCTCGTTCCACACCACACCGCCTAAAAAGCCCACCTTGCGCAGGTTCTTCTTTTGGAGCTTCACCTGTGCGTCCGTGTGCCGCTTGGGGTTGCAGGGGTTAAGGTTTATTTCCGACCGCTTGATTGTCTTTGTTTCGCTCTGCTTCATATTTCGGTAAGATTGTTCTCGTTGCTGGAAAAACGCTGTATATCTTCCGCAAATCCTGCGGGTAGTTCAGCGAAAGGTAGTATAAGTATTGCGGGTCGGTTATGTCGCAGCCGCACGATTGGCCCGTGCCCCCGTAGGTTTCGGGGCTTTTAAGGTTGTTGGCCGCGATGTAATCCTTGATGTCCGCGTTCTTGTAGGTTGATAGCGGGTAGAACTTTTTCGTCTTCCACGAAATGGCCTCCTTTGTGCCCTTATCGCCAACGTATGACCTTAGCATCAGCCGCCTGTTAAGCGAGTCGCTTTGCTTGAAGCCGCAGCACACCCATTCAATGCCCGACCTTTCGCGCACCTTGTCGGATATTTGTGAAAGGGAATACTCCCTCTGTTTTGGATTGCGCGCTATGCCCATAAAGCCATACTTCACATAGTTGAAGTAGGCGTAGTGTGGAACCTGCACGAACTCGATATTTGGGTAGCGTTTTTTCGCCCACATGTAGTACTGGTTTATGTGCTCAAGGTCTTTCACCACATACATGTAAACGCAAAGAACGCGCTTGAATTTCGGATAGAGCAAATCAAGCAGCACTATCGAGTCTTTGCCGCTTAGGCTGTGGAAAAGAATAACGGAATCCGTCTCCCTTGCCACATCTTCGATTATGTCCTTTGCCCTTTCTAACATATTCGATTAAATAAGGGCGCGCCTGTTGAACGTTGACGCGCCCTGAATTTGTCCGTGATAAAATCAGCTTCTGCCGCCTTGGCGTTTGAAACGTGCAATTCGTGCTTTTTCAGCGGGGTTGCGGTTTGCCATATCGCGAGCCGCCCCATTTACAACTTCTTGCACCTTGCTCTTGCCACGTGAGTTTTGTCGCATACGGGCTTTGCCATACCCGCCATACGTGCCCAAGAATTTACCCGTATTTACGTCAAACTTGGCGTAACCGGCTCTTTCGCGCGTCCCATTTTTGAACGAGTAAATCTCCCTTGTATAGAAACTTGCCATCGCATTTGTATATTTTGTTTATCGCTCATATATTACTTCAAATTAGTGTCTAATACCTTACCAAGTAAAAAAGTGAAAAACATGGGGCGGTTCTGCTCTTTACGCTTGTCGAAATCCTTTGTCAGCTGCAATAATTCATCGCAGCCATATTCTGTGTTAAGGTATTCGGCATCACGCTTTACCGCAAATCTGTACGCATTGAGGGGGCATTCAACATCCAAAAACCAACTATTGTTGTAGTTGTGAAAATGGATTTTCTCCACTATTCGCAAGGCCGAAACACAAGGCTCAAAGCCCTTAAATTGTGGGTCATCTGCATGTTCGTCCAGCCAAGCTAAAACGTCCTTATCGTAAAGGCGGTTGTAGTAATGCTCACTGAATGCGCGCAATTCTACTTTTTTCTCACCCCTGAGAATCTGCTCGGCAAACTCTCTTTTCATGATAAGGTTTAAGCACTCAATAGGCTTTGCTTCGGGCGCATCCGGATACAATTTTGCAAACTCTTCATCTTTCTTTGCCCAGTATTCGGCATCGTCCCAGTGATCTTCTGTTTTTTTACTCATATCTTAAAGCATTTAATTAAACTTACTGGTGCAAAGTTAATGTAATTTTCTAAAATGTCAAAATTTTATCTGTCTTTTAGTGACTTTTTCTACACCTATTGCGTGAAGTGTGCTTTTGTAGCACTCATCGACCTGCCTGCGAAATGCGGGCATGTTCTCGTAGCGGAAAATGACAATGCGGATTTGCTTCGACACGTATGTCTTGCCTATTCCAAGTATCCGCCCAAGGACAACCCTTATGCTCTTGCTCATGCGCCTGCCGATGAAGCACTGCGGTGAGAACAGCCGTATCGCCAGCAAAAGGAACGTGTCCCTGTCACTGACCCTGCCGTGCAGCCATTCGGCCTGCGAGGTGTCCAACAGCGGTGCACAGAACTCGTTCTCCTCCCTTTGGGCCTCCCGCCTGCGCGCGCTGATTTCACGCAATTCACGTATGTATTCCTCCATTGTCATGCCCCGTATTTTTGTTTGAAAACGCGGATGTCGCAGATGTACAGAACCCCGTTCTCAGAATAAATCACATATTTGTCCGTTCGCTTCAAAACATTCATTTTCCCTGCTTTAGTACTTTAACCAATTTCGTGTAATAATCAATCATCTCCTCAAATTCGTAGGGCGTGAACTTGCGGGTCTGCGTCATTGCCGCCAATTCAAGCCTCTTCACCGCATCCTCACCATAACGCCTAACAAGCCACATGCGGTATTGCGGAATGTTCCCGTGCTGCATCACGTTGCAAGCCATGCACTGCGGGTGGCAGTTCATCTCGGAGTATCTCGTTGCCATGAACCTGCGCGACATATAGTGCCCGTTCTGAATTTTCCTCCAAGGGAAATACTTGTTGCACGTCACGCACCGGCACATGCCCATGTCGTTAGCGTTGCTCAGCCTTATGTATTCCGAGAACACCTTGTCCAGCTTCGCCTTCAGATTCGGTTTTCGCTTCTTCATTTTCTGTAGGATTTATTCTCAAAGACAATAACCTCAAGCATTTCGTTGAACCTGTCGGCCACGCGCTTGCCGTATTTCGTGGATATCTGCCCCGCGGTAAGGTTGGTGGTGATGACGGTGAACAGCTGCCGGTTGTAGCGGAACTCCAGCAAATCGGTCACGGGGTTAAGCACGTTGCCGAAATCGAGAACCTCGGTCGGCTCGCGCCCCATATCCTCAATGGCAAGCAGCGTTGCCGTGCGCAGGCCACCGAAGTGCTTTGCGTCTTTCGCGTACTGGGCAACATCTTTCGCGTCCACGATTCGCAGCCCATCGTTTGGCAGCACCCCCGCATCGGAAAGATAGTTGATTGCGCTTTGGAGCGCATACAGCAGCGTGGTCTTGCCGTTTCCGCACAACCCGCAGAACATGACACCGAACTTGCTGCCGCCACCGCACAGAAAGGCTGCCAGCCGCTCAATGTTCTTGCGCGTTTCGCCATCGTCCTCAAACACCCTTTGGCGGAAGTCCACCTCGGCCTTGTATGCCGCCAGCAGAATGTCCGCGCCTTGCTGGGGCGTCATGGGAAACCTAAAACGAGGTTTTGTAATCTTCCGCTGATACAGCCTCGACCTCAGTTCCTCTACGTTTATCTTCGATTTTGGGTTTAGAAACTTCATGCTCTATCGTTTTGTTGTCGTAATTGCCCTCCAATACTTTCAGAAAATTGTTCGGCCGGATGAACCATGCGAACGTTGCCACCCACCCTCGGTTGTTGTTGCCGTTCAGGTAGCCACTTGCCGCTGCCTTTTGAACCGCCTCGGCCAGCTTCTTTTTCCCGTACTCGCGGCACCGCGCCCTTATGTGGTTTTTGCGCTGCGGTGTCATCGATTGCAAATGCGGTATGACCGACTTGTTTTTTTCAAGTTCGGAATTGAAATAATCCATGAACCTGTCGAAATCCAAATCCGACTTGTCGGATGAATTATCTGAACGTAGTGAAGATAATTTATTATTATATATATTATTATTTCTTGTATTATTGGTTAGTTTTGCGCTTCCCAAATGGTTGGGCAAATGGTTGCTGAATTGGTTAGCGTGTTTGTTTTCTGCTTCACAACTCGCTGATTTACCGTCTGTTATCGGTTGTTCTGAATTGGTTAGTGAATTGGTTGGACAAATGGTTGCTGAATTGGTTAGCAAATGGTTAGCATTTTCAGCCCCCTGATACCTCCCATAGTTGAGTATGGTCACTATGGTAAAGCCGTTCGTCCCGCGCGTTCCCTTGGCGGTGATTTCGCCAGTTTTCTTGAGCCTGCCAAGGCATGTGCGCACCACTTGCCGGCCCACATGCAAGGCTTCTGCAATTTCGTTCTGGCTGACCACCACTTGCCCGCGCTTCACCTCCACTCCCTGCCACCGCATGTCATCATGCGCGGCACACAAGAGCAGGTGCAGAAACACACGCACCATGTCCCCATCGGAATACCACTCCCAATCAAGGAGGCTTCTGTGCAGTTTAATCCACCCCTCCATACGCACGGAACAGCAGCCCTCCGTTGACGGTTTTTGAAAACTTTAATTTTTTCTGCGACACAAGTTCATTCAGCGCGAGCTGAACATCTTCACGCACAGCCGCCAAAACTTCGTCATATCGCACGAAAGCGGCCTTGTCGGGGTTTCTTTCGGTGCTTATGCGTTGCACAACGTTGAAAATATAATCCTCATTCATAGATATTCTTTGTTTTTTTCTATTTCTCGCTCGACAAACAGCAGGTATTCGTGCTCCTCTGGGGAGGGAATGTAGCACCCTTGGTAGGCGCAGAAATCGCGAAACCTTTGTATTGCCGTGGTCATCTCTTCTGTGGTGAGTCCCGCGCTTGAGCGCAGTTCCTTGTATTTCGTGCCATTCTTTGCAGTCTGCTCTACCAAAAACAGTTCCTTGTTGCAGATGTACTTGAAAAAATGCCGTTTCGCGTACTCGTTTGAGCAACCATAGTAAACCGCCCACCAAGCTATCGCCAAGTGGAGGTAGCGGTTCTGCTGGCCGCTGCGCTGCGGAAAACGCCTCGTGAGCTCCACAACGCATCCTTTCTTGTAGAGCTCATTCGCGCGTTTCTTGAAGTCCGCCTTTTGGTATTCGTCAGACAAATTGTATACCATCAGAACGGCAGGTCGTCATTTTCCGCCATGGGCGGCATTTGCTCGATGTCCTTGGGCGTGGGGTTCTTGGGTGCGAAAGGCTGGCAGCCGCCAATGAAGCGGTTCTCGCCCTCCACCTGCTCCTCCTTTTTGCATGAGGCGGCTATGAAGTGGGTCTCCCCGTATTTGCCGACCTCCTTGCGTTCAACGATTGAAATGTTAAGATACTTCTTGCCGTTGTCGGCAACCTTGATAAGCCTGCGGGGAATGTCGCTCAGGCAAATTGAACCATGATAATCCATTGCTTACTTAAATTTAATAGTTAAATATCCTTTTTTGCTTGTTTCTGTCATGTATTGGGAATATATGTCCCCGTGTTCGGTCTTGAACGCCTTCTCATCAAACTTCTGAGTTGTCTTGGGGGCAACATACGAGAATGTGGCTATGTCGGTAGCCACGCTGGCCACTTCGTTGCTCGCCATGTAATCCTCTATTTTGGCTTTGATTTCGTTCTGCGCGGCTGTCAGCGCCTTAATGCGTGTGTTAATGTAGCCAAGCGTTGAAAGCGAGTCGCTTATCACGCTGGGAATTTCGTCCTTTTCAACCTCAAAGGGGGTGTTGCTGATATCCGCTTCAAGCAATGCTTTAACTTGCTCGTCCGTTTTGCGTGGAATGTCAACGTATTCACAAATGTCACCGCGCAACCATGTGGCGGTCAGTTTCTCTACCTTGATGTCGGGGTTGATTTTCTCAAAGAACACCGCATAAATTGACAATTGCCACGATAAATATTCGGTGTCCAGTTTGGATGTGGTTTTGCGGTCGTTCAGCACCACGCCCTCTTTGCCGTAATAAATAGCGTCAATGGAAGATGCGTAATGCTCCCCGTCCGTCACAAGGTATTCGCTTGCAACGCTTCTTAAGCCCTCACGCGCCATCAGCTCTTTATAGTTAAGGGCTTCTTTGCAATCCGCGGGCGTTACGCCAAGGTCGTCCACCATTTCGCACATTTTATGAATGTACGAACCCCTCTCCGCGGCTTTCGCAAGGACTTTCTCGGGTATGCCCGCATATTTGTCCGCAAAAATCTTTCGGTGAAGTATGCCTGTAACCCCAAGCAGTTCTTTGCCGTTAAGGAAATACTGGTGCGTGTCCTCTTTGAACACCACACCGCAATTGTTCAGCTTAAGCTCTTTCATTTATCTGTTGTCTTTTCTCTTTCAGTTTGTTTATAAAGGAATTGTCGCCTTGCAGTGCCGCGTTGCTGTTGAATATGGCCACAAGTTGCTCCTGCGTGGTGGCTTTGTCTATGGCCGCGAACGCTGCCGCGCGCGTGTCCACTGCTGATTTGGCTGGCCACTGGTAGCGCACCGCTCCCCTATCGTCAACAATCGTAAGGGCTGAAATAACGGAATTGGCGTACTCGATATCTTTTACATAGAAGTGTGTGCGCACTTTGTTTGCCGCGGTCAAATCGCCTTTGCCAAGGTTGATGAAAATCTTGGGGGCTGTATACAGCTCACGCCCTATGCCGAGGTTGAAGCAAGCCCTCTTGAATGCATCGGAAGCCTGCCCCTTTTCGGCCTCGGTGTTGGATTCCACACCCACATCCTGCTTCGACACCCACTGCTTCTTTTCGGCATCATACACCGAAACTGTGCAAAACAGCTTGCCGTCTATCACTTCGTGATGGCGCTGCCAATTCATAGTGCCGAAAGTTTCATCCAAAATGTTCATGTCCACACGCGCGTTCTTATATAATAGCACGGAACACCATTTCACGTTCTTGTCGACTTGAGCAACCCTGCACTCAATGTCGTTCTTGGTTAGTAATCTCATTTCTCAGTTAATTAAAATTCCTATTTTCTTTGCGACCAAAGCCGCCATTATTTCACTTTTTGATACCATTAGCGGGCTGTTTTTGCCGCTGCCGTTGCGCATTTGTGCGACAATGCCTTTCGCTATCAGCGCATCAAGCTCGCAAGGTTTGACCCCAAGGGAAGCCAGCCAGCGGTAGGCCTCACGCATTTTCAGCCTGTCGCATGACGGCTGCGTGTGCTTTACATAGTTGGCCACCGCGGCCTCGCCTGCGTGTTGCACCAATTGGGTTAATGTGAAGAGGTCTATCATTTCAATTTGTATATTAGAATTTCATCATCAAGCCGCATCGTGCGAAAGAACAGGTTAAGCCTGCCGCCAAGCGCGCGTGCGATTTCATTCTGACGGAAACACTCCTGCCTTACTGCCGCAAGACGCTTGCGCTCGTAAGGCAACACCAGCGTATCGCCAACCCCCAGACACTCAAATAGTGACTTGATTGTGGGGCATTCACCTTTTTTTACCCTGATGGTGTTGTGTATTTTCATTTTTTATCTGTACTTTTGTAATGTTATTATTTAATTCAGTTACAAAGGTAGCCCAACTATCTGTATTTTGCAAACAAAGTTGCTACATTAGACTTATTTTTACGTTATTTAACTTTTGCGCCAATGGAACGAGCAGAGAGATTTCAGAAACTTCTGAGATACATTATTTATTCTACTGATGTGCCTATTGCGGGAGCCTTGAAGCACATTGCCGGAATGGCAGGTATCAGCTATTCCAATCTAACAACCGCCTATAAAGGGTCGGAGAAATACCTAACCGACCGTCTAATGCTAAACGTTAACGCAGCATTCGGCAACCCGTTCAACCGAGACTGGCTTAGAACCGGCAGCGGGGAAATGTTCAGCGATGAAAAAACAGCCGAGTCGCTGCGTGACGACAACTCGGCTAAAATCATAGAACAGCAAAGGGAAACGATAAACAGGCTTTCAGAAACGGTCTTGAATTTATCAACGGCCATTAAAAAGTAGGTCGAGGACTTTCTTGTTGGCCGCGTTCTCAACCTCAAAGTTCCTTTTTATATAGATATCGGTTATACTCATGTCTTTCACGGCATGGTTCAGCATGGAGTGGACAGTGTATTTGTCTATTCCACAATCGTTGTAGGCAATTGTGGCGAATGAGTGGCGGGCGGAGTAGAACACGAATGGCTCACACCCGAGCAGTTTGGGAATGTTAATGCGCAAATACTCCGTTACTACGCTTCTAAACGAGGCATAGCAGCTGTACTTTTCTTTGAATAGGAACATGTGCTTTTGGCCGCGGTACTTATCCACCAACGGGCGGATACGTTCATCTATCTGCACTTCAATGTAGGCCATATCGTCCCTGCGGGTTTTCGTTTTTGTTCGGCAGTAACAGATTTTGTCATCGCTGGTGTATTCACAATTGTAAATATCCACAAGGTTCATTCCCATAAGGCAGAAAGAGAAAATGTATATGTCCCGAACCATACCCGCAGTCCCTTTCAATTCCGCATTCATGAACTCTCGGATTTTATCAATGCCCAGCGCTTTTTTGGTCACTGGCGGCTTTTTGGGTATGAAATAGGCGAGTAAGGGGTAGTGTGGAACAACCTCCCTATCCCCATCGTTATAATAAATTTGAGCTTTCTTGTATATGGCTTTTATGAGAGACATCACCAAAACCACACCACCCGTAACGCGCCCAGCCCGAGAGGTCAAATGACGCTCCATTGCCTTAAAGAAAGGCACGCCCATTTCCGAAAACGCCAAAGTATCACGCCCAGTAAAATCCTTAACGCACTTGACGGCAAAAAGATACGACCTGTGTGTACTCGGGTTTGCAATGTCCTTTATTAACATTTGCGCGAATGCGAAAAAATCAGCTTCGGCATTCTTTTTAAGTCTGTTCGCAATGTAATCGACATCCCTTTCCTCAAATTCAAGCCCCATTTCCAAAACGCGTTGGCTGTAATTCGCAATGATTGCGTCAACCTTTGCCTTGATGCTTGGGTCGCGCAACTTTCCACCGCGTGTCACGCCATTGCCGTCCACATATATGCTGTAGGGAGCATTTTCCGTTTGCGCTTATACGTGATGATTATTTTCACGTTCATCAGCCCGTCATTCCTCTTCTTCTTTTGGTTAATGTAGTACCTTATTGTTACCATAGCTTAGTTAGCACAATGTTTACACACTTTGCCGCAAAAGTAGTTATTTTGCAGCAAAAGTAAAAACATATAGCCACATTAAATTCAGTGGAATAGGTTGATTCGCAGCGATTACAATGGTCTGGCGGTTATTGTATTGTGCTTTTGTGCTTATAGCAACAACTGCCAATAGCTTCGCCAACCTGTTGTTGCGGTTGTGAATTGCTTTCAAATTTGTATCTTTGTGCTTATAGCAACAACCGTATAAAATTTTTCGTGATTAAAATAAAAGTTGTGAATTGCTTTCAAATTTGTATCTTTGTGCTTATAGCAACAACTAAATCCATACCATCTACATTAACAAGACCGTTGTGAATTGCTTTCAAATTTGTATCTTTGTGCTTATAGCAACAACAGGCGCTGCTTGTATATGCTCACGCCGGCCGTTGTGAATTGCTTTCAAATTTGTATCTTTGTGCTTATAGCAACAACAATCAAGGAGAACGAGCAATTTATCAAGGAGTTGTGAATTGCTTTCAAATTTGTATCTTTGTGCTTATAGCAACAACATTTGATAAATATGAAGGACGAAAAATTTTGTTGTGAATTGCTTTCAAATTTGTATCTTTGTGCTTATAGCAACAACAAACTATTGTATTGGCCTTTCGGCGCTTTCGTTGTGAATTGCTTTCAAATTTGTATCTTTGTGCTTATAGCAACAACTGAAGACGCTGTACAGCGATGCGATGGCCAGTTGTGAATTGCTTTCAAATTTGTATCTTTGTGCTTATAGCAACAACCAAGAGCTTTGCTTTATAGCGAATGCCGATGTTGTGAATTGCTTTCAAATTTGTATCTTTGTGCTTATAGCAACAACATAAACCGCGAATGGGTTTTGCGGTTTGTTGTTGTGAATTGCTTTCAAATTTGTATCTTTGTGCTTATAGCAACAACCAACACACTCGCTACGACTATTGACAAGTTGTTGTGAATTGCTTTCAAATTTGTATCTTTGTGCTTATAGCAACAACCAACGTTATGGTGATTATGGACGCATACAGGTTGTGAATTGCTTTCAAATTTGTATCTTTGTGCTTATAGCAACAACATCGGAGGAGGTTGTATGGGTTATTTTCCTGTTGTGAATTGCTTTCAAATTTGTATCTTTGTGCTTATAGCAACAACATTCACGTTGTACACCTTCATAATTCTCAAGTTGTGAATTGCTTTCAAATTTGTATCTTTGTGCTTATAGCAACAACACTACTTAGACAAGAACGACAATTATACCTGTTGTGAATTGCTTTCAAATTTGTATCTTTGTGCTTATAGCAACAACGCCAAGCATCGGGAGGTGTTTCAACGAAGTGTTGTGAATTGCTTTCAAATTTGTATCTTTGTGCTTATAGCAACAACGGCTGTGTTGGTAAGGTGTGACCAGTAGCCGTTGTGAATTGCTTTCAAATTTGTATCTTTGTGCTTATAGCAACAACTGGAACACCACGTCGAGCCCCTTGCGCCTGGGTTGTGAATTGCTTTCAAATTTGTATCTTTGTGCTTATAGCAACAACCGTTAGCCTGAATGTATCTGTTGTTGAATGGTTGTGAATTGCTTTCAAATTTGTATCTTTGTGCTTATAGCAACAACCAACCAAGTGAGCGCCTACAACGCCCGCACGTTGTGAATTGCTTTCAAATTTGTATCTTTGTGCTTATAGCAACAACCGCCGGGGCTGACAAAGGCGATTTCAAGGTGTTGTGAATTGCTTTCAAATTTGTATCTTTGTGCTTATAGCAACAACATAATACAAAGTAGTACCGCCAACGGCTTGGTTGTGAATTGCTTTCAAATTTGTATCTTTGTGCTTATAGCAACAACTGATTATTTGTAACTTATTGATTTATTAATAATTACATCGAGTACACAGAAAATAAAAAGTTGCGCAAGTGCAATAAAAAAGCTGGACTTAAATCCAGCTTTTTTATTTGTGACTTATTGCCGTGACCAGGCCACGAGCCGACCGATATGCATAAAGCCATTACAACAGGTCGCCATTTTGCAGCAGATTCGGCCAGTTGTTGGGCAGAACCGTTGATTTATGCAAATTTAACAGTATAGTTAACCTGCGCTAAAATAGTTCCAGCTGCTGCGGACCTACTACCTTTTTCTCGACTGATTCGCCATGGAAGAGCTCCATTGCGCCAAACTGCTTATCGGTGATGCACAAGATGCCAATATTGCCAGCCTTTGGCAGAAATGACTTTACGCGCTTTATGTGTACATCGGCATTCTCCTTGCTTGGGCAATGGCGCAAGTAGGTTGAAAACTGAAACATGGTGAAGCCGTCTTCCATTATTCGTTTGCGGAACAGGGCCGCTGCCTTACGCTCCTTTTTGGTGTCGGTAGGCAGGTCGTAGAGTACAAGCACCCACATAATTCTGTATTGGCTAAATCGTTCACTTTCCATATTTAATTGTCTGAATCACAATTGCGGATAGGCGAGGCGGCGCGCCGCGCCGGCAAAGCACTTGCTCAGCGAGGCGGTAGTCTCGGCCACGGCAGCCATCAGCGGGCGTGTGTGCCCGCTAATGGAAACGTCGATGGTGGGTATCGACAGCAACTGAGCCTTGAGGCGGGTGGTGAGGTCGTCAAGGCGGCTTTTGTCAGTCTCAGCGGCCACTATCTGCTTAACAAGTTCATCCACCACGGGCCTATAAGGCTCCATTATGTCGTCGGCCAGACAATAGGCATTATAGCGATTGTGGTGGTGGATGCCAAGCGTTGGCAGCAAACCGTTGCCCACAAGACTGCGGGCAACCACGGCACGGAGTATGGCGTAGCCGTAGTTGAGCAGACTGTTGGGCGCGCCGCCCTCGCGGCTGCGGGTGAAGCCGGGGAACTCGGGGAAGAAGTTGCGCCAATAGTAGGCCGCAGCCCGCCCTTCGAGGTTTGCCGTGTCGCCACTGCGCACCTCACCCACCCAGGCCGCCATGCAACCAGTCTCGGCAGCGGTGCAGCGGGCAAGCACCGCTGCCTGGTTTTGAATCTTGGCCTGCACCGTCTGCTGCCACAACTGCTTGCGCAGCGGCAGTGAGCTGCCTATCTGAGCCTGAAAACGCTCGCTTTGCAGCGTGTGGCTGTTGAGTGGCAGCAGAAGCCCTGCGGGCATCGATGTGGAGTCGCAAGTGATTACAGCGCAGTTGTTGTCGAGCAAGCGCTCGAGCGCGCCATGCGTTATGGTGATGCGCCTATTGTCGAGAATCACCATGCCAAGGTCTTCGATGGGAAAGGAGCGCTCGGCATTGCGCTTTATGGGCTCGCTGAGCGCATCGTTGCCATCGACGTCGGGAATGCGCAGCACAAGTTGCGCATTGCGCAGGCTCAAATAGGCAGGATTGCCGAAATATAAAGTCCGCTTAATCATAGAAACGAGGTTATTTTATGACTACTTGTTTCTCAATTTAATGTGTCCCAACCTATCAACACTCAATGGGATACATATTTCTTTTATCATTTCCCCAGAAACAGCTCGCTCGTTTTTTGATTTAGGGGACCCTACTCCCAACTCATCAACCACAACATCACCTTTATTGCAAAAAACATTTGCCTCCTCTTTTTTCACAGAAAAGATGACATTTGATATTGAGTATGGGATAAAATCTGCTCGGTTTTTGGAACTACTTACAAACTTATAAACTCTATCCAGCTTTAATGGAAGTTCTACAATACCACTATTTCGCTCTTGTTCTGTTGGCACATACACCAAATCGTTTGGAGAGAGTACGAAACTTGGCGCTGTGCCATCACTATTCTCAGGAGCAGGGCTTAATTTGCGCTTCATTCGATCTATAACGACCTTTAGTGGGATTGTAGCGTAACTGCGGCTCGTCTTCACCTCTCCAGACTCATCATCTGTGGTTTTAGTCTCATACACGGCAAAAAACAGATTCGTTCCCTTATCGGCCTCAACAAACTTTTTCTTGCTACATCCATGAGTGCCAACTGCAAACTTATCAGCCGCTTCATATACCCTAACCTTCTTTATCGGCTGGTGGCGGTGGCCATCGTTCAGCTCAACAATGTTGCTGTTCATCTCCTCTATGCCTTCAGGAGAGAAAGCTTTCTCTGCATCCCACTCGTTGCGTTCCAAATGGTTAAGCAATATTTTCTGAATACCCGTATCGGCAACAGACGACTCAATTTTTTTCTTATTAAATGAGGTGTCAAGCGGCTTGCGTGTTGCAAAAATCCGAATACCAGCATCCTTTGTGAAATAGTAAATTTCAATTTTGCTCAAGTCAACATCGCTCCACACATCCTTGTTGTCGGAAAAATACTTCTTTATCTGCTTCTCTGTATAGCCTTTTGCCACAAGCTCATTTAATTTAGTCTTGAGGTCCTTGTTTACTATCGACTTAATCTGGTTTAATGCCACAGACAGCCTCACAGTTTTTGTTCTACGCAAATTTATTTCACCAAACACGGTGTCTTTATGCATTGATTTGCGTATAGCAATAAGATCTCCTTTCACCTGCTTTCGCATTTCCTTCTCCTGCGAGCCAACGTCCTTGAAGTGCTGATATCTGTTGTTTGCCTTGGTCACAACACGCAAATTTTGCTTAAAGCTAACCACTATTTCACTTAGAGCAGCCTTGACATCGGCAGGGAAACTATTCCATGGGAGCTTGAATGCAACGGGCACGCTTTTGATCTTCCCATCATTGCATTTTCTTTCTTCATATATGCGCAGTTTCACCGACAGGTCATGACGCTTATCCCTCTTATCGCTTAATGCAGCCTCGTTGTTAAGCAAATTCACATGGCTTTGAGTGGTGCACGCAATCACAATGGCATCCATTGCATGGTGGCGGTGGTCGATTCGCTTCTTGTTGAAGCCACGCTGCAGCTCTAACGGCATACTGGGTATCGTGTGGCCTTCCTTAGTCACCGAAGTGAAGTCGGAACGCCCAGTAAGATTGTTCATACGCTCGAAACGAGGCAAAATTATTGAATTCCACTGAGCATTCACGCCCCAATCTTGCTTAAGCCTGTCGGTGATGGCACCTGAGCAAACAACAATGTGCTTTGAGACGTCTTCATACTCACCATCATCGCGGACTACATTTGACAGCAGCGATTTAACGAGTTTGCTTATATATCGGCTATCATTGAGCTGCCTATTTATGAACCCATCAGGAATGTCGTCCATCAGCAGTTTTCGGAGTTTGGCACGATTGCCGGCATACTGCTTCTTCACCCCATCGGTGTAGGCCTCCTCCGACAGTATCTGGACCTTTTTGCCGCCGCCAACATCCACAGATTTGCCTGCATTATTCCTAATGAATTCAAGACCCAGCTGCCGATCTTTTAGCTTGTTGACTGCCGCCTCGCATATCACCTTATTTGAAAAAGAGTCATCGAAATAGCGCGACTGAGGTATTATATGCTCAATTTCATAGGCACTTGTGAATAGTTTGCCCAGCGGTATGGGCGCTCCAGTGTAGGGAGAGCAATAGTTCTGCTCAAGCCAGTGAAGATACCTATTCACATCGCTGTTGCTTGGCCTCTTTTTGGCATCGGCCTTTGATAGGGCACTAAGCGTTTTACTCACGTCTTCGGGCAATTTTCCCTCTTTATTTAGGGCTCCATCTTCATAAATGCGGAACAGGTCGAGTTGGCTGGGTGAATAAGCCTTTACACCTTCGGCTTCATACCTGCCATTGCTGCCATTTGCATCCATATATTCTGCCAATATAAGTTTCGCCCTCATTCTAGCTGTCTCGTTTTGACTGATTACCTCGCTGATTTCTTTGCGCTTATCTGCCGGATTCTTCAATTCACGGCCCAACTCAATATGGATTTCATCCATCTTCCCGTATTCCCTCCAAATGGCCATAACCATTCGCAGAGTTTCGGTCACAACCTGCTCCACTATGGGATTGCGCAGCGAGTGCAATTTAAATGCATCCAAATAACGCTGTATGTCATCTGGGGTCTCCCACTTCTTTATGTCTTTAGCCTCGCTGTGGCGGTTATACACCACATAGCAGGCCAACCATAGAGGCAAGTTCCTGAACTGATCGACAGATGTCATGTGAATCACTTTTTCCCTTACGCGATCGCTGATGTGCTCGTCGTACTCTCCATCAATGAGTTTGTGTATGCGGTCGATGGTGCCAGTGTCGATATTCGACTTTTTCCAATAGTCACCGGCCCTCATAAGGGCAAGCAGTTTCTTCACCGCCTTTTCGGAATACGCGCCATATTCCTTAGCATACGGCTTCGACTTCATCATTGCCTCGACAAAAGTCTCTTTTGGACTGATTGCTTGCTTTTCGGCAAATTTAGTCAACGCTTTTCGGAGCTCATCCTTACTGTCGATGGAATACAATATGTGCCACAATTTCTGCAATGCCGTTTGCGGCGTGCACATGGTGTTGCAGTCGGTTTCACTAGCTACACCATTTGAAATTTCAGGCACTGTATTCAAGAAGTCTGTTTTTATCTTGGCCTTTTTAAGGAGCACTATAATAGCCCCTCTTGTTTCATTGCAAGGGTATTGCTTTTTGTCATCGTCCTGATAATTCCAGCGAAACCGTTTGGAGTTTTTGCCGTTAAAGAAATGCCTCAGAAACGTTGGCTCGGTTATGTGCGGCAAGTCATTCAGATAATTGAATAGCGACACCCTATCGTTTTCGGTTGAAATATAGTCGTTGGTGACATCCACGTCAAATTCAATTTTGCCATTAACAATTTTCTCTCGCTCAAAAATTTTCACATTGCTAACGAATTGCCATAGCCGGAATTCCTGATAAAGAGGATTAGACTTGACAATGCATTTAAGCGGCACTGTGGTTGCCTCAGAGCTGCCGTTGGCCTTGAATATTCGTGACTCATAAGGGCAGTCGCTTATCAACGACTTCTTGCTTTTTAATGGCCGCTGATAGAATATTATGTCGTCAACAAGCAAATACTTGAAATCCCTATTGGCCACAGTCTTCTTGTAATCAACATTGTTTGCATACAGAACGTCGAGACACTTTCGGTATAAATCGGCATCGCGGAGTTGAGGTATATACTCCTTCTGCTTATCCAAAATTTTTCTGAGTTCATCGCGATAGTAAGTGCGCTCTATCACACTCACAAGCCCGCCTATTATTTTCTGATCAGGGTTGTGAAGCAACGAATTATATATGTATTCACCTACAGTAAGCCCACTTTGGTCTATCTCATGCTCACGACGCTTTTTCACAAGAGCCCAATCGTCAGGGGCCGGCAACTTGAGAGATTGCTTCACATTCCCTTTTTTGTCGGTGGTGGTTGTGACAATGAATTCCTTGACACTCCCCACCCAATCAGGGACCTCTGTAAAAGTGTGGTGATACACCATGCCATTGTCGAGCATGACATCATACCAGATGTTGCCTTTTTTATCCTTCTCACCTGTATCTACAATGCTTACGACCTTCTGTGCTACATATACCTTGGTTTCCCCTTCTTTTTCCTCGGTTTCCGCATCTTCGCTACGCAGCTGGTGATAACCTCGCTTGTGGTTGAAACTAAGCAATACCCACGCCAACTCTTGCGGTGAGATTGCCTCGCTAAGAGCCTTTTTGCGCAGAAAATAAAGCGTCCAATCATATGGTATTTTCGTTTCACCAACCACAAAAAGATGGTTCTCTTTTCTAAATTCATTTAGCATCTGCTTGAATGAGTCCTCAAACAGAAAATGCATTTTCCCATCGCTTCCTTTAGCCCATGCCAATTTAGGCTCCTTTTCTTCGTCTTTGAAGGAGCCATGCTCATTGATTTCAGATGCAAAGTGCTCGGGCAGAAACCCCATTTCGCGTAATACGCGCAACAACCTTTGTCGGCGGAGTTTATGACGTTCCAGAAGGCGCCTTGCTCCCCTTGCTGCTGTGCGTGTCGCGGTTTGAGACACAGAGTTTCCTTTACTGAAATCACTGAGAATGTCGGCCGACATAGGAATTATCCTACTGCCTGCCGCTACTATTTCGCTATTGTCGCCGGGTTGGTCGGCTTGGTTGACTACGGCCCAGCCGATGCTGTTGGTTCCGAGGTCTAATCCGAGTATTTTCTTCATTGCGTGTCGGTTTTTGGTGTGTTTGTTTTAATATTATGGTTCAAATTTACTGAAAATGGCATGATATTGCTAATTTTCAGCTCATTTTTTTTGCAATTTCATAAATGTGAGCTATATTTGTGGCACAAATTTGAAGCAATTCACAATAAGGATTATTCCGTTGTGAAAACATTAAAAGCGGCCCGCGGGTCGCTTTTTTTTGTTTCTTTTGTTTTTTGAGGGTTACCAGACGCCGTATTCTTTGCGGGCGGCGTCGATGCGCAGCAGGATGAACAGCAGGAAGGTGAAGCCCCACAGCGATGAGCCGCCGTAGCTGAAGAAGGGCAAGGGGATGCCTATCACGGGACACAGGCCTATGACCATGCCCACGTTGATAGCCAGGTGGAAGATGAGTATGGAGGCCACGCAATAGGCGTAGACCCGGCCAAACACGGTGTGCTGGCGCTCGGCGATGGCGATGACGCGCATGATGAGGGCCACAAACAACAGCAACACGGCCATGGAGCCCACAAAGCCCTGCTCCTCGCCTATGGTGCAGAAGATGAAGTCGGTGTGCTGCTCGGGCACGTATTTGAGCTTGGTCTGGGTGCCGTTGAGGAAGCCTTTGCCGGTGAGGCCGCCTGAGCCGATGGCGATTTTCGACTGGTTGACGTTGTAGCCGGCTCCGCGCAGGTCGTCGTCGATGCCGAGGGTGACCTTGATGCGCATCTGCTGGTGGGGCTCGAGGACGTTGTTGAACACGTAGTTCACCGAGAACATGAACAGGATGCCCGCTGTGGCGAAGATGACGGTGATGAGCACGCGGCGCAGGTCGTCGTGGAACATGCCTATTAGCAGGTAGACGAGCGAGGCGCCGATGACGGTGAAGAAGAAGGCGTAGCCGTTGAGCACGATGCCGAAGTAGGCCAGGATGCCGGCCACGGCGCCACTGGCGAGGTAGCCGAGCAGCACGTTGCGCCCGAGTATGAGCGAGCGGCAGTAGATGAGCAGCATGCCCACTATCACGGCCATGACTATGACGAACACGATGAACACGCCCAGGGGGATGCCCATGAGGGTGAGGGCGGCATACTTGAGTGTGACCACGAACACCACTATGGCGCACAGGGCGGCGAAGAGCACGAATCCGCTCATGCCCTCGCGGTAGAAGACGAAGATGAGTGAGGTGTAGACCAGTGCCGAGCCGGTCTCCTTCTCCATGAGGATGCACAGGATGGGCAGCACCACTATGGCTGCGGCGCGGGCGTAGTTTTTCCAGCTGTTGAGGGCGAAGCCATAGGTGCTGAACAACTTGGCCAGGGCCAGGGCGGTAGCGCTCTTGGCAAACTCGGCGGGCTGCAGGCTGACGGGGCCGAACACGAGCCACGAGCGCGAGCCTTTGATGTCGGGGGCTATGAATATGGTGAGTATGAGCACCATTATCATGATGCCGTAGATGGGATAGGCGAAGGCCTCGTAGAGGCGGCGGTCGATGAGCAGCAGCGAGAAGCCGATGACCAGCGACAGGCCTATCCACAAGAATTGCTTGCCTGAGTTTTCGGAGAGGTCGAACATGCTTGCCTGGTCGAAGTTGTAGGTGGCGGCATAGATGCTCACCGCGCCGGCCACCACAAGCACCACATAGAGTGCCACGGTGAACCAGTCGACCGACTTGAGCAGGTTGCTGCTCTCATTGTCATTCCTTAGTTCCACTTTCAGCTGATTTTACTTCGGTTATTGTGAATTCTTGCGTGGCGGCCGAGCCGCTCTTGGAGCTTGCGCGCTTGCCGTAGGCCGCCTTGCCGCGCGCCTTGGCGCTCTTGTCGGCGGTGACGCTGATGGTGCTGCGGGCGGCCATTGCCTCGGCTGCGCCTTGCAGGCCGGGTGCGTCGGGGCCCTGCAGATAGCGCTGTATCATGAGTTTGCCTATGGGCACGCCGAATGTGGCGCCGAAGCCGGCGTTTTCCACAAACACGCAGATGGCTATCTTGGGGTTGTTCATCGGGGCGAAGCCCATGAACACCGAGTGGTCACGGCCGTGGGGGTTCTGCGCGGTACCGGTCTTGCCGCAGATGTCGAGGCCGGGCACGTTGGCGGCGTGGCATGTGCCGCCGAGCACTGCCATGCGCATGCCCTGCACTATGTCGTTGTAATACATCTGGTCGATTTTGGTGCGCTTGGGCTGCAAATATTTCTTGAAGGCTCCCACGCCATACACATATTTCACTATGTGGGGCGGGATGTAGTAGCCGCGGTTGGCAATGGTGGCGCCCAAGTTGGCTATTTGCAGCGGCGTGGCCAGAATCTCACCCTGGCCAATGGCCACCGATATTATGGTGTTGGCGCTCCAGCGGCCTTTGCCCAGAGCCTTGTCGTAGTAGGCCACGTTGGGTATGAAGCCGCGGCTCTCGCCGGGCAGGTCGATGCCCAGCTTATAGCCATAGCCCATCGACACCATATAGTCCTTCCACAGGCTGAAGGCGTTGGCGGGCGTGCCGTAGTGCGAGCGCTTATTGATCATATAGTAGAAGCCCCAGCAGAAGTAGGCGTTGCACGACGTTTGCAGTGCAGGCAGCAGCGAGATGGGCGACGCGTGGCCGTGGCAGCCCACTTTGAGGCCGTTGTAGTAGCCGTGGTGGCAGGGAAACTGCGTCTGCAGGTTGACCACGTGCTCCTGGCGGAATATGAGTCCCTGGGTGGGCTTGAAGGTGGAGCCCGGCGGATAGGCGGCCATTATGGCGCGGTTGAACAGCGGCTTCTGCTTGTCGCTGACCAGAGCGCGGTAGTTCTTGCCGCGGTCTTTGCCCACGAGCATCGAGGGGTCGTAGGTGGGGCTGGTGACCAGGGCCAGAATCTCGCCCGTAGATGGCTCGATGGCCACAATGGCACCGGCCTTGCCGCGCATCAGTTTCTCGCCAAACTCCTGCAGGGCTATGTCGATGCTCAGCTTCAGGTCGTGGCCAGCCTCGGGCGGCACGTCGCTGCGCCCGCCGTTGTAGCGGCCCTTGATTTTGCCCATGGCATCGCGGATGAGTATCTCCTGGCCCTTGCGTCCGCGCAGGTAGGGCTCGTAGCTCTTTTCAATGCCCAGATCGCCGGTGAAGTCGCCGGGGCGGTAGTAGCTGTCGCGCTCAAGGTCGGCCTCGTTGACCTCGCGCACGTCACCGAGCACATTGGCCGCGGCGGCGTAGTTATACTCGCGAATCATGCGCTGCACTATGAAGAAGCCGGGAAAGCGGTAGAGCTTTTCCTGCATGCGGCCATACACCTGCGGAGTGAGGTGCTGCAGCACCGTCTGCTGGCTGTAGTCGGAGTAGTTGCGGTTCTTTTGCGGGTCGCGCATGTCGGCCAAGTGGCGCTTGAAGTCGTCGACGCTGATTTGCAGCGTGTTGCACATATCCACCGTGTCGAACGGATGCACGTCCTTGGGAATCATCATCAGGTCGTAGGCGGGCTGGTTATACACCACCAGACGGCCGTTGCGGTCGTAGATTTGCCCGCGCGAGGGATAGATGACCTTGCGCAGAAAGGCATTGGTGTCGGCATTCTCCTTGTATTGCGTGTCGAACACCTGCAGCTGCAGCAGCCTGAGGGTGTAAATGAGCACTATCACCACCAGGAAGCCGCCTATCACATATTTTCTTTTTTCGAGATTATAGTCTTTTCTCACGGTTGGTGCTAACTAAACTGTCAATAGCTAAAATCAACACAATCGATAGCGCGCTGCTGGCCACAATGCGCATCAGCGTGAGGGGGAAATCGCGCAGCGTGAATGCCTGAATCATGAACAGCACGAAGCAGTATAGCAGCACGAACGTGGACATGAACTTAACGTAGGCGCCCACGCCCATCGAGGCTATCGAGGGCAGGGGGTTGCCCATCTCGTCGTCGCGCGGCACGTAGAGGTTGAACACCGGGCGGCGCACGGCGGCCAGCAGCGTGCAGGCCAGCGCGTTCATGCCCTGGGTGTTGTTGAACACGTCCACCACCAGTCCCAGCAGGAAGGCTATGGTCAGCGTCCAATTGATGTGCAGGTTGATGGGCAGCCTCATTATCAGGTAGATGAATATCACAGGCATGGCCACATTGAACAGCACTATTTTGCTGCAAATCACCTGGGCGAGCAGCAGCACTGCAAACAGTGCGATGAATTGAATCACAGTCTTTGTCATTGTTTTGCAGCCTCCTCCTGCATGGTAGCGTTGTTGTCGCCTTTCTCGTCTTGGCGCTCGATGTCCTTCAGCTCGTTTTTAATGGTGTTGGTGATGGCGCGCACGGTGCTAAGCTGCGAAAAGTCGGTGCTGAGCTTGATGCGCAGCGTCACAAAGTTGCCGCTCATGTCGCGCTCGCGCTTGTCGACCACGCCCACTATTATGCCCTCGGGAAACACCGCCGAGTAGCCGCTGGTGACTATGGTGTCGCCGCGGTTGTAGCGCCCGTGGCGCGGCAGCTCCTCGAGCAGAGCGTATTGCGGACTCTTGCCGTCCCACGAAAGGCTGCCGAAGAAAGCGCTGTTCTTCATTTTGCACGACAGCTTCATGTTGGGGTTGAGCAGCGAAATCACGCGCGCCGAGTGGCGGCCCACAGCGTTGACCATGCCCACCACGCCGTTTTGGTCGACCACGCCCATTTCGGGGCGTATGCCGTCGTCCGAGCCGCGGTTGATGGTGATGTAGTTGTAGGGCTGCGAAATGCTGTTGCTGATCACATGGGCTATCACAAAACTGAACTGGCGCAACGCGGGCTGCAGCTTGGTGGTGTCGTCGAGGCGCATCTTGTAGTCGTTCACCTGATTGCGCAGAGCCACGGCCTCCATTTCGAGCTGAGCGTTACGCACCTGCAGGTCTTCGTTGATGTCGCGCAGGTGGAAGTAGGATGTGATGGAGCTGAGGCCCTCATACACCGACGCGGTGACCGAATTGGCCGAGGTGAGGTAGACGCTTTGCTGGTAGGGGTTGGTCTGAAACAACATCACGCAGCTCATGATCACGTAGAACACGAACACAAACCACGATGAGTGCTTGATGAGAAAATTCAGCAGATTATTCATCTAATGTCATGAAAAAGTGCGATGATAGTTTTCTTGTTTCGCTACCACACAAACCACTGAGCAAGAGCGAAATGCGCGCATGTCGGCACACGGCCTGGCACTGCGCTTTCACCCTACCCTTTAAGAATGGAACAGAAGGCAATGAACTTTTTTCGTTGCCTTCTTTTCCATATTAGTTTTTATAGTAGCATGTGCGTGGCGGGCCACCGCACGGGGTGGACGCGCCGCCGCTTGAATTCAGCAGATGGGTGGCGACCCTTATCGCTTGAGGAACTTGAAGCGCTTGATGTTTTTAAGCGCAACGCCAGTACCCTTGGCCACTGCGTGCAGCGGGTCGTCGGCCACATGGAAGGGGATTCCGATTTTGTCGCTCAGGCGCTTGTCGAGGCCACGCAGCAGCGCGCCGCCGCCGGCCAGATACACGCCATTCTTCACGATGTCGGCATACAGCTCGGGCGGAGTCTGCTCAAGGGCACTGAGCACTGCTGCCTCGATCTTGGAAATCGACTTCTCGATGCTGTGGCAAATCTCCTGATAAGACACGGGCACCTCCATGGGCAGAGCCGTCATCTGGTTGGGGCCGTGCACAATGTAGTCTTCGGGCGGATTGTCGAGTTCGGTGAGAGCCGAGCCCACGTTTATCTTGATGAGTTCGGCAGTGCGCTCGCCCACCTTCACATTGTGGGCGCGGCGCATGTGCTCCTGTATATCCTCGGTGAGATCGTCGCCGGCAATGCGGATGCTCTTGTTGCTCACGATGCCGCCAAGCGAAATCACGGCAATCTCGGTGGTGCCGCCGCCTATGTCCACAATCATGTTGCCCTCAGGGGCGAGCACGTCGAGACCAATACCCAGGGCGGCTGCCATAGGCTCGTAGATCATATACACGTCGCGGCCGCCGGCATGCTCCGACGAGTCGCGCACGGCGCGGATCTCGACCTCGGTTGAGCCCGAGGGAATGCACACCACCATGCGGAGCGAGGGTGAGAACCAGTGGTTTTTAGAGCTCACCTTCTTAATCATGCCGCGAATCATAAGCTCGGCTGCGTTGAAGTCGGCAATCACGCCGTCGCGCAGCGGGCGCACGGTCTTGATGCCCTCATGCACCTTGCCGCGCATTTCGCGCGCTGTTTCGCCCACGGCAATCAGTTTGCCGGTCTTTGTGTCGAGGGCCACCACACTGGGCTCGTCAATCACAATCTTGTCGTTGTGAATGATGATGGTGTTGGCAGTACCCAGGTCGACTGCTATTTCTTGAGTGAAAGAGAATAATCCCATAGTAAAAAAAACTCTCTGTGTTATATTTGTTTCTTATTTCTGTTTCAGTTTAGTGCTTGAAGTGGCGGATGCCGGTCTTCACCATGGCCACGCCATGGGCGTTGCAGTAGTCCACGCTCTCCTGGTCGCGCACCGAGCCGCCGGGTTGGATCACGGCGTCGACACCGGCCTCGTGGGCAATTTGCACGCAGTCGCCGAAGGGGAAGAAGGCGTCGGAAGCCATCACAGCGCCCTCAAGGCTGTGGTTGAAGCCCTGGGCCTTTTCGATGGCCTGCTTCAGGGCGTCAACGCGCGACGTTTGGCCCACGCCGCTTGCCAGCAGCATCTTGTTTTTGGCCAGCACTATCGAGTTGCTCTTGCTGTGCTTAACAATTTTGTTGGCAAAGAGCAGGTCGGCCACCTGAGCGTCGGTCACCTTCTTGTCGGTCATGGGCACGAGCTCGTCGGGAGTCTCGACATGGGTGTCGCGCTCCTGCACCAGCGCGCCGTTGAGCACCGAGCGGCACTGCAGCGCCGGGCGCTCGAAGTCCTTCATCACCAGAATGATGCGGTTCTTCTTCTGCTCAAGAATTTTCAGAGCCTCGTCGGTGTAGCCCGGAGCGATGCACACCTCGATGAATATCTTGTTCATCTCCTCAGCTGTGGCCTCGTCGACCACCTCGTTGGTCACGTGCACACCGCCGAAGGCGCTCACGGGGTCGCCGGCCAGGGCGTCCTTAAAGGCGTCAACCAGCTTGGGGCGCGATGCAAGGCCGCAGGCGTTGTTGTGCTTCATTATCACAAACGTGGTCTCGTCGAAGTCCTTGATGAGGTTGACGGCCGCATCGATGTCGAGCAGATTGTTGTAGGAAATTTCCTTGCCGTGCAGCTGGGTGAACATGGCGTCGAAGTCGCCGAAGTAGAAGCCCTTCTGGTGCGGGTTCTCGCCATAGCGCAGCTGCTTGGCGCCGTTGACGGCGAAACGCAGGGCCGAGAACTGGCCGTCGTCGAAGTAGTTGAATATGTGCGAGTCGTAGGCGCTCGACACGGCAAACGCCTCTTTGGCAAACCACTTGCGCTGGTCGAGTGTGGTGGCTGCCTCGCCGTTGGCCTCAACGATGTCGAGCAGCGGCTTGTATTGGGCCTTAGAGGCCACAATCACCACATCCTTGAAGTTTTTGGCGGCTGCGCGGATGAGCGAGATGCCGCCTATGTCGATTTTCTCGATGATGTCGGCCTCGCTGGCACCGCTTGCCACTGTGTCCTCAAACGGATAGAGGTCTACTATCACGAGGTCGATTTCGGGAATCTCATATTTTGCTATCTGCTCGTTGTCGCCGGCATTGTCGCGGCGGGCCAGAATGCCGCCAAACACCTTGGGGTGGAGGGTCTTCACGCGGCCTCCCAAAATTGAGGGGTAGCCCGTGAGGTCTTCCACTGCGTCGCACTCATAGCCTTGCTCCTTGATAAACTTCTGGGTGCCGCCAGTTGAAAGAAATTTCACACCGCTGGCGTTCAGCGCTTTAAGCAAGTCGCCCAGTCCATCTTTGTGAAAGACGGAAATAAGGGCGGTCTTTATTTTTTTGTTCTCTGCCATCTTATTCTGATTTTGTATGCAAAATTATTAAAAAATGGGCGATTGATTGCTATAATCACGTGATTAAAATTTCACTGATATGCTTTTTAACAACATTTCGCCATTTCGGCATTGGCGCACATCGCCCACAAAAAGCAGTGAAAGAGGAAATGCGTATAGGGCAGCGCACTTCCTCCGTCACACTTGCACGCCCGCCGGGAGCGTGCCGGAGATTGATTATTTGTGGTTTTTAATCCAATTCTTTGCGTTCACAAAGGCCTGCATCCACGGAGTCACGTCGTCGGCAAGGCGCGGCTGCGGATAGTAGGCGCACTGCCACGGGAACACGGCGCGCTCGAGGTGGGGCATCATGGCCAGGTGACGGCCATCGGCCGACGCAATGCCGGCAATGCCGCGCGGCGAACCGTTGGGGTTGCCGGGATACGACTTGTAGCTATACTGGGCCACAACGTTGTATTTGTCGGCGCCCTCGGGCAGACTGAACTTGCCCTCGCCGTGGGCCACCCAGATGCCCAGCTTGGAGCCAGCCAGATTGCCAAACATCACCGAGTTGTTCTCGGGAATGGTGAGGCCGAGGAAGGCCGACTCAAACTTGTGCGAGTCGTTGAAGTCCATGTGGGGCTTTGAGCTGTATTCGGGATTGAGCAGGTTGAGCTCGATCATCACCTGGCAGCCGTTGCAAATGCCGAGGCTGAGGGTATCGGTGCGCTTGTAGAAGCGCTCGAGGGCACGCTTGGCCTTGTCGTTCCACACAAAGCCGCTGGCCCAGCCCTTGGCCGAGCCCAGCACGTCGCTGTTGCTGAAGCCGCCGCAGAACACTATCATGTTCACGTCGTCGAGGGTCTCGCGGCCGCTCATGAGGTCGGTCATGTGCACGTCTTTCACGTCGAAGCCGGCATAGTAGAGCGAGTAGGCCATTTCGCGGTCGCCGTTCACGCCCTTGTCGCGGATGATGGCGGCCTTGATGCCGCTAGGCTTGTGGCTCGAGCCAGTGATGCCCAAGTCGGCGGCGCGGCCCGTGAAGCCTTGCGGCAGGCGGTAGCGCAACGGCTGCTTTTTGTAGTTTTCGAAGCGGGCCTTAGCGCACTTTTCACCGCTCTGCTTGCAGTCGAGCAGATATGACGACTTATACCACACGTCGCGCAGGTAGTCGATGAAGAACATGTGCTCGGCGCCGTCCTTGCTCACGGTGAGCGTGCGCTCGTCGGAGGGCTGGCCCAGACTGATGGCCTTCACGCCCTGCTTGGCGAGCTGCTGCTCCACCTTGGCGCACTTGTTACTGGCCACCTGAATGACCAGCGCGGGATTTTCGGCAAAGAGAATCTTCACCACATCGGCGCAGTCGAAGCCGTCGAGGCTGATGTCGAGGCCGCCCTTGACGTTGGCAAACGTCATTTCGAGCAGCGTGGTGAGCAGACCGCCGGCCGACACATCGTGGGCGGCAAGCAGCAGGCCTCCGTCAACGAGGCTCTGCACCGCATTGAAGGCGGTGGCGAAATACAGGGCCGACTTAACTGCCGGAGCCTTAGAGCCGATGCTGTTGAGGCTCTGGAAGAATGCCGAGCCGCCGAGCTCAAGCTCGGTGCCCGAGAAGTCGATATAGTAGAGGGTGCTCTTCTTGTTTTGCACCACGGGGCTTACCGTCTTGCGCACATCGCTCACCTCGCCGCCGGCCGAGATAATCACGGTGCCGGGGGCAAGCACCTTGTCGTCGCCATACTTCTGCGTCATCGACAGGCTGTCCTTGCCCGTGGGGATGTTGATGCCCAGGGCGCAGGCAAAGTCGCTGCAGGCCTTCACGGCGCGGTAGAGGCGCGCGTCCTCGCCCTGGTTGCGGCACGGCCACATCCAGTTGGCGCTGAGCGACACAGCCTTGAGGCCGCCGTTGAGGTTGGCGCCCACAATGTTGGTCAGCGCCTCGGCAATCGACAACACCGAACCCGAAGCCGAGTCGATGAGGCCGGCCTGCGGAGCGTGGCCAAGCGAAGTGGCGATGCCCGAAGTGCCTGTGTAGTCGAGGGCCACCACGCCGCAGTCGCTGAGGGGCAGCTGAATTTCGCCCTGGCACTGCTGGCGTGCTATTTTGCCCGTCACCGAGCGGTCTACCTTGTTGGTGAGCCAGTCCTTGCAGGCCACGGCCTCGAGCTGCAGCACGGTGGCCGCATAGTCGTTGAGCTTGGCCTCGGTGTATTGCGCGTCGGCATAGGTGTGCTTCACCGTCTCATCTTTCATCACAGTCTTAGGCGAGCTGCCAAACATGTCCTTCATGCCCAGGTCGATGGGGCGCACGCCGTCGCTCTGCTCAAACACAAAGCGGTCGTCGCCGGTGGTCTCGCCCACCACATAGAAGGGCGAGCGCTCACGCTCGGCTATTTTTTCAATGTGGCCGAGGTCATTCTGCTCCACTACCATGCCCATGCGCTCCTGTGACTCATTGCCGATGATTTCCATCGACGACAGCGTGGGGTCGCCCACGGGCAGTTTGCTCATGTCTATTTTGCCGCCGGTTTCCTCCACAAGCTCCGACAGGGCGTTGAGGTGGCCGCCGGCGCCATGGTCGTGAATCGACACAATGGGGTTCTGCTTGCTTTCGGCCAGGGCACGGATCACATTCGACACACGCTTCTGCATCTCGGGATTGGCGCGCTGCACGGCGTTGAGCTCGATGGCGTTGTTGTATTGGCCGGTGTTGACGCTGCTCACAGCGCCGCCACCCATGCCGATGCGGTAGTTGTCGCCACCCATCAGCACCACCTTCTCGCCGGGCACGGGAGTGCCCTTGATGGCATCGCGCTCGTTGGCAAAGCCCACGCCGCCGGCAAGCATTATCACCTTGTCGTAGGCTGTCTTGGCGCTGCCCTCCTCGTGCTCGAACGTGAGCAGCGAGCCGCAGATGAGCGGCTGGCCAAACTTGTTGCCGAAGTCGCTGGCGCCGTTGGAGGCCTTGATGAGAATCTGCTCGGGCGTCTGGTAGAGCCACGGGCGGGGCGGCATGGTGCACTGCTCCCACAGGCGGCTGGCCTCGGTGCGCGGATATGAGGTCATGTAGACCGCTGTTCCGGCCAGAGGCAGGCTGGCGCGGCCGCCGCCCAGACGGTCGCGGATTTCACCGCCCGAGCCAGTGGCGGCGCCGTTGAACGGCTCCACAGTGGTGGGAAAGTTGTGCGTCTCGGCCTTGAGCGAAATCACCGACTGGATGTCGGTGACGCCGAAAAAGCTCGGGCCTTCGGGATTCTCGGGGGCGAACTGCTCGATCTCGGGGCCCTTGACAAAGGCCACATTGTCCTTGTAGGCCGAGATTACGCTATTGGGATTTTGTTGGGTAGTCTTTTTAATGAGTTTGAACAGCGACACGGGCATCTCCTGGCCGTCGATGATGAATGTGCCGTTGAAAATCTTATGACGGCAGTGCTCGCTGTTGACCTGCGAGAAGCCAAACACCTCGCTGTCGGTGAGCGGACGGCCCAGGCGCTGGCCCAGCTCCTTGAGGTAGTTCACCTCCTCGGGGCTGAGGGCAAGGCCCTCCTCTTCGTTATACTTCTCGATGTCATCGATATACACAATGGGATCGGGCTTGCGATCCACGGTGAACGTGTCGGCGTCGAGAGTGTGATACACCCGCTGCAGCATTTTGTCGTGGGCGGGCTCCTTTTCGTGGCATACCGTGAACTCCTCGATGCGCACAATGCCGCGCATGTCCATGTTTTGGGTAATCTCCACAGCGTTGGTGCTCCAGGGGGTGATCATCTCCTTGCGCGGGCCCACAAAGGTGCCACGCAGCACAGAGTCGTTCACAAGCTGCGCACCGCTGAACAGCCACTCCAGTTTTTTTACTTCATCGGAAGAAAGAGCGTGGTCGGAATCGACCGCATAGATTGTTTTCGCTCCTTTTTTGAAGAATGTAATCATATTTTTAATATGTGATTTTAAGATGAGTCTTGCTTTGCACTGCAAAATTAATAAAATCGCTCAAAAAATCACTGCTTTTGCCGCCACGATTTCCAAATATGCGCGCGGCGGCACAATATAATCTATAAAAAGCCTCGGCGCGCCCGCGGCCCGACTCTGCTGCAGAGCCTTGGGCCGCACGGCGCGCCGAAGTGTTTTTTACCGTTCATTTTTTGTAGGCCGCCCCACCCTACTGCTTCACGCTGAGGGCGCGCATGGCGTTGAGCACGGCCAGCACGGTGACGCCAACATCGGCAAACACCGCCATCCACATTGTGGCAGCGCCCGCGGCGGCCAGAGCCAGCACAAGCAGTTTGACGCCAATGGCAAACCACACGTTTTGCATGGCGATGCCTATGGTGCGGCGCGCAATGGCTATGGCCAAGGCCACCTTGGCCGGCTTGTCGTCCATCAGCACCACATCGGCGGCCTCGATGGCGGCGTCAGAGCCCATGCCGCCCATGGCTATGCCCACGTCGGCGCGAGCCAGCACGGGGGCGTCGTTGATGCCGTCGCCCACAAAGGCCAGCGTGGTGCCGGCGCGCTTGGTGGCCAGCAGCCGCTCCACCTCCTCGACCTTGCCGGCGGGCAGCAGCTCGGCGCAGAACTCGTCGATTCCAGTCTCGGCGGCCACGGCCTGCGCCACTTCGGCGCGGTCGCCCGTGAGCATCACCGTGCGGCCCACTCCAGCGGCCTTAAGGCTGGCAATGGCCTGGGGGGCGTCGGGCTTGATCGCGTCGGAAATCACTATGTGGCCGGCATACACGCCGTCGATGGCCACATGCACAATGGTGCCCACCTTGTGGCACTGGTGCCACTTGGCGCCGACGGCGTCCATCATGCGGCTGTTGCCCACGCACACCGTCTGCCCGTTGACCGTGGCGCGTACGCCCTGGCCGGCCACCTCCTCGATGTCGTCGACCTTGCAGCTGTCGTGCTCATTGGGATAGGCGGCCTTGAGCGAGGCTGCAATGGGGTGGGTTGAGTAGCGCTCGACGTGGGCCGCCAGATGCAGCAGGCGCTGCTCGTCGCACTTGTCGGGGTGCACGGCGGTGACCTCAAACTGCCCCTTGGTGAGCGTGCCCGTCTTGTCGAACACCACCGTGCCAAGGCGCGCAAGAGTGTCCATGTAGTTGCCGCCCTTCACCAGAATGCCGCGGCGCGAGGCGCCGCCAATGCCGCCAAAGAATGTGAGCGGCACCGAGATGACCAGCGCGCATGGGCACGACACCACCAGGAAGGTGAGCGCGCGGCTGAGCCACACCGGGAAAGCCCCTGCGAAGCCCGAGCCCGACAGCAGCGGCGGCACTATGGCCAGCACCACGGCCACGCCCACCACAATTGGGGTGTAGATGCGGGCAAACTTGGTGATAAACGTCTCGCTGCGCGACTTGTTGTCGGCCGCATTCTCAACGAGATTGATGATTTTCGACGCCGTAGACTCGCCAAAGGTCTTGGTGACGCGCACGCGCAGCAGTCCCGACACATTGACGCAGCCCGACGCCACCTCGTCGCCCACGGCCACGGGGCGCGGCACGCTTTCGCCAGTCAGCGCCACGGTGTTGAGGCTCGACTCGCCCTCGGTGACAACGCCGTCCATGGGCACCTTTTCGCCAGGCTTAACCACTATGGTCTCGCCTACGGCCACCTCGGCCGGAGCCACAACGGCCACCTCGGCGCCGCGCACCACATTGGCGGTGTCGGGCCTGATGTCCATAAGGTGGGAAATCGAGCGGCGGCTGTTGTCCTCGGCATAGTCCTCAAACATTTCGCCCACTTGGAAAAACAGCATCACAAACACTGCCTCGGCAAACTCGGGGTCGGCCCCGGGCAGAAAGCCGATGCCAAGCGCGCCCACGGTGGCCACGCACATCAGGAAGTCTTCGTCGAGGGCCTCGCCGTGGGCAATGCTCTCGGCGGCCTCGGCTATCACGTCGTAGCCTGCAATGAGGTAAGGCACCATGTAGACCAGCAGCAGCTGCCAAGTGGCAAGGCCGGCATAGTGCTCAACGGCGGCGGCCACTGCCAGCAGCACGGCTGCCACGATGATTCTAATAAGTTTTTTGTTGACCTTCATAATTCTTTTTGATCGTTTTTTTCTCTTTTCTGCCGCAAAGTTAGCGCGCGTTTTTCGCAACTTGGTTGCAAACGCAACCCGGGGTGCAGCAAAAATATTGCCGCCACGCTATGCCCGCATTCGAGATATTATAGCTATCTTTGTGGACGCAACTGAATGCAGTGTGCCAGCAAGAAACCATGCAAAATGTGCTGATATGAACGAACTCACTAAATTTCTCATCGACGAGCAGCGCGCAAAGCGCAAGGGCGGGCTTTACCACAAGACCCAAGTGCTGCTGGCCTACAATTCTAACCGAATTGAGGGCAGCAAACTAACTGAAGACCAGACCCGATACATATTCGAGACACGAACCATTGGATTTAAGGACCAAGACGCCATACCCGTTGACGACATAATTGAGACGTCGAACCACTTTGCGGCTTTCGACCACCTGCTGCGCACCATCGACAAGCCTTTGAACTGCGACCTGATAAAGGAGTTTCACCGCATTCTAAAGTCGAGCACGGCCGATGCGCAAAAGCCTTACTTTAATGTGGGCGACTGGAAACAGCTTGCCAATGAGGTGGGCGGACTGGAAACCTGCCCGCCAGCCGACGTTGAAAAGGAAATGCACGAGCTGCTCAAATGGTATGGGACAAGCGGCGAGGCCGACATCACGACCATTGCCGAGCTGCACTGGCGCTTTGAGCGCATCCACCCGTTTCAAGACGGCAACGGCAGAGTTGGCCGGCTTATAGCGTTCCGCGAGTGTCTGCGGCGCGACATAATGCCATTCATCATCGACGACGAGCACAAGTTATATTACTACCGCGGACTGGCTGAATTCAAAACCACTCCTGGGTTTCTCATTGGCACCATGCAGTCGGCCCAAGACGCATATCTGGCCATGGTGAAATATTTCAACGCGGCCCTTGCCGAGGGCTTGAAAATGGATTGACGCCACAGCTTGCGCCAGCACACACGGCACGGTTTTTGCCGCTCTGCACGGCAATCACACAGAACTACGACATTTTTTTAATTTTCCAATAGATTCAACTGCTATGACTAAAAACATCCTTTCACTTGATTCGGCCGAGGCCATTGACTTCCTGATGAAGTCGGAACAATACCACGGCTTTGAACTGCCCGAGTATTTCGACTTCGACCAAGTGCTGCAATTTGTGGCTAAGACCATTGGCGACAAGCCCTACAGCCAGTGCCTGTCGGGCAACGCCCCGGCCGGCATGGGCGATGTGAACTTCGGCATAATGCTCAACAAAGACGGCCGGTATGCGGTGCGCCCGCTCACGCTGTGCAACCCCTATATGTACTACTTTCTGGTGCGCGGGCTGTGCGGCCCCGGCAACTGGGAGCGCGTGAAGGCCTTCTTTGAGGCGTGCAGCGTGCCGCACATCAAGTCGTGCGCCCTGCCGGTGATTCCCGACAAGGTGGAGTCGTTTCACAAGTCGGCCACCATTCTCAACTGGTGGAACGAGATTGAGCAGCGCTCGCTGGAGCTGTCGCTCAGGTTCCGCTACATGTTTGTGAGCGACATCACCAACTGCTATGGCTCGATCAACCCTGAGAGCATCGACTGGGCACTGTCGATGAAAGGCACGGCCAAGGCCACCGACGCCAACCACGACATTGCCCGCGGCATAATCACTTGCCTCAGCGACATGCAGCAGGGACGCAACATAGGCATTCCGCAAGGCAGCAGCGCATTCGACGTGGTGGCCGAGATAGTGCTGGGCTATGCCGACCTGCTGCTGCACGAGCGGCTGCAAAAACTCTTCGCGAGCGAAGAAACAGAGGAGGACTACGAGATATTGCGCTACCGCGACGACTACCGCATATTCTGCAACGACAAAGACCTGCTGGAGCGCATATCATACATATTGCAGCAGGTGCTCGAAGATCTAAGCTTCAGGATGAACAGCTCGAAGACGCACATCACCAGCGATGTGGTGGCCGACTCGATAAAGGCCGACAAGCTGTATTACATTGCCAACACGCCCATTTTCAACAAAAAGGGCTGTGACTTCGACGGCATACAGAAGCACCTGATATTCCTGCTGCTGTTTGGCCGCAAATATCCCAACTCGGGCCAGCTGCGCACCATGCTCAGCGACCTCGACAAGCGCATTGAGAAGAAGCTGAAGCCACAAAAAGTGGAGGTATTATGGACATTTGACGAAGATATGAACCCGCAAGAGCCAAGCGACGACGAAAAAGAGATAGAAGTGCCGGGCAAACTGGTGGAGAACGTGCGCGCCATGAGCGCGGTGGCGGTGCAGATTGCCATCGAAAACGTGGCCGTGGCACACTATGCGCTGCGGGTGGTGAGCCGCATGACCAACTCGCTTGAGGCAAAGGAGCGCAACAGCATCGTGAACGAGGTGAGAGAACGGCTCATAGGCCAGCCCAACTCCACCTACACCAAGTTGTGGCTGCAAAACATGACCTACAGCACCGACGTGGAGCAGCACCACGAGCCCTACAGCGACGTGAGCCTGTGCCAGCTGGTGACGGGCCACAACGCCACACTGTGGAACAACAGCTGGCTGAAGCCCGAACTGGTGAAGGACTTCCCGCAAAAGTCGGTGGTGAACCGCGACACGCTGGACAAGGTGACGCCGGTGATCACATTCCGCGAAACGCGCGCCTACACCGAGTGGGCCGACACGAAGCAGTGATTTTGACGGCGTAATTATTTCCGTGATACAGAATTATAGAGTAATTTTGCAGCGCAATCTACGAAACATATTTCATAATTTAACTGCGAAAATCACTTTATGGACAATCTGCATCACACAGCCGCCGCAGCCGGCGGCCAGGAGGAGACGGTGGGGCACGGCCAAGGACTGCTTGCCCTGTCGCCCATCATAGTGTTTCTGCTGCTCTACGTGGCAGTGTCGGCGGCCATAGGCGACTTCTACAAGATGCCGCTGTCGATAGCCTTCATCGTGGCCTCGGCGTGGGCCATAGCCACCATGCCGCGCATGAAGGTGACCGAGCGCATCGAGGTGTTCTCGACCGGCGCGGCCAACAGCAACATCCTCTACATGATATGGATTTTCATCATGGCGGGCGCGTTTTCGGCCCTTGCCAATGGAATCGGGGCGGTCGACGCCACGGTCGACCTTGCGTTGCGCGTGCTGCCGTCGTGGTTTCTGCTGCCCGGCATGTTTCTCACGGCGTGCTTCATATCAATGTCGATAGGCACCTCGGTGGGCACGGTGGTGGCCCTCACACCGTTTGCCCAGCAGCTGGCGCTCACCACGGGCGGCAGCGTGCCGTTTTTTGTGTCGGTGGTGCTTGGCGGCTCGTTTTTCGGCGACAACCTGTCGTTTATCTCCGACACCACCATAGCCGCCACGCGCAACATGCGGGTGAAGATGAACGACAAGTTCAAGGCCAACCTGTGGATAGCCATGCCCGCCGCGCTTGTCACCCTGGCCGTGTATGCCACCATAGGCGGCGCGGGCGGCGCCATGCCCTACACGCCCCACCCCGTGGCCCAGTGGCAGCTGGTGCTGCCCTACCTGGTGGTGATAGCGCTGGCGGTGGCGGGAGTCAACGTGCTGGTGGTGCTGTCGCTGGGCATAGTCTGCTGCCTTGCGCTGGCAGCCGGCGGCCACAGCCTCATTGACCTGTGCACCACCATGGGAGGCGGCATAAAGGACATGAGCGACCTGATAATAGTCACCCTGCTCGCCGCCGGCCTGCTGGAGGTGATTAGCCACAACGGCGGCATAAAATACATCATAGGCCTGCTCACGCGGCGCATTCACGGCGCGCGCGGCGCCCAGGCCGTGGTGGCCGTGCTGGTGAGCCTGGTGAACGTGTGCACGGCCAACAACACCATTGCCATCATCACCGTGGGCAAGATTTCGCGCAGCATAGCGTCGACCTTCGGCCTCGACCCGCGCAAGGTGGCAAGCCTGCTCGACACGTGCTCGTGCATCACGCAGTGCATCATTCCCTACGGGGCGCAGTCGCTGCTGGCGGCCGGCCTGGCCAAGGTGAGCCCCGTGGCCTTCCTGCCCTACCAGTACTACGCCTGGGCGCTGGCGGCGGCCGTGGCGCTGTCGATAGTGCTGCAATTCCCGCGCAGCCAGCAGCGCGCGGGGTGATTTCGGGGGGGCGTGGCTTGCCGATCATTTCACAATAGCCACACTATTGTTTATTCTTTTATTGAATAGTAAACCGTATAATCTTTAGCAATAATTCTATACTTGGACTCTTCAAGAAATGCAGCCTTTATTATTTTAATTTGCTTATCTTTAACAAGGGCTATGTCATACCTATTCAAATTGTTTTTAGCAACATCAAGCTCATTTTTGGTAATTATAAAGCTTTTTCCATCCAATGATGACTTTATTTCAAGAAGGCGAGAAAGTGCAGCCCCATCCGCTATGCAATGGTAAGACAAATCATACCCTTTTGAATCATCACCATTTTCAGGATTTAGATGCTTTGATACTGGTCGTATATCATAATACTCTTTTGAATTTTTCATATGTTGGAAGACTATATCCTCAGCGCTGTCACCAAGCACCTCCCGCCTATCCTCCGACACTCTTCTTGAAGATCCTTTAAATTCGTAATTTTTATGTTCAGTAAGCCTCTCCTCAGACTGGTATTTGTCAAATGAGCAAACACTGCAGTCTATTTCTTCAGTATTAATATTGACAGTTTTTTGTTCTTTCTCTTCGTACCTCAAGTTAAGGAAAAATTCATAGTGCCCCTCAAAGTAAAGAAGGCTCTTCTGTCGCTCTGTCAATTTGCTCTCATCAACGAATTCGAGATACTCAATATGTTGTTTAGGCGTATCAACATCTCCAATAGACTTAGGATAAAATTTAAACTTGTTGGCCATCGCTTCTCTGATAATTGAATCAAAATACTCTTCCGAATCATTTTTGAAAATATTGTCACTTTCTTTTATCAAATCTTCAACCCATCCATCGTGTTGGAATACACCTACGACCATCAAATATTTTTCCTGCTCGCTTGGTACTGCTACCATTTCATCATATACCTTCTTGCGGTATTCATTACTGTATTTATCTCGGCAATGTGTCAGACATTCAAGATACCATTTTTGATATTCTGATTTTGTTGCGACATCTGGTTTAATGCCAAATTCATTCAAATAAGAGGAGCCAATCTTCTCAAACTTACTACTGTCAAAATTCCACTTCCTTAATTCAGCAACTTTGGACCAGAAATAAATTTCCTCTAATGATGCCCCAAAAGCTTTGACACATTTAGGCCATACTGCCTTAAACTTGTCCTCAACATAATTAATTCTTAGTTCTTCCTCACTTGATTTAAATAAATCATTAAAAAATTCCGAATGAGTTTTATACGAAATCTTTAACATTATGCATATGATTTCATTTAGTGCCTTTAAGAACTTCGGGTCTCTAAATATTTCTTTTGCAGTTCTTTTAGTGCTACAAATAAAGGCTTTTCCATCACTGAAAACACTCTCATTCTCCTCAATAAAATTCGCTTTTGGCAGCCCCTGTGGTTCAAGAATTGTTTCATACTCTAATTTAGCCACCACAACAACCCTCAAGGCCTCAATTTCTTTTCTTCTGTTCTCAAATAGTTTTGTATCAGAGTTTTCATATGTCAAATGCGCAAGGATAAATGGTTTTAGTCTTAATATATTATCATTTAAGTCTTTTGTGAGTATGTCGTTATCCTCTTCATTCTTGACACAAATCTTTATGTCCTTGAACGTCTTACACCCAAAGAATCTTACCACCAGCTCTTCTCCTGCTCGTCCTTGAAGTTCCAATAAAGGAATGCCTGCCCACAATTTTTTTGGTAGACTAAGATTATCACTATAATAAATATCCCTGGAGTCTTTTATTTGTAGCTTTTCTCCTATTTTGCATACCATCATAATACGCTTATTAATTGAAATAGGCTTTGCGTCCTGATATGACAAGGCTTGTTTTATCTTGTCGTAAAACGCCCCAATTCCCCTATAGTTATTGCTGCTTTCACACCACTTGGCTTTAACGTTAATGGCCTCGTATAATTCATCGGGGGTGAAATCTGACAACTTCTCTTTCGCACCTAATTTAAGAAGCAACATTTGCATTCGCCGATCATCTATATTATAGATGGGCTCATGATAGTCTCCATAGAGCCACACTTTCTCATCCAAGATATAATTCTTAAGCTCTTTTATGGCCGGAATGTTTTTCAGAGAAAAGCATTGATAGCTTGTTTCTAACGATATAGACCTTCTTTTACAATAAAACCAATACAACTTTTGTTTTTCAGAACAAACTTCGTCTTTGTATCCAGAGTCAAATACTAATTTAAGTATCTCATTTGTAGCGGGATTGCTCTTTATAAAATCATCCAAATCGGCTATCTCTAATGTATTGTCGAAATTAGCCTCACCTCTTTTACAATTCCAAAATATATCATCATTAAGTTGTAGTTCCTTAAGATACTCGTTGTCATTGCTAATGCATACTCTTTTGCGCTTAAAGTATTGGTTAACGCCCAATTTTATAAGAAAATCCTGTATAGTACCACTAGTGTATTCATCCCCACTAATATAACTTGGGTACTTAACACACACTCTGGATGGATATGAGAATTTAAGGTCTAAATTATCAAAACCTTTTGGGAATCGCCTATCTGCCAAAATCAACGCATCTGCCCTTACCCACTCACCATCATCATTGAACAAGTAGCAATCTTTCATAGCAGTAAATGACTTTTGCTCGTTCTCATAAACCATATATAATGCGACAATAAGCTGACAGCGTTGGTCTACAGATAGTTTACAATCATCCCTTTTGGGCCTTAATATGTCTTTGATTTCCGACATACTAATTACTGAAACATCAAAGATTTTTTGCAACTCAATGCTTAGTACTTTGTCAGAATTGAACGTACGCTTAAGTTCATACAGCAGGTTTTCATTAACATAATTAATTTCTCTGAAATCAGGAATATTTTGCTCATATCCTCCCATATTTAAATATGCCTTACCCTTGATTACTCTGTCATATTTGTCTCTTAGAATATTTAATCCACGCAAGTCAGACCTATTATCTGCTTTAGAGAAATCAATAAGCAACTTTATAAACTCAGCAAGCCTTGAATAGCTTTTCAGTCCTTGGGCATACTGCTCAATATGTGTTGGTCCATATTTGTCATATTGGCTAATCATCGATTCCGCATATTCTGGAATATCGGAATAACACATGTTAGTAAACACACTTTTACCATCTACCGATAAGAAATCAAACAGTTCCCTACTATAATAGAACGACTCGCTTTCATTGCTGTACCCCCCAGACAAAACCGGAACAAAATCGTCATCTATATCATATAGACATTCATAAATTAATTTGCAATACTCATTCTGCATTGGCCAGTCACGATTAGGCCGCATGAATCTGAATGCGTTCCAATTAGGCTCTTTACCCTCAGTTGTGCGCTTTAGGCAATCAGCAGCCATTTTAATGCATTCAGAGAGTTTTACGACCATGAACCTGTTTTCTTCATCTTTTGCTATTAATGACTTTCTTGACGAGTCCAAGTTGAATGTCGCATGTAAGATGCACGGCAGATTAAACCACACCTCCGTTGGGAAAAAAGTATACACTGGTTCATTCAATTCACAGTCTCTGGCAGGAGAATAAGCGCATGACACTTCATACCTTTTCCCGCAGCTCATTCCCTTTTCGCTACAAATAATCCACTCTTCATCATTAAGCAAAATTTTAGTTATGCCGTCAACGCGACTAATATCTTCACGCTTAAAATCATTTATCACGCTGCCATCTTCCAATATTAAGATGTCTTTGAGGTGATGCAAAAACAACAAGGAGTAAGCCTTAAGGCTACGCAATTCAGCACTTATACTATCCTTTTTGTCTGGATAATAGTTTAACGTTATTGTGGTTTTATTTGCAAAGTCAGAGCATGTTTGCACTTTAGGTAGCGCAAGTATGGCCAGTGGCACTTTTCCGTGCTTGCTTTCCGACAATCTTTCAAGTTTTTTTGGATCTACGGAATTCTTTACAAATCGTTCCTTCATGTCTTGCCAAAATTCACAGGCAATCTCTTCGCTAAATTTAAGGCTGACATTTCCACTACATATTTCTATATCAGAAGCCCAATTCAAAACAGACCTAAAGCCCAAGCCCTTTTCCCCTATGAGTTGCTGTCCTTGTTTTGAGCTTAAATTAGCGAATAGTATCGACTCAAATCCCTTGTTAGAAAACAATTTTGTGTCATTACCACAATTTGTGATTTTTATTTCACAATGTTTCGTGTCATGTTCAATTATTACCCTGTCGCTATTTGCATCATCGGCATTTTGTAAAAGTTCCAATATTTCTCTGCCGCGATATTGCTTTAGTTCCTGAACTTCTTTATTAAAATCTTGCTGCCATCGTCTTGAGCACTTCACTCCAGAAGCCTCATCATTATATTCGTTTCTTATTTCATTTACAACGTTTATAAGTTCGTCTATGTCGCACATATTGGGCATGGGAATCATGTTTTTTAGTTATACTAGTTTATTGGTCAAAGTTAATGCTTTTGAGGTGAACACCAAATATTTTTTCTTTATCCTTTTTCTAAATAGACAATCATTCTCATTTTTTAATGCGGCGCGCGGGGTGATTTCGGGGGCCGTGGCTTGCCCCGGTGGATTTTTTGGGCTAAATTAGCGTTGCGAAACATAATCATTCACAATTCAAGGAAAGGCATACAGTGAAATTCGAACCATTGGCCGAGCGGATGCGGCCCACCTCGCTCGACAACTACATAGGGCAAAAACACCTTGTGGGCCAGGGGGCGGTGATTCGCCGCATGATTGAGACGGGCAACATATCGTCGTTCATACTGTGGGGCCCGCCGGGCGTGGGCAAGACCACGCTGGCCAAAATCATTGCCGAGCAGACCAAGGTGCCCTTCTACACGCTGAGCGCGGTCACGGCCGGCGTGAAGGAGGTGCGCGACCTGATAGCGCGCTGCCGTGCCGACCAGATGAGCATGTTTTCGAAGGGGCGCCCCATTCTGTTTATCGACGAAATTCACCGCTTCAGCAAGTCGCAGCAAGACTCGCTGCTGGGGGCGGTGGAAGACGGCACAGTGACGCTGATAGGCGCCACCACCGAGAACCCGTCGTTTGAGGTGATTAGGCCGCTGCTATCGCGCGCGCAGGTGTATGTGCTCAACCCGCTGGGCAAGGACGACCTGCTGGAGCTGCTGCACCGCGCGGTGCGGACCGACCGCATGTTTGCCGACCGCGAGGTGCGCATCGAGCAGACCGACGCGCTGCTGCGCTTCTCGGGCGGCGACGCGCGCAAGCTGCTCAACATCCTCGACCTGATTATGCAGTCGCTCAGCACCCACGAGCCGTTTGTGATCAACGACGAGATAGTGACGTCGAGGCTGCAGCAGAATCCGCTGGCCTTCGACAAGGACGGCGAGATGCACTACGACATAATTTCGGCCTTCATCAAGTCGATTCGCGGCAGCGACCCCGACGCGGCGGTCTACTGGCTGGCGCGCCTCATTGCCGGCGGCGAGGATCCGAAGTTCATAGCGCGGCGCATGGTGATTTCAGCCGCCGAAGACATTGGCCTGGCCAACCCCAACGCGCTGCTGCTGGCCAACGCGGCCTTCGACGCGGTGAGCAAGATAGGCTGGCCCGAGGGGCGCATTCCGCTCAGCGAGTGTGCGGTGTATCTGGCCACTTCGCCCAAGAGCAACTCGGCCTACATGGCCATCAACTCGGCCCTGCAGCTGGTGAAGCAGACGGGCAACGTGCCCGTGCCGCTGCACCTGCGCAACGCGCCCACGCAGCTCATGGAGGAGCTGGGCTATGGCAAGGACTACAAGTATGCCCACGACTATCCGGGCCACTTCGTGCGCCAGGACTATCTGCCGGCCGAGATTGGCCGCGCCAAGCTGTGGCAGGCCTGCCCCAACCCAGCCGAAGACCGCATGAAGGCGCGCATGGAGCAGCTGTGGGGAATCGCCGCGCCCGACGGCCCGCAGCAGCAATAGCGAGCGCGCACCGGCCCGCGGAGCGGGACAAAACTTAATTATTTTTAATTGACGGCTGAATATCTTTGAGTTGTGTGCGCTTTTGCGTAAATTTGCGAATATTTAATGGTTTTTTTGTGCAACGAAGAGAAACCACGGCCGGCGCCAACCCTTGAAAACAGCTGCGCCGGCCACATATGCAAGCATTAATATAAAAACTAAACATAACATCTAAATTATTATGAGTTTGAATATCGTTGTGTTGGCCAAACAAGTGCCCGACACTCGTAATGTTGGTAAAGATGCGATGAAGGCCGATGGCACCATCAACCGTGCGGCCCTGCCGGCAATCTTCAATCCCGAAGATCTCAACGCCCTGGAGCAGGCTTTACAACTTAAAGAACAGAATCCCGGCTCAAAAATCACGCTGCTCACCATGGGTCTGCCGCGCGCAGCCGAAATGATTCGTGAGAGTCTGTATCGCGGCGGCGACACCGGCATCGTGCTCACCGACCGCGCACTTGCCGGCGCCGACACGCTTGCCACATCATACGCGCTTGCCACGGCAATTCGCCACATTGGCAAGGTCGACATCATTTTGGGCGGCCGCCAGGCCATCGACGGCGACACCGCGCAGGTGGGCCCGCAGGTGGCCGAGAAGCTGGGTCTGCCCCAGGTGACCTATGCCGAGAGCGTGAAGGTGGAAGGCGGCAAGGCCGTGATTAAGCGCCGCATTGAGCGCGGATTTGAAACCGTGGAGGCCCCGCTGCCCCTGGTGGTGACCGTGAACGGCACCGCCGACGCCTGCCGTCCGCGCAACGCGCGCCTGGTGCAGAAGTTCAAGTATGCGGCCACTCCCAGCGAGAAGGCCAAGCTCGACGAGAAGGTGCAGCAGCTGGTGGACAGCCGCAGCTATCTGCAGCTGAGCGAGTGGAGCGCAGCCGACATCAAGGCCGACCCCGAGCAGATTGGCCTCAAGGGCTCGCCTACCAAGGTTAAGACGGTGGTCAACGTGGTGTTCCAGGCCAAGGAGGCCAAGCGCCTCGACGGCGCCGACGAAGCCCAGCTCGAAGGCCTTGTGAAGGAACTCATCGCCGACCACATTATCGGCTAACACACATTCAACTTTTTCTCAGAACAAAAAAATGGAAGACAAGAATAATTTAGTAGTATACTGCGAGTATGATGAGGGCCACGTGGCCGACGTGAGCCTTGAGCTCCTCACCAAGGGCCGCGCCCTTGCCTCGCAACTCGGCATAAAGCTCGAAGCGCTTGTGATTGGCGACAAGCTTGAGGGCATCGAAAACCAGCTGTTCCCCTACGGCGTGGATGTGGTCTACAAGGTGCAGGACGACCGTCTGTATCCCTACACCTCGCTGCCCCACAGCCAGACCGTGATCAACCTGTTTAAGGAAATACAGCCGCGCATATGCTTCATGGGCGCCACCACCATTGGCCGCGACCTGGGCCCGCGCGTGTCGTCGTGCCTGCACAGCGGCCTCACCGCCGACTGCACCGCACTGGAAATCGGCGACCACACCGACCCCATCAGCAAAAAGGAGTATAAGGATCTGCTTTACCAGATTCGCCCCGCTTTTGGCGGCAACATTGTGGCCACCATCGTCAACCCCGAGCACCGTCCGCAAATGGCCACCGTGCGCGAGGGCGTGATGAAGAAGGAAATCTACGACGCCAACTACAAGGGCACCGTGGTTGACCTCGACCCCAAGAAATACATCGACGACGCCTGCTATGTGGTGAAAATCATCGACCGCGAAGTGGAGAAGTCGAAAATCAACATAAAGAACTCTCCCATTATTGTGGCCGGCGGCTATGGCGTGGGCAGCAAGGAGAACTTCAAGCTCATCTATGAGCTGGCCGAGACCCTGGGCGGCGAGGTGGGCGCCTCGCGCGCCGCTGTGGACGCAGGCTTCACCGAGCATGAGCGCCAGATTGGCCAGACGGGCGTCACGGTGCGCCCCAAGCTGTACATTGCCTGCGGCATCTCGGGCCAGATTCAGCACGTGGCCGGCATGCAGGACAGCTCGATAATAGTGTCGATCAACAGCGACCCCAACGCGCCCATCAACAACATTGCCGACTACGTGATTACGGGCAATGTGGAAGATGTGATTCCGCGCCTCATCAAGTATTACAAAAAGAACTCTAAGTAATCAGCACAAACACAAAAAATGGCAAATTTCTATAACGACAATAAGGCGCTCCAGTATTATCTGAATCATCCGCTGATGAAGAAGATTGTGACACTGCGCGAGCGCAACTTCACCGAGTGCGAGAAGTATGACTACGCCCCATTCAGCTTCGAGGACGCAATGGACTCCTACGAGAAGGTGCTTGAGATAGCAGGCGAGATTAGCGGCGAAATCGTGGCCCCCAACGCAAAAGACGTTGACCTCGAAGGCCCGCACCACGAAAACGGCCGCGTGCGCTATGCAAGCGGTACCGAGGCCAACCTCAAGGCCCTGGTGCAGGCCGGACTCATGGGCATATCGCTGCCGCGCCAGTATGGCGGCCTCAACTTCTCGCTGGTGCCCTACATCATGGCAGCCGACCTGGTGAGCCGCGCCGACGCCAGCTTTGTTAACATCTGGGGTCTGCAAGACTGCGCCGAGACCATATGCGAGTTTGCATCCGAGGACCAGCGCCAGCGCTTCCTGCCCCGCGTGTGCGCGGGCGAGACCATGGCCATGGACCTCACCGAGCCCGATGCCGGCAGCGACCTGCAGTCGGTGATGCTCAAGGCCACTGAGGCCGAAGACGGCACTTGGCGCCTCAACGGCGTAAAGCGATTCATCACCAACGGCGACGGCGACATTGCCCTGGTGCTGGCCCGCTCGGAAGCCGGCAGCCACGACGGCCGCGGCCTGTCGATGTTCATCTTCGACAAGCGCGACGGCGGTGTGACGGTGCGCCGCATCGAGGACAAGATGGGCATCCACGGCAGCCCCACATGCGAGCTGGTGTTCAAGAATGCCAAGGCCGAGCTTTGCGGCTCGCGCCGCCTGGGCCTCATTAAATATGTGATGAGCCTGATGAACGGCGCCCGCCTGGGCATCGCAGCCCAGTCGGTGGGTGTGAGCGAAAGCGCCTACCGCGAGGCCGACGCCTATGCCCGCAGCCGCGAGCAGTTTGGCCAACCCATCATCAACTTCCCGGCAGTGGCCGAGCTGGTGGCCAACATCAAGGCCAAGCTCGACGCCTCGCGCACCATTCTGTATGAATGCACGCGTTTTGTGGATGTGTACAAGACCTACGACGCAATATCGCGCGAGCGCACCCTCACTCCCGAGGAGCGCGCCGAGCGCAAGCACTACAACCGCCTGGCCGACGCCTTCACGCCGCTGGCCAAGGGAATGACCAGCGAGTTTGCCAACCAGAACGCCTACGACTGCGTGCAGGTGCACGGCGGCTCGGGCTTCATGCGCGACTACGCTTGCGAGCGCATCTACCGCGACGCGCGCATCACCAGCATCTATGAGGGCACAACCCAGCTGCAGGTGGTGGCTGCAATCCGCCACGTGACCACCGGCACCTATTCGGCACAGATGCAGGAGTATGCCGCCGGCACCTACAGCGACGAGATGCTGCCGCTCAAGGCCAAACTCGACAAGATGATCGAGGCCTACGAGCAGGCAGTGGCCACTGTGAAGGCCGTGGGCGACACCGAATACGTCAACTTCCAGGCACGCCGCCTGGTGGAGATGGCCGGCCACATCATCATGGGCTATCTGCTCATCTACGACGCAACGAACAAGCCCGAGCTGTTCAGCAAGTCGGCCCACGTGTATGTGAACTATGGCGAGGCACAGGTTGCCGCCAACGCCAAGTTCATTGCCGAATTCCAGCCCGCCGACTTCGCCAACTACAAGCAGGACTAAGCGATTACGGACGCACACGCCTGGAGCGGGCACCAAGCACGCCCCCAAGCGCATTCATAACAAACCATTATTCACTTGAGGGCACGCGACACGGCACAACTGGCCGTGGGCGTGCGCCCTCAAGTGTTTTTTTTTCACACCATAAAGCAGCAACGCACTCATATGGAAATGAGCAACTACACCTTCCTCACCACGGCCCCTGTGCCGCGGGTGGTGGCCCGGATGTCGGTGTCCACCATTGCCACAATGCTTGTGACCAGCATCTATAATCTGGCCGACACCTTTTTTGTGGGCTACATCAGCACTCAGGCCACGGCGGCCGTGGGCATAGTGTTTTCGGTAATGTTTGTGCTTCAGGCCATAGGATTCTTCTACGGCCACGGGTCGGGCAACTTCATTTCGCGCGAACTGGGGGCGCGGCGCCAGCGTCAGGCCGAGCGCATGGCCGTGACGGGCGTGGTGCTGTCGTTTGGCACGGGACTGGTGATAATGGCCGCGGGGCTGGCGCTGCTCACGCCGCTGTCGGTGGCTCTGGGCTCGACGCCCACCATATTGCCGTCAACCGAGAGCTACATGGGCATAGTGCTGCTGGGGGCGCCGTTTTGCACGGCATCGCTCACACTCAACAACCAGCTGCGCTTTCAGGGCAACGCGGCCCACGCCATGCTGGCCGTGGTGGCCGGGGCGGTGCTCAACATAGTGCTCGACCCGCTGCTGATATTCGTGGCGGGCATGGGCGTGGCCGGAGCCGCCTGCGCCACCGTGGCCGGGCAGGTGGGCAGCTGCGCGCTGCTGCTGGCCATGACGCGCCGCGGCGGCAACCTGAGGCTGCGCTGGCGCAACTTCACGCCCAGCAAGGCATTTCTGTGGGAGATATTGGGAGGCGGCACGCCGTCGCTGCTGCGGCAGAGTCTGGGCAGCGTGGCCACCATACTCATGAATGTGGCCGCCGCGGCCTATGGCGACGCAGCCATTGCCGCCATGAGCATAGTGAACCGCATAACCATGCTCATAATGGCCGCCATCATAGGCCTTGGGCAGGGCTACCAGCCGCTGTGCGGATTCTGCTACGGAGCGGGGCTTTATGGCCGCGTGAAGGAGGGAATGTGGTTTTGCGTGAAGGTGGGCACGGCGTTTCTGCTGCTGTGCTCGGTGCTGGGCTTCGGCTTCACCCACGGCATTATTGCCGCCTTCCGCAACGACGCGCAGGTGGTGGCCATAGGCGCCACGGCACTGCGCTGGCAGCTGTTGACGCTGCCGCTGATAGGCCTCTTCATGTATGCCAACATGATGCTGCAGACGGTGGGCATGACGTGGCGGGCCAACCTGCTGGCCTCGGCACGGCAGGGACTGTTTTTCATTCCGGCCATACTGCTGCTGCCGGTGGCCATGGGGCTGCACGGCGTGGAGATATGCCCGGCGGTGTGCGACGTGTGCTCGTTTCTGCTCACGGTGCCCATTCTGCGCGGCGCGCTAAGGCGCATGCGCTGAGGCAATCAGCCTTAATCGCCGTTGTGGTGGTCGCCAAACAGCCAGTGAAACATCAGCAACTTCATGAAAAATGGCATCTCCTCGTGGTCGCCGTAGCCGAAGAACCATCGGAAAAGCTTGATTTTTAACTTGAATATGCCGATGCACAGCAACGTCACTGCTGCGGCGGACAAAAGCATAAGTATACTGCTAAGCATAATATTATAATGTGTTTTTTAACTGATTAGACTACTGATTTCTTTGTAGAGGTGGGGATTACTGCTCGCCCGATTCGGGCTTCGACTTGGGCAGCACCAGGTTGAGCAGCACGCCCACTATGGCGCTCAGGCCAATGCCTGCCATGGTGAACGAGCCAAGCTGCAGCACGGCTCCGCCAATACCCATGGTGAGAGTAACCGACACTATTATCACATTGCGTGTGTCGTTGAGGTCCACCTTGTGCTGCACCAGGTTTTGCACGCCCACGCTGGCTATGGTGCCAAACAGCAGCAGCATGATGCCGCCCAGCACGGCCTGCGGAATGGACTGCAGCAGCGCCGACAGCTTGCCTATCACCGAAAACACTATGGCGGTGGCGGCGGCAATGCGTATCACCTGCGGGCTGGTGACCTTGGTGATCGACATGGCGCCCGTCACCTCGCTGTAGGTGGTGACTGGAGGGCCTCCGAAAAACGAGGCCGCAAGGCAGGCCAGGCCGTCGCCCAGCATGGTGCGGTGAAGTCCGGGCGACTTGGCAAAGTCTTTGCCAGCCACCGCGCTCACCACATACACGTCGCCTATGTGCTCAATCACGGGAGCTATGGCCACGGGAATCATGTAGAAGAACGGCGCCCACGAAAACTGCGGCAAGTGGAAGTGGGCGATTGACGACGGCAGCGCAAACCACGGGGCCTGCCTCACCGGCTCGAAGTCGACCACGCCCATGCAGCAGGCCACCACATAGCCCACCGCGATGCCGCACACCACGGGCACCAGCTTAATGAGTCCGCGGCCCAGGGTTAGCACGCAAATGGCGGTGGCAAGCGAAATCAAAGCCAGCGTCCAGTTGGTCTTGGCCATGTTCACGCCGCTGCCCGAAAGGGTGAGGCCAATGAGGATTATCACCGGGCCAATCACCACGGGCGGAAACAGGCGGTCGAGCAGCCGCTTGCCCTGCCACTTGACCAGCGCACTCATCACAAAGTAGACCAGCGCCACGCCGCACAGGCTGGCAAGCGTGCCGGGCATGCCCCACTGCTTGCTGGCGGCAATCATGGGAGCGATGAAGGCGAAACTGCTGCCCAGGAATATGGGCACGCGGCCGCGGGTGACAAGATGGAAGATGAAGGTGCCCATTCCGGCAGAAAACAGTGCCGTGGCGGGGTCGAGCCCCACAAGCAGCGGCACAAGCACGGTGGCCCCGAAGGCCACAAACAGGAATTGCACTCCCACAATTCCCTTGCGCATAGGCGTCAGTTGGTCGGTTGTCATTGATATATATCTGTTTCTTTTGTTGTTCTTTTTTCTATTGCGGCTGCTGGCCGAGGCTTTGGCGCAGCTCGGCTGCCAGCTGAAGCACACGGGCGTTGAACTCGGCCTCGGGCAGATTCCACGGCAGCCAGTGGATGGTGAAGCCGCGGCGCTCCATGCCGCGAAACCACGTCATTTGCCGCTTGGCAAACTGGTGGATGGCGGTCTCGAGACTCGTAAACATTTCATCGCGCGTGATTTCGCCCGTCACATAGCGCGTAATCCACTTGTATTCCAAGCCGTAGTAAATCAGGTCGTCGGGCGCCACACCGCCGTCGATGAGCCTCCGCACCTCGTCGGCCATGCCGGCGTCGAGGCGGGCCTTAAGGCGGGCCGTGATGCGCTCGCGGCGCGTGTCGCGGTCGATGTCGACGCCTATGATAAGGGCGTTGCGCAGCGGCCGCGGCTCGGTGAGCTGCTTCAGTTGCGGGTGGCGGTGGTAGTAGTCACAGATTTCGATGGCGCGGATGGCGCGCTTGCAGGTGTCAACGTCGGTGGTGTTGTGCAGCGACTTGTATTGCCGCAGCATCTGCGCAAGCTCGCCGAGGCTTTTGCCCTCAAGGCTGGCTCGCAGCTGCGGGTTGGCCGGCACTGGCGGCAGGGCTATGCCCTTCACAATGCTCTCCACATACAGCCCCGTGCCACCACACACCACGGCGGCACGGCCGCGGCTGCGTATGCCGTCGAGGGCCTGCGCGTAGTCGCGCATGTATTCAAACAGGTTGTAGCGGTAGCCGGCCGGGCAGATGTCAATCAGGTGATATGGCACGTCGCCATACTCGTCGAGGTCTTTGCCCGTGCCAAGATCCATGCCGCGGTAGAGCTGGCGCGAGTCGGCGCTGATGATTTCGCCGCCAATGGCTCGGGCCAGACTCACGGCTCGGGCCGTCTTGCCCGAGGCCGTGGGGCCGGTGATTACATACAGAATTTCGTCATCGTGCTGGGCCATGACTCAGTCTTATTTGTTCTTGAGGTTGTCGTCGAAGAACTTGAGCACGCGGCGGTAGAGCGGCAGGCGCACGTCGCAGCCGTTTATGCTGTGGTTCATGTTGGGATACACCATCATGTCAACCAGCTTGTTGAGGCTTGTGAGGCGCGACACATACTGCATTTCGTTGACGATGTGCACATTGTCGTCGGCGCTGCCAAACATCACCATCAGCTTGCCCTTTTGCTGCGCGGCGGCCTCGAGGGGCGAGCTGGCGGTGTAGCCGGCCTCGTTCTCGCGCGGGGTGCGCATGTAGCGCTCGGCATATATGGTGTCGTAGAACCGCCACGAGGTGACGGGGGCGATGGCCACTCCGGCCGCATATTTGCTGCCCGGCTGCGACATGGCCATCAGGGCCTCGTAGCCGCCGTAGCTCCAGCCCCAAATGCCAATGCGGTCTTTGTCGACGTAGGGCTGCTGGGCCATGTAGCGCGCAGCCGCCAGCTGGTCGATGGTCTCATATTTGCCGAGGTTCATATACACCACTGCCTCAAACGCCTTGCCGCGCCCGCCGGTGCCGCGCCCGTCGACGCAGGCCACCACGTAGCCCTGCGAAGCAAAGTATTCCTCCCAGTCGAGCTTCCACTTGTTGAGCACCTGCTGCGAGCCGGGGCCGCTGTATTGCGACATTATCACGGGATACTTCTTGTTGGGGTCGAAGTCCACTGGCTTCACCACATAGCCGTTGAGCTTCACGCCGTCGTCGGTGGTCATGGTGAAGAACTCGCGCTTGGGCACATCGGCGCGCGTGTATTTCTCGGCATACTCAGCATTGGTCTGCAGGGTGCGCACGCGCTTGCCCGTGGCAGTGGCCGTGACGGCATACTGGTTGGGCGTGCGGGCGTCGCTGTAGTTGCTTATGCAGTAGCTGAAGTCGCGGCTGAAGGCCGTGGCAGCCGTGGTGCCGCTGTCGGGGCTTATGCGCCTGAGGCGGCCGGCGGCGTCGACGCTCGCCACCACGCGGTTGAGCTCGCCATTGGTGGCCTGGAAGTAGAACTGCTTGCGCGCGGCGTCGTAGCCATAGAAGTCGGTCACATTGTAGTTGCCGCTGGTGAGCTGCTTGATGAGGGCGCCGCTCAGGCTGTACTGATACAGATGGGTGTTGCCCGACTTGTCGCTCGGAATCACAAAAAAGCCGTCGTAGTAGCGCACCTGGTTGGCCAGCTCGCTGTCGACCCAAGTGGTCGACTTCTCGTTATACACCTCGCGGCTCACTGTGCTGCGTGGATTCACGGAATATATGCTGAAATTGTTTTGCGTGCGGTTGAGCTTGCTCACCATCAGCTTGGTGGGGTCGGGACTGAAGGCGATGTGCGGCACATAGTCGTCGTCGGCCATGGGCAGCTGCATCTTTTTGAGCGTGCGGTTGTCCACATCATAGGCCATGACGCTCACCACCGAATTTTTCTCGCCAGCCACGGGATATTTGTAGTCATACTTGCCCGGATACAGCGCATACTCGTCGCGCGGATTGCAGTCGCCGCCATATATGGTCATCGAGTACATGGGCACCTGGCTCTCGTCCCAGCGGATGAAAGCCAGCGTCAGGTTGTCGGCCGACCACGTGAGCGAGTTCAGAATGCCAAACTCCTCCTGATACACCCAGTCGGGCACACCGTTGATCACCTCATTCTTTTTGCCGTCGGTGGTCACGGCCACCTGCGTGCCGTAGTCGAGCTTGCTTATGTAGATGTTGTTGTCCTTCACATAGGCCACCATGCGGCCGTCGGGACTCATTGTGGCAATCTCCTCGCCGCCGGCGTCGGAGAGCTTGGTGAGCTTGCGGTGGCGCACGTCATACACATAGTAGTCGGCCCTGAAGCTGTGCCGGTAGATGGGCTCAGTGTTGGTCCAGAGCAGAATCTTGCTCTCGTCGGCACTCATTTCAAACCCGTCCCACGAGTCAACCTTTTCGCCGCCGCGGGCCTCCTTGGCATCGAAGGCGACAGCCACCTCGGCATCGGTTTTATAGCTGCATTTGGTGATTTTCTGCCCGTCGGCACTCAGCTGGTAGTAATATCCGCCGTCGTTGGCCGGGCTCACCGCGCCAATCGTGTAGGGTCGGCTTTGCGCCAGCACAAAGTCTTGCATCTCAAGGGCCTGCGCACTCAGCGCAGCCGCGCCGCACACAGCGGCCGCCATCATAGCTTTTTTGCTGAATATAGTCATAACAATATCTGATTTCATGCATCTTAGGGCCAAAGCCCATAACCACAAGCAAAAGTAGCAAAATTCCCCCACTCTCGCAACCCACCCCGCCTTTCGACACACATTGGTAGGCATTGCAGCGTGTGTGCATTGGCAGGAGGCATACAGCAACAAAGTATGGACATAGCATGCCGAGCGCGCTGAAAAAGAGACAATCCCTAGGGATTGGATATGTGTAGGCAGGTATGCAGCGGAGGCGCAGCCGACGCGAAATGC
>CAVKDU010000001.1:0-184958 GCA_963655175.1 Wujia chipingensis | reverse complement strand
TTCTAATGGCGGTCATTAGAAATAACATGAAGTTTCTTCTAATGACCGATTTGGGTTAAAAAAGCGGCATATCGCATCTACCTGGCGTAGCTGATTGCAACAACGATGAAAAGAATCCCGTGGGGCACATTGCCTCGCGGGATTCTTTATTGCTGTTGCCTCTGCGCAAAGCTTTATCCAAAGTTGTCGAAGTGAATCGACTCGGGGTCAACGCCGAGCGAGTCGAGCATCTTCTCCACACTCTTGCTCATCATTGCCGGGCCGCACATGTAGTATTCGCAGTCCTCGGGAGCCTCGTGGTTTTTAAGATAGGTGTCGTAAAGCACCTGATGAACGAACCCGGGGGTGTATTTCACACCTGCCTCGTCGGCCTTCGGGTCGGGACGGTCGAGGGCCAGATGGAACGAGAAGTTGGGAAACTCCTTTTCCAGCTCCAAAAAGTCGTTGAGGTAGAACACCTCGCTCAGCGAGCGGGCACCGTAGAAAAACGACATCTTGCGGTCGGTGGTGTGCAGCGTCTTGGTCATGTGCATGATTTGCGCGCGCAGCGGAGCCATGCCGGCGCCGCCGCCAATCCATATCATCTCCTTCTTGCTGTTGAATATGGGGTGGAAGTCGCCGTAGGGGCCGCTCATCACCACCTTGTCGCCAGGCTTGAGCGTGAATATGTACGACGACGAAATGCCGGGCATCACATTCTGGAAGCCCACTTGCGGCTTCGGCTTGAATGGCGGCGTGGCAATGCGCACGGTGAGCATGAAGCGGTCGCCCTCGGCCGGATAGTTGGCCATTGAGTAGGCGCGCACGGTGGGCTCGGTGTTTTTGCACTTAAGGGTAAACAGGCCAAACTTTTCCCAAATGGGCAGATACTCGGGGCCAATCGAGTCTTTGTCGATGTCCACATTGTAGTCCATCTCATAGGGCGGGATGCGAATTTGCGCATACGAGCCCGGAATGAAGTCCATGTGCTCGCCCTCGGGCAGGGCCACAATCAGCTCTTTGATAAACGAGGCCACATTCTTGTTGCTCACCACGGTGCATTCATATTCCTTCACCGACAGCACCGAGTCGGGCACCTGAATCTTAAGGTCGTCCTTCACCTTCACCTGGCAGCCAAGGCGCCAGTGCGCCTGCTGCTCCTTGCGCGAGAAGTGCACCGTCTCGGTGGGCAGAATTTCGCCGCCGCCTTCCAGCACCTGCACTCGGCACTGGCCGCAGCTGCCCTTGCCGCCGCATGCGCTGCTCAGCATCACGCCGTTGTCGTGCAGCGTGTTGAGCAGCGACGACCCGGTGCTCACTTCAAGCTGCTTCTTGCCATTGTTGATGTCGATGCTCACCTTGCCCGTGGGCACCAAGTAGTGCCGCGCCACCAGCAGCACCACCACCAGCAGCAGGGTGATGGCCAGGAATATGGCCGCGCTCGTGAGCACTGTGAGGCTTGTTATGTCTAATGTAATCATTGCCTATGCTATAGTTTTATGCCCAGGAAACTCATGAAGGCTATTCCCATAAGGCCGGTTATTATAAATGTTATGCCAATGCCTTTGAGCGGCGCGGGCACGTTGCTGTAGGCCAGCTTCTCGCGTATGGCGGCCAGGCCCACAATGGCCAGCAGCCAGCCCAGACCCGAGCCGGCGCCATACACCGTGGCCGTCAGTGCCGATCCGAAGTCGCGCTGCTGCATAAACAGCGCTCCGCCCAGAATGGCGCAGTTCACTGCAATCAGCGGCAGGAATATGCCCAGCGAGTTGTAGAGGGCCGGCGAGAACTTCTCCACGGCCATTTCCACAAGTTGCGTCATCGACGCAATCACTGCTATGAACATTATCAGGGCCAGAAAACTCAGGTCCACGCCTTTCAGCGCGGGGCTGAGCCACTGCAGCGCGCCTGCCTGCAGCACATACTTGTCGAGCAGGTAGTTGATGGGCAGCGTCACCACCAGCATAAAGGTGACCGCCACGCCAAGGCCGAGCGCCGTTTTCACGTTTTTCGAAACCGCCAAAAACGAGCACATGCCCAAGAAGTAGGCGAATATCATGTTGTCGATGAATATCGACTTTACAAACAAATTCAGTTCTTCCATTTTGCTTTACTCATTAATTTGGATGGTTAGTTTTTTTCTTGCAGGTCTTTGTTGCGCGAGCGGTGGATCCATATGATGCAGGCCACCACTATCAGCGCCATGGGCGGCAATATCATCAGGCCGTTGTTCATATAGCCCGCGTCGTAGGCGCACTTGGGAATCACACTGTAGCCCAGCAGCGTGCCCGAGCCCAGCAGCTCGCGCACAAATGCCACCGCGGCCAGAATCACGGTGTAGCCCAGACCGTTGCCCACGCCGTCGAGAAACGACGGCCACGGCTTGTTGCTCAGCGCAAACGCCTCGAGGCGTCCCATGAGTATGCAGTTGGTGATTATCAGGCCAATGAACACCGACAACTGCTTGCTCACGTTGTAGTCAAAGGCTATGAGGAACTGCTGCACTACTATCACCAGCGCGGCCACCACCACCAGTTGCACAATTATGCGTATGGTGGCCGGAATGGTCTTGCGCATCATCGATATTATCACATTGCTGAACGCAAGCACCACCGTCACCGATATGCCCATCACAATGGCCGGCTCAAGCTTGGCCGTGACGGCCAGCGTCGAGCATATGCCCAGAATCTGCACCAGCACTGGGTTGTCCTTTGAGATGGGATTGAATAAGACTTCTTTGTTTTTACTTGATGCCATGTCTCTTTTTGCTATAATATATGTGTCGAAGCTAAAAATTGAAGCTCTAAACTTTAATCTTTAAACACTAAACCTTAAACCTTCAACTTTAAACATTACTTACTCTCGTCGCTTTGCAGCTGCTTGAAAAATGCGTCGTAGGCTCCCATGCAGCCCTTCAGCATCGACTCCACGCCGCGGCTGGTGATGGTGCCGCCCGATATGGCGTCGACGCAGTCTTCGTTGTCGGTGGGCTTCTGGCCAGCCTTCATCACGCCTATCGACTTGAATTGGCCGCCCTTGTATAGCACCTTGCCCTCAAACTGCTTTTGGAATGGCTCCTTGGCGATTTCCGCGCCAAGGCCGGGAGTCTCGCCCTCGTGCGAGAAGTAGGCGCCATACACTGTGTCGCCGTCGGCGTCGACGGCCACATAGCCCCATATTGCGCCCCACAGGCCTGCGCCATACACGGGAATGATGTATTTCACGCTACCGTCGTCCAACCGGCACTTAAACACCGGCAGCTTGCGCTTGTCGGCAGCAAGCTTCACATCGGCCTTCATGTCGATGTCGAAGGCCGAGTTGCGCGCGCTGTCGGTCACGTTGCCGTTGTGGTCAATCACGAAGTCGCTCACAATGTATTTGTTGTAGGTCTGCTCCACCTCGTCGTCGCTCGGCGCGGTGATGTGCACGGCGCTCAATATTTGCTGGCGCTTGTCGTTGGCAATGTTGCGCTCCTGCCGGGGCCTAAGGGCCATGTACACAAACGCGAGCACGGCGCCCACCACCACCACCATTATGGCCGAGTATAATATTTGATATGTGTTGCTGTTCTTGTTCATAATAGTCGGGGTTTATTGTTGGTTGTTGGCTTTGGCGCGGTTCATGCGCCGCCTTATGTTCACGGCCACCACGCAGTGGTCGATGAGCGGAGCGAAGGCGTTCATCAGCAGCACTGCCATCATCGCGCCCTCGGGATAGCCGCCGTTATACACGCGTATGAGTATGGCAAACACGCCTGTCAGAAATCCGTAGATGTATTGCCCCGTCTTGGTGCGCGCTCCGGTCACGGGATCGGTGGCCATAAACACGGCCGCGAAGGCAAATCCGCCGTAGCACAGCTGCGCCACTGGGTCGAGCAGCGATGCGGGGTAGGCCGCGCTGGGCAGCGCGTGGGCCAGGCAGCTCATGGCCAGGCCGCCCACCACCACCGAGCCCATCACCCTCCACGAGGCGATGCCGGTGATCAGCAGTATGGCTGCGCCAATGAGTATGCACAGCGTCGACGTCTCGCCAGGTGAGCCGGGAATGAAGCCCAGAAAGGCGTCGAGCGTGCTTATGGGGTCGCCCGTCACGCCGTGCAGGTTAAGGCTGCCGCCCACGTTTGTGGCAATCTGGCCGAGCGGTGTGGCGCCCGTGAATGTGTCGGCCACCGTGCCGCCGCCAAAGCCCAGCGCCGAGCTGGTCTTGACAAACGCGGCGTCGCCGCTCATCTTCGATGGGTAGGCGAAAAACAGGAAGGCGCGCGTCACCAGCGCCACATTGAATATGTTCATGCCAGTGCCGCCAAACACCTCCTTGGCAAACACCACCGCAAACGCCGTGGCCACGGCCACCATCCACAGCGGCGTGTTGATGGGCACAATCATCGGTATCAGTATGCCCGACACCAGAAAGCCCTCTTGAATCTCCTTGTGGTGAATCTGGGCCGAGATGAACTCAATGCCCAGGCCCACGGCATAGCTCACCACTATGGTGGGCAGCATGGCCAGCAGGCCGAACACCAGCATCGTGGTCCACTTGGCATTGGGCTCGCCTATGGCGAGGAAGTGCTGCAGGCCCACATTGTACATGCCAAACACCAGTGCCGGCAGCAACGCTACTATCACCATTATCATGGTGCGCTTCATGTCGTTGCCGTCGTGTATGCTCACACCGCTGCGCGATGTGGTGTTGGGCGTGAACAGGAATGTCTCAAAGCCATCGTACACCGACTCCAGCTTCTCCAGTTTTCCGCCGGGCTGGAAGTGCGGCTTCACTTTGTTCATTATGTTTCTTAAAGCATTCACTTTTTATGTCAGTTTTTTGTTAGTTCTCGTTGTGTGTGTGAATTTTTTCGGGTGGGCGCGCGTCAGCACATCTCCTTGCGCAGGCGGTCGAGGCCGTCGCGCACTATTTGCTGCAACTCCAGCTTCGATGTGTCGGCATATTCGGCCAGGGCGAAGTCCTCGGGCGCCACCTCATATATGCCCAACTGCTCCATCTTGTCGATGTCGAAGGCAATGATGGCCTTTATCAGAAATTCGGCATATATGTCCATGGGCAGCATGCGGTCATACTCGCCGCTCATCACTATGGCGCGCTTGCCACCTTTCAGGCGGGCGTCGAGCGCCACGGGCTTGCGGTTGCCCAGCAGCCACGACGTGAAGTCGCGGTATATGCTGAATCGCTTTGGGCTAACCGAGGCCCAGCCCATAAACTCGTCGCGCTGCGCCACCTCCTCGATCACGGTGACTTGGCGGTAGGGCGCGCGCAGATACCCGTCGATGCCCACCACGCTGCCGGTGAGCGGGTTGCCGCTGACGATGCGCTTGTTGTCGGCGCTGCCTCCGGCCAGATTGCCGCCCAGCAGCGACTTCATGTCGCAGCCCTCGGTGGTGGCCACATACTGCGGTGTGGCCACCTCGGTGCCCGTCACGGACGCCAGGGTGGAATAGTCCATCTCGCCCGTGGCCACCAGCCGGCCTATCTTGGCCAGGGTCACCACGTCGAGCGTCCACACCGTTTCGCCCTTGTTCACGGGCCGCACGTTGGCCGCCTGCACTCCGGCGTTGCCGGCGGGGTGGGGGCCGATGAACTCGTTGACCACAGCGGCGCTGCCGGCGTCAATCTGCTCGCCGGGGCGCACGCCCAGATACACGTTGCCGCTGGTGAGGCCCTTCAGCGCCTCCACGCCCTGGCGCAGCCACTTCATGTTGCTGCCGGCCACCATTGTCAGGCTCGGGGCGAGCGGGGCACTGTCGAAGCAGGTCACAAATATGTCGCGCGGCTTCACGGCGGGGTCGGGCACCACGTCGTAGGGGCGCTGGCGCAGCCTTGCCCACAGCCCCGACTCCAGCAGCATGGCCAGTGTGCCGCTGCCGGTGTCGAACTTGCGCTTCTGCCCGCTGCCGTCGGGCTCAATTACTATTGAAAGAATTTTGCGGCGGTCGCCGCGCACCACTTTGGCTATCTTCCCGCTCACGGGCGAGGTCACCTTGATGGCCTCCACCGTTTTGTCGTGAAACAGCGCGTCGCCGGCGGCCACAGTGTCGCCCTCGCGCTTCTCAAGCCGTGGCACCAGTCCCTGAAAGTCGTCGGGGACCACGGCCACTGCCGCTCCCTCGACCGCCACCGTGGCCGCGTCGCTGCCGACGCCGCCCTGCAGCTTCAGGTCATAGCCTTTTTTTAGCCTAATTGTTGCCATAGGTATTCTGTATATGATATATGTGTAATCCCTATTTATAATGTATGGCAAAGTTAGCAAAAAAACTTGAAAAAGCAGTGCTCGCGGCGCTCTATTCGGCCCGCGGCCCGCCAAGGGTTGCCATAAATGGTAAAGGCGGGCGGCGGCGCCGCATTTTTGCATTGAAGAAATATCGCTTTTTAATCGAAAAAACGTATCGCCAGTTTGTTTTATCAAAATAAAAGTGATACTTTTGCGTAGTTTTTTATGAGAAAATGCCATCGCCTCAGCGGGGTGGCCGTTTTCTTGTGAAGAAACTGGCGTGTGTGCAAGCGCTAATCTATGTTTTTTTAACCATTCCCCGAAGTTTGGCTTTGTAAGCCGGTGGGCGGTGGCACGAATCAACGGTCAGTGGTATTAGTGAAAGCATGCGACATAAACTTGAAAGATATAAATTTTAATAACTAATTAATTTATCAATTTTTAAAACAAATTTTTAATTTAAATTATGGAAGCTCAAAAGCCAAACAACCAGCAGGTAAAACCTGCTGCTCCACAGACAAAGAAGGCTGACAACAAAGCTGTCAGCAGCAATGTAGGTGGTATTAAGAATGCATCAATTGTGATTCTTATCTGCTTTGTAATTGCAGTATGTTTCTTCATCTTCGTGCTGGGTGACGGTTCTCACTTCAAGGACGGTCTCAACAGCAACGGTCCTATCGACATCCTCGGTACTATCTACAAGGGTGGTGTGATTGTGCCTATCCTGCACACTCTGTTCCTCACTGTGATCGTGCTCTCTGTAGAGCGCTGGATTGCTCTGGGCAAGGCTAAAGGCAAAGGCAACACTGCTAAGTTCGTTGCCAACATCAAGGCTGCTCTCGCCAAGAACGACCTCGCCAAGGCTGAGGACCTCTGCCGCAAGCAGCAGGGCACCGTGGGCGCTGTGGTTTACGCAACTCTCACTAAGTACAAAGAAATGGACAAGAACACAGTTCTCTCTAAGGAGCAGAAACTCACTTCTATCCAGCAGCAGCTCGAAGAGGCTACCGCTCTCGAGATGCCTTCACTCCAGCAGAACCTGCCTATCTGCGCAACTCTGACCACTCTGGGTACCCTTATCGGTCTTCTCGGTACTGTGATCGGTATGATCAAGTCTTTCCAGGCTCTGTCTGCTTCAGGTGCTCCTGACTCAACAGAGCTGTCTACCGGTATTTCTGAGGCACTTGTGAACACTGCATTCGGTATCCTTACCGCAGCTTGCGCCCTGATTTCTTATAACTTCTACAGCAACAAGATCGATAACCTCACTTACGCAATCGACGAGGTTGGTTTCTCTATCGTTTCTACTTTCGCTGCAACTCACTAATCTTAACTGTTAGTGATTCACTAAGTTATAGAATTGTAGCAAAATAAATTAATCAAACAATTTATTAGAGTTTAGAAACAATGGGAAAAGTCAAAATTAAAAGAAAAGACACGCGCATCGACATGACGGCGATGAGCGACGTTACCGTTCTTTTGCTGACTTTCTTCATGTTGACATCAACCTTCCTTCAGAAGGAGCCGGTGACCGTGATCACTCCTCCCTCTGTGAGTGAAGAGAAAGTGCCCGACGAGAAACTGATGTCAGTGCTCGTTGGCCAAGATGGCAAGGTGTTTATTGCACTCACCGGTACTAAGGACTCTACGCTCAAGAGCGAGAAGTTCCGCGCCGATGTGTTGAAAAACGCTGTGGGTTACTACAACCAAATGTACAAGACCCCCATCAACCTCACTCAGAAGGAACTCGATGCATTCTCTAAGATTGGCACTTTTGGTGTGCCTCTGGGCGCACTTAAAAAGTGGCTCGACCTGCCCACCGATGAGCGCGACGCCGCTCTGAAGACCGCAGGCATTCCAATCACCAGAAATGAAGATCCCGATAAGCCCAACGAATTCCAAATCTGGATTAAGTCGGTTTATGCGGCAATGGAAGAGAACGGTATTGGCTCAGACATGGACAGCGGTACTGGTATCGCTATCAAGGCTGACCAGTCAACACCTTACGAGAGGGTTGAAATTGTTATGGACAACCTCCAGACAATGAAACACAATAAGTTCAGCTTAATGACAGCATTAAAGAAAGAGGAGGATTAATAGACTATGGCAAAGAAAGATATAAGTCGTCAAAAAAAGTTTGATACTCGTATCGACTTTACGCCTATGGTCGATATGAACATGCTTCTGATCACTTTCTTTATGTTGTGTACCACTATGATCAAGTCGCAGACGCTGCAAATCAGCCTGCCGACCAACGAGAAAGTTGAACAGCAAGATCAGAACAAAGTGAAGCAGTCAGAGGCTATCACCATCGTAATCGATGGCAAGCTCTCGCCCGACAGCCTTTCGCTGGCCAGCAATGGCATGCTTTACTACTATGATGGTAAGCCCGACGTTGAGAACAACAACATGAAGCAAATCAAGTTTGGCGCCGGTGAGGGTACGATTCGTCAAATCCTCTCCGAACGCAACTCTGAGGTGCTCACTAAGATCAACGAACAGAAAGCACGCTGGAAGAAAGGCGAGATTTCTGACGAGCAATACCAGGAAGAAGCCAAGAAGATCCGTAACAACGACGAGCTCAAGCGCCCCGTTGTCATGATCAAGGCTACTGCAAACGCCAGCTATGCTGACGTGGTGAATGTGCTTGACGAAATGCAAATCAACAACATCAGCCGCTATCAGATTGAGCGTATGAGTCACGTCGACTCTGTGATGATGATGAAGTTGCAGGGAAAACCTATCAAGTGATGCGTGGTGATAGATTCTATAGATTAAGAATTAATTAAAACAATTAAGTATTATGCCAAAAGATGTAGATCTTTCATCAAAAGAATGGTGCGACCTCATTTTTGAGGGCAAAAATAAGGACTTCGGTGCTTATGTGATCCGCACCGGCTCGGTTAAGCGTCACACCAAGGCTGTGATTTATACTCTCATCGGCCTTGTGATTGTGGGTGCAGCCATCTTCTCGACGCTCAAAATTCAGCAACTCATCGCTGAGCAGCGTCTGAAGGATCAGGCCGAGCAGGAAAACGTGGCTGTTGACCTTTCTACTAAGGAAGCTCCTAAGGAAGAGCAGCAGCAGAAGCTTGAAGAGGAAAAACCCGAAATCAAGAAGGAAGAGGTTCTTCAGTCTGTTAAGGTGACTGAGCTCAACATCGTCGAAGACTCTCAGGTTAAGAAGGAAGACGAGATCAAGTCGCAAGATGAGCTGAAGGACGAGAACAAGGCTTTCGGTCAGAAAGATAATGACGAAGGTGTTACCGACCGTAACCTCACTAAGACCCTCAAAAACGAGGTTGTCGTTGACGAGGTTAAGCCGGTTGAAGAGAAGAAGGCTGAACCCGAACAGGTGTTCAAGTCGGTGGAGCAGATGCCTACCTTCCCCGGTGGCGATGCTGCCCTCATGAAGTATCTCTCTTCTCACCTGCAATACCCGACTATGGCGCAGGAAAATGGCGTCCAGGGTACAGTGGTTGTTCAATTCGTTGTTACCAAGACTGGTAAGGTGGGTGAGGTTAAGGTTGTCCGTTCGGTTGACCGCGACCTCGACAAGGAGGCAACTCGCGTTTGCCGCTCGCTGCCCAACTTCGTTCCTGGCCGTCAGAATGGCCAAGCCGTTAACGTTTGGTACACTCTGCCTGTCAAGTTCAAACTCCAGCAGTAATACGGTTAGCAGTATTATAAGCTAAATATCTATTAGCCACCGAAGAAGTCCTCTTCGGTGGCTTTTTTGTGCCACAATTTTGGCGGAGTCACGCCTTTTTCATAATTTCGTGGACAGCGTTCCAAGTTTGCTTTAGCTGGCTTGAACGATTAAATTAAATCTTAAGTGAAACCCATTTAAACCGTTGTTACACTATGAGTCTTTGCCCCAAGTGTGGTCATCTGCTCGACGATGACGATGTGTTCTGCTCAAAGTGTGGTGCAAGGGTGGGCGGGTCCAGTTTTGCCACGCCTCCGCCGCTGCCCGGCGGATCCGAATATCAGCCGCATTACGTGCCCCGGCTGCAACCAGCTCAGCCGCCGCAGCGCTTTGACACTCCGCAGCATCGTCCCATTGAGCCCGAGCCATTGCCTTCCCGCGTCCAGCGGGCCAATGCCGGCACTGTGCTGCTGATTTTGCTGGTGCTGGCTGCTGTGGGCGTGGTGACCTATTTGTTGATTCCGCACAGCCCGTCGCCCGATGCATCGCAGCCGCAAGAAGTCGTCTCCACTACCGACTCCGTTGCTTCTCCAGCCGATGTGCCCGATGTGGCCGAGCCAGCCGATGGCGGGATGAAATCCATCGGCCATGCCGATGCTCTGCACCCACGCACAATAGGTGGCGAGTCTGCCGCCGCACAGAAGAGTAGGGCGGAGGCAAAAGCCTATGCCGAGCAGCGCGACGAATCCCCTCGGCTTGCCCAAGAGGCCGTAACGCGCGAAGTGCCGCAGCAGGTGTTCAAGTCGGTGGAGCAGATGCCTACCTTCCCCGGTGGCGACGCTGCCCTCATGAAGTATCTTTCTTCTCACCTGCAATACCCGACCATTGCGCAGGAAAATGGCGTTCAGGGCACTGTGGTTGTTCAATTCGTTGTCACCAATACTGGTAAGGTGGGTGAGGTATGGGTAGCCCGTTCGGTCGACCGCTACCTCGACCGGGAGGCCGTGCGCGTTTGCCGCTCGCTGCCAAACTTTGTTCCTGGCCGTCAGGACGGCCAAACCGTTAACGTTTGGTACACCCTGCCTGTCAAGTTTAAACTCCAGCAGTAATACGATTAGCAGTATTATAAGCTAAATATCCATTGGCCACCGAAGATGTCCCCTTCGGTGGCTTTTTTATGCCGCAAAAGCGCTTTTTGGTGCTTGCAAACGGCTGCAAATACGCCAAATTTGTTTAATTTTGTGTGCGAATTGGCTGCTGTCGGCCTCGTGTGCCAGTGCCAGCCACATGTGTAACTATTAATCAGCAATAACAGAAATGCTTATATGCCCTAAATGCGGTAGTCAACTCAGCGATGGCGACCGCTTTTGCCCCAAGTGCGGCACCCCCGTTGCGCCGCAGCCGCAAGTCCCGCAGCAGGTGCAGTGGACGCCAGCTCAGCCGGCGCCGCAAGTGCCTGCGGACCAGCATCCAAAGAAGACTAATGTGAAACTCATTGCAGCCGTGGTCGCGGCTGTGATAGTGGTGGCCGGCGTGTGCTGCTACTTCGTGATGCAGTCGCACGGCGAGCAGCAAATGTGGGAGCAGTGCGAAAACTCCACCGACACCGCCGACTTCGAGAAATACATCGACGCTTACCCCGACGGCGACCACATAGCCGAGGTTAAGGCCATGTATGCCAAGCTCAAAGCAGATGGCGATGCGTGGAACAGTGCGCTTAACGGCGGCGATGCGGCCTCGCTGCGCAGCTACCTCAGCGGCTTCCCCGGTGGCGTGCATGCCGCAGAGGCCCGCCAGCGGCTTGACGACGCTGTGTGGAACGAGGCCCAGACTGCAAACTCGGCCGACGGCTATCTGGCCTACATGCAGGAGTTTCCCAGCGGCAACCACTATCAGGATGCCGTCAACGCCTACAACAAAATCCAGTCGACCGTGATGACCGATGCCGACCAGGACAACGTGCGCGCCAGCATCGAGCAGTTTTTGGCCGGCATCGAGGCCTTCGACTCGCAGATGATGCTCAGCGCCTGTGCCCCGCGCTTGGTCAACTTTATGGGCAAGCGCGCCACGGCCAAGGACGTGGCCGATTACATTGCCGCCTACCGCAATTCCGACATCTCGGCCATCTCATTCTCGGGCCTCAGTGTGCAGACTCAGAAGAGCGCCGACCAGAGTGGCGCCATCACCTACAAGGTTGCGTTCACCGTCGACCGCCGCTTTGAGCGCGAGCAGGTGGAGAAGGGCACACTGGCTTCGATGCGCGGCACCGCGGTGCTCAATTCCGACTATAAGATCACGGCCATCTCCATGAACAAGACGGCCGAATATTGATGCCAACGGCTGCGCTGATGGTTAACATTTTATAATTAAGAGCCTATAAATTCATTGTTTGGCAAATTTTCGCTAATTTTACAAGAAATATGCAGTGACCGTGCTATTTTTGCGTTGTAATGTTAAACGAAACGGCATTTTAACGGTCGAAATGTAAATTTTAAGAATAATGGCAATAAAGATAACAGGAGAAGGCATTGTAAACGCTCTGCGGGTGTTTTTCGGAGCATTCATGGTGGTGGTTTACCTCGGCATGTCGGTTTTGTTCATGCTCAACTTCTTCAACTTCTCAACGTCTCCCACGTGGACACTGGCCCGCTGGGTGTTTGCAGTCATTCTGGGCGTCTACGGCCTCTACCGCGGCTATCGCCAGATTAAGGGCATCGACTACTACCGCGGCGGCAAGAAGGCCGACGGCGGCGAGTAAGGCAGCCCGCGTTGACGAAAAACAGTGAAACTAAATAAAAAACAACGTAGAACTATGCGCAAAATCAACTTCATATTATCGCTGGCTGTGGCATTGGTCATGACTGTGCTGTCATCGTGCCAGCAGCAGAAACCCACCAACACCCCGACGTCGGGCCTGGCACGGGTGATGTGCGACGAGTCGTTCCAAAACATCCTCGACCAGGAGGTGGAGGTGTTTGAATACTCCTATAAGGACGCCAACATCATGCCGCTGTACATGAGCGAGAGCGCCGCCCTCGACTCGCTGCTGCACCAGAAGGTTGACCTCATCATCACCTCGCGTGACCTCACGCAGGAGCAGCGCGACATTCTCAAGGGCCAAGGCCGCGCCTACCGCTCGCGCAAAATCGCGGTCGACGCAGTGGCCATCATCGTCAACAAGGCCAACGACATCGACGAACTGTCGATGGACGACCTTCGCGACATCTTCACCGGCAAAAGCACCAAGTGGGGCAAGGTTTTCCCCACCAAGACGCTGAAAAACGACGACATTCAGGTGGTGTTCGACGGCAATGGTTCGGGCATTGTCCACTATGTGAAAAACAAGTTCCTTGGCGGCAAGGAGTTCCCCATAAAGGTGTATGCCCAAAAGAGCACCGACGACGTGTTTAAGGCTGTGCAGGCCCACAAAAACGCCATTGGCTTCATTGGCGTCAGCTGGATCACCGACGACCTCAAGGGCAACCAAGAGCCCATCGAGCAGCGCGTGTCTAAGCTCAACAGCAACGACCCCAACGATGTGACCGCCATCGACTTCACCGACAAAATTAAGGTGATGGCCGTGCGCGCCGAAAACCAAATTCAAGGCGTCAAGCCCTATCAGGCCTACCTCTTCGACGGCTCATATCCGCTGTTCCGCACCATCTACGCCATCGACGCCTCGGCGGGCGGCACGCTCGACCACGGCTTCTACAGCTTCCTGACCGGCGTCATTGGCCAAAAGATAATTCTGCACACCGGCGTGCTGCCCGCCGCCGAGCCTATCAGGGTGGTGGAGGCAGTGAAATAGCCCTCAGCGCCGCCTACGTGCAACATATTGATAAACAGAATAAATAACTTAATAAATTTAAAGAAATGAACATCAAACTTTTACTTGCTTCAGCCCTGGTGCTTGGAGCTTCCGTCAGCAGCTTTGCTCAAGGCTATAAAGACGGTATAGAGTTTTATAAAATCGGTCAGCTCGACAACGCCAAAGAGCTTCTTGAGCGCAACCTCGACAACTCTTCAACTAACAAGAGCGAGGCCTACTACTATCTGGGTCAGGTGGCCTTCGACAAAGGTGATATGACCAGCGCCAAGTCGTTCTACGACAAGGGCGTGGCTGCCAATCCCAACTATGCCTACAACTATGTGGGCCAGGCTGCCGTGGCTCTGAAAAACGGCAACGCCAGCGAGGCCGAGAGTCTGTTTAAGGCTGCCCGCAAGCTGGTGAAGAAAGACCCGAAGCTGGAGACCGCCATTGCACGCGCCTACTATCAGGCCGATGCTGCGAAATATGCCAACAACATCGAGAAGTGCATAAAGTCGGCCCGCAAATACAATGCCAAGGACCCCGACTCGTACATCTACGAGGGCGACACCGAGGCCGCCAAGCAGGCATGGGGCGACGCAGCCGGCATGTATGAGCTGGCTTTCACCTACGACCCCGAAAACATCGAGGCCTACGTTAAGTTTGCCAACACCTACTTCAACGTGAACCCCAAGATGGCCATCGAGAAGCTCGAAGAGCTCCTTGCCAAGCAGCCCAACTCTGCTCTGGTGCAGCGCCAGCTCGCCGAGAAGTACTACAGCGACAACCTTGGCGCAAAGGCCGCCGAGCAGTATGGCGAATACATCAAGAACCCCAACCACTTTGCACAGGATGAGCTGCGTTATGCCCAGCTGCTGTTTGGTGCAGGCCGCTATCAGGAGTGCTACGACGTGACCACACGCCTTGGCTCGGCCACTGGCGCAAGTGCCAATCAGGTGTTCTTTGCAAAGCGTCTGAAACTTTACAGCCTTGTTTCGCTCAAGAAGTGGGCAGAGGCAGTGGAAGTGGGCCGCGACTTCTTTGCCACCAACGTGTCGGCTTCAACTCCGTTCCAGGCCAACGACTACATCAACTACGCCTCGGCCCTCAAGGAGAACGGCAACGCCGAGGAGGCAGTGGCCGCCTACGACACCGCCCTTAAGCTCGACCCGAAAAACGCCGACCTCATGCGCGGCCTCAGCGAGTCGTATTCAGATGTGAAAGACTTCAAAAACGCCATCAAATATCAGAAGATGCTGGTTGAGAGTGGCGCAGGCACAAGCAACGACATCTTCGGTCTGTCGCTGGCCTACTTCAATCTGGCTGTGACCAGCACCGATGCTGCCGAGAAGGCAGAGGCCATCGCCGAGAGCAAGAAGTATCTCGAAGAGGTTAACGCCAAGGTGCCCGGCAACGTGCAGATTGTCAACCAGCTTGCGCGCGTTGAGAAATTCAACGACGCCGACGCCAAGAAGGGCACTGCCGTTCAGGCCTATAAGGAACTCGTGAAGCTTCTCGACGCCAAGCAGGACAAGACTGGCTATGAGCGCTACTACATCAACGCCTACAACTATCTTGCCAACTACTACATGAACAAGAAGGAAGAGGCCACAGCCAAGATGTATTACGAGAAGTGGCTCGAAAACGACCCACAGAACGAAGCCCTCAAGAAATACGTTTCGGGCCTGAAATAAGGCAAGAAATAGGATTCTTTTATAGGTTCATCATTAGGCAGGCACTCCGCACCGCGCGGAGCGCCTGCTTTTTTGTCCCTGCACTCAAAAACAATCACTTTTTCGTTAGCGAAAAAAACGCTAACTTTGTAGTTTCACAACACAACGTATATTTCTTTACTGCATCGCAATGATAGACTACATAAAAGGCCAAGTGGCCGAACTCACCCCCGCCTACACCGTGATCGACAACCACGGCGTGGGCTATATGATCAACATATCCCTCACCACCTACAATGCCGTGCATCAGGCCCAACGGTCGGGCAGCGATGTGAAACTGTTTGTGTATGAGGCCATACGCGAAGACGCCCATTTGCTCTACGGCTTTTCGGGCCGCAGCGAGCGCGAGCTGTTTGTGCTGCTAATCAGCGTCTCGGGTGTGGGCCCCAACACGGCCCGCGTGATTCTGTCGTCGCTGCCGCCCAGCGAGCTGGTGCAGATCATTGCCAGCAACAACGCCTCGATGCTGAAATCGGTGAAGGGAATAGGCGCAAAGACGGCCCAGCGCATAATTGTTGACCTCAAAGACAAAATAAATGGGGTGGATGATGCGTTATTAAGTGGTACGGCTTTGCCCTCGGGCGAAGTGTTCGACGAGGCCATGTCGGCTCTCGTGATGCTCGGCTTCACCAAGCAGATGTCGCAAAAGGCTCTGAAAAAGCTGTTTGCCGACGATCCTGCCATTTCGGTTGAAGACGCAATCAAGAAGGCGCTTAAAATGATGTGATGCGCCGCGCATTTTGTTGAATCACGCATTAGGTTGAATTTTTTTATTTGATGACGGGAAATTTCAGGAAACAAAACATACTGCTGTTCGCTGCATTGGTGGCCGCGTTGCTGCTGTCGGCGGGCAGCGCCCTTGCACAGTACTATCAGTCGCAGCTTGCGCCGCCCCCGCCGGCCCCGGTCCAGGCTCCCGCCGACGCCAAGAAGGCGCCTGCCGACTCGCTGGGACTGCACTTCAAGGTGCGCCCCACAGTGCCGCAAACCTACGACGACCTCAAGGCCGGCGAGTATGCCGCCGACCTGAAAACGCCGTCAAACATCACCACCACGGCCGAATACGACTACGAGAGCGGCTGCTACGTGATTCACACCAAGGTGGGCGACAACGACATCGTCACCCCGTTCATGCTCTCGCCGGCCGAATACAACGACATGGCCCTGCGCGAGTCGATGATAGAATACTACCGCCAGAAGAATGCCGAGACGGCCGAGGCGAAGAAAAACAATCCCTTCAACTTCCTCGACATGCAATTTGGCCTCGGTCCGCTGGAGTCGATATTCGGCCCCGGCGGCGTGCAGCTTAAGACGCAGGGCTCGGTGCAGATCAACATGGGCGTGAAGAGCAACAAGACCGACAACCCCGCGCTGTCGGTGGCCGCCCGCCGCAAGACCTACTTCAACTTCGACCAGAAGATTCAGGCCACCATTGCCGCCTCGGTGGGCGACAAGATGAAGTTTAACATGACCTACAACACCGACGCCACGTTTGACTTCGACAACAAAAACCTGAAACTCGCCTACGAGGGCAAGGAAGACGAGATAATAAAAAACATTGAGGCGGGCAACGTGAGCATGACCACTGGGTCGTCGCTCATCAAGGGTAGTGCCGCGCTGTTTGGCCTCAAGGCCAAGCTGCAGTTTGGCAAGCTCACCGCCACAGCCCTGGTGTCGCAGCAAAACTCCGAGTCGCAGACGGTGAGCACCCGCGGCGGCTCGCAGACCACCTCGTTCTACATCACCGCCGACAAGTATGACCAAAACCGCCACTTCTTCCTGTCGCACTTCTTCCGCGACAACTACGACACCTGGTCGTCCAAGCTGCCGCTGGTGTCGTCGGGCGTGAGCATCACCCGCATCGAGGTGTGGGTCACCAACAAGCGCGGCAACTTCGACCAGTCGCGCAACATTGTGGCATTCACCGATGTGGCCGAGAACAAGAATCTGGCCAGCAGCCACTGGGTGGGCGACCCCATTGCCGACAATCCGCAGAACTCGTCGAACAACCTGCTCGACGAGGTGAAGACGCAGTACCCCGACGCCCGCTACATAAGCCAGGTGGCCACCGCGCTGTCACCGCTTCAGGCCTACGGCATCGAGGGAGGCAAGGACTATGAGAAGGTGGAGAGCGCGCGCCTGCTGTCGTCGTCGGAATACACGCTCAACAGCTCGCTGGGCTACATATCGCTGAAGTCGGCCCTCAATGCCGACGAGGTGCTGGGTGTGGCCTACCAATACACCTACAAGGGCAAGACCTATCAGGTGGGTGAGTTCTCGGGCGACGTGCCCGCCACCGACCAGTCGCTGTATGTGAAGATGCTGAAGGGCACCACGGCGTCGCCCAAGCTGCCCATGTGGAAGCTGATGATGAAAAACGTGTACTCGCTGGGCGCCTATCAGGTGCAGCAAAAAAACTTTAAGCTCAACATCAAGTATCTGAGCGACACCAGCGGCACCGAACTCAACTACATCTCGGCTGGCAACATTGCCGGCAAGCCGCTGCTGCAGGTGATGAACCTCGACCGCCTCGACGCCAACAACCAGAGCCACAGCGACGGCCGCTTCGACTATGTGGAGGGCTACACCGTGAGCTCGTCGACGGGCAAGGTGATATTCCCAGTGGTGGAGCCTTTTGGCTCGCACCTGAAGAAAATGATTGGCAACGACGCCGTGGCCGCCAACTATGTGTATCAGGAACTGTACGACTCCACGCTCACCGTGGCGCGGCAATATCAGTATAAAAACAAGTTTGTGCTCGAGGGCGAGTATCAGGCCTCGTCGGGCAATGTGATCAGGCTCAACGCCATGAATGTGCCGCGCGGCTCGGTGGTGGTCACCGCCGGCGGCGTCACCCTTACCGAAAACAGCGACTACACCGTGGACTACAGCATGGGTACGGTCACCATCACCAACCAGAGCATCATCGACGCCGGCACCAGCATCAGCGTGTCGCTCGAAAACCAGTCCACATTCAGCACTCAGCGCAAGACCCTGCTGGGCCTCGACCTCGACTACGCCTTCAACAAAAACTTCCACTGGGGCGCCACCCTCATGCACTATGGCGAGAAGGCCCTCACCGAGAAGGTGGCCATTGGCGACGAGCTGGTGAACAACACCATTTGGGGCACCAACGTGTCGTATAACACCAACTTCATGTGGCTCACCAATCTGCTCAACAAGATTCCCACGGTCAACGCCACCGCGCCTTCGTCGCTCAGCTTCAAGGGCGAGTTTGCCCAGCTCATTCCCCACAAGTCGCGCACCGGCACCAACGCCGGCAGCTCGTATATCGACGACTTCGAGTCGACGCAGTCGGGCATCGACCTGCGCTCGCCCTACTCGTGGTTCCTGGCCTCAACGCCCTACGATGGCAGCGCCAACGCCCTCTTCCCCGAGGCCGCGCTAAGCAACGACGTGGCCTACGGCAAAAACCGCGCGCGCCTGGCCTGGTATTACATCGACCGCATGTTCACCCAGCGCAACTCGTCATACATTCCCGGCTATCTGAAAAACGACCTCGACCAGCTGTCGAACCCCTACGTGCGCGAAATTCCCTACAGCGAGGTGTTCCCGGGCCGCGAGCTCAACTACGGCGAGTCGTCGACCATTCAGACGCTCAACCTCTCGTTCTATCCCAAGGAGCGCGGCCCCTATAACCTCGATGCGGCCAACATCGACGCCGACGGCAACCTGCTCAACCCCGAGAAGCGCTGGGGTGGCATCATGCGCCGCCTCGACAACACCAACTTCGAGCAGTCAAACATCGAGTATGTGCAGTTTTGGATGATGGACCCCTTCCTCGATCCCGACCTCAACAACAAGGACGGCGGCGACCTCTACTTCAACCTGGGCGAGGTGAGCGAGGACATCCTTAAGGACGGCCTCAAGTCGTATGAAAACGGTCTGCCCGTCAACGGCGACACCACCTACATCAAAAACACCGTGTGGGGTAGGGTGTCGACCCAGACGTCGCTCACCTATGCCTTCGACAACGCCGCCGGCTCGCGCGTGAAGCAGGACGTGGGCCTCAACGGCCTCAGCACCGAAGAAGAGAAAACCTATCCCACCTATGCCGACTTCCTGCAGCGGCTGCGCCAGGTGCTGCCCTCGACCACGGTCGAGGCCATGGAGCAAGACCAGTTCTCGCCCTTCAACGACCCATCGAGCGACCGCTACCACTTTTACCGCGGCTATGACTTCGACGAGCAGAAGGTGTCGATCCTCGACCGCTACAAGCACTACAACGGCACCAACGGCAACTCGCTTTCGGCCGACGACGCCACCGACCGCCTCTACCAGTCGTCGCGCAGCGTGCCCGATGTGGAAGACATCAACCAAGACAACACGCTCAACGAGTATGAGCGCTATTTCCAATACCGCGTGTCGATTCGCCCGACCGACCTCGAAGTGGGCAAAAACTATATAATCGACAAGAAGACCACCAAGGTGACCACCCGCAACGGCAAGGAGCAGGAGGTCACGTGGTATCAGTTCAACATTCCGCTGCGCGACTATGAGAAAAAGGTGGGCTCGATCAACGACTTCTCCACCATTCGCTTCATGCGCATGTTCATGACCGGCTTCAAGGAGACCACCCACCTGCGTTTCGCCACCCTCGAGCTGGTGCGCGGCGAGTGGCGCAACTACGACTACAACCTGAACCTGCGCGGCGACGCTCCGGCCAACGGCACCATCAACATTAACACGGTGAACATTGAGGAGAACTCGGGCCGCGAGCCTGTAAACTACGTGCTGCCTCCGGGCGTGAGCCGCATCGTCGACTCGGGCCAGTCGCAAATCACGCAGCTCAACGAGCAGTCGATGCAGATGAAGGTGGAGGGCCTGCAGCCCGGCGACGCCCGTGGCGTGTACCGCAACACCAGCCTCGACCTGCGCACCTACAAGCGCCTGCAAATGTTTATCCACAACGAGGCGTTTGTCGACAATCTCAGCAATCTGCAAAACGGCGACGTGTCGGTGTTTGTGCGCCTCGGCTCCGACGTGAAGAACAACTATTACGAATACGAGATTCCACTGGCGGTGACCCCCGCCGGCCACTATAGCAATAACAGCACCGCCGACCGCTACAAGGTGTGGCCCGAGGAAAATATGCTCAACTGCGACCTCGACGTGTTCACCTCGGTGAAGAAAAACCGCAACGCGCAGAAAATGGCCGGCGCCCCCGGCGTGTCATACAACAGCCGCTTCACCGAGCAGGATCCGTCGCACCCCAACGACCGCGTCACCGTTATAGGCAACCCCAGCCTCAGCGACGTGCGCGTGATGATGATAGGCGTGCGCAACAACTCCAGCACCACCAAAGACTTTGTGGTGTGGGCCGATGAACTGCGCGTCACCGACTTCAACAACGACGGCGGCTGGGCTGCCAAGGCCAACCTCAACCTCAACATGAGCGACATTGCCACCGTCAACCTGGGCATGCACAAAGAGACGGTGGGCTTCGGCTCGGTGGACCAGAGCCTCAACGAGCGCCGACTCGACGACTACGACCAGTATAACGTGGCCGTGCAGGTGGACATGGGCCGCTTCCTGCCCGAGAAGGTGAAACTCAAAGCCCCCGTCTACTACTCATACAGCTCCGAGAAGACGACTCCAAAATACAATCCGCTCGACCAAGACGTGCTGCTGAAAGACGCCATCGACGCCTGCAGCACCAAGGAGCAGCGCGACTCCATCAACGACTATGCGCTCACCAACCGCACCGTGAGCAGCTTCAGCCTGTCGGGACTCAAATTCGACGTCAAGAGCAAGAACCCCATGCCTTGGGATCCTGCCAACTTCACGTTCAGCTACTCGTTCAACAAGCAGCACTCGTCCGACCCCGACAACGTGTATGAGAACACCAACGACTACCGCGGCAGCTTCCAGTATAGCTGGACGCCCTACGTGAAGCCCTTCACCCCCTTCAAGCGCATGATCAGCAGCAAAAACAAGCATATGAAGTTCTTCCGCGAGTGGGAGCTGCACTGGCTGCCGGCCAACATCGCCTTCAATAGCAACATCTCGCGCTACTACTACGAGCAGCAGACCCGCAGCAGCAGCGACGTGGATGTGCAGCTGCCCGTGTCGGTGAGCAAAAACTTCCTCTGGGACCGCCAGTTTGCCATCTCGTGGAACTTCACCAAGTCGCTGAGCATGACCTTCAACAGCAACACCACCGCCCACATCGAGGAGCCCATGGGCCAGGTGAACAAAAAGCTCTTCCCCGACCGCTACCGCGAGTGGCGCGACACCGTGTGGCAGAGCATAAAGAACCTGGGCACGCCGTGGAGCTACAACCAGACGTTCACCGCCACCTACAAGGCCCCCTTCAGCGGCATTCCGTTCCTCAACTTCATCACGGCCAACGCCACCTACAACGCCACCTACAATTGGGACCGCGGCACCGTGGTCGACGGCGTGTCGTCGGGCAACACCATTGCCAACCAGGCTTCGCTCAACGTGGACGGCCGCATGAATCTGGAGCAGTTCTACAACAAAATCCCCTACCTGCGCGACGTGAACAAGCGCTTCTCCAGCAGCGGACGCGGCAACCCGCAGCTGCGGCGCATCAAGAAGTTCAACCGCACCTACAAGCTTAGCCCCGACACCACCCTTGTGATAAAGCACAACATGAATGTGAAGCGCGTCAACGTCACAGCCACCACCACCGACGGCAAACGCTTCCCCATACGCTTCAAAATCAAGGACAACAACACGGTGGAGATTCTCACCCGTGGCGACAAAAACGTGAAGTTCGACGTGGTGGAGGTGCTTAAAAACGACAAGAACTTCTGGACCGAGGCCGCGCAATACGCCACCCGCTTCGCCATGATGGTGCGCAGCGTGAGCGTGCGCTGGCGCAACACCCGCTCGCTGTCGCTGCCGCAGTTCATTCCCAACGTGGGCGACATCTTCGGCCAGAACCCGCACTACGACGTCATGGCCCCGGGCCTCGACTTCGCCTTCGGCTTCACCGACGACAGCTACATCAAGAAGGCCAAAGACCGCGGCTGGCTGCTCAACGACGAGAGCATGACCTCGCCCGCGCTCTATGCCAAGACCAGCGAGTTTAACGCCGAGATCCAGCTCGAGCCCATACGCGGCCTTAAAGTCACCCTCACGGGCAACCGCACCGACAACCGCACCAACCAGGTGCAGTTCATGTACGACGACATGAACACCATCTACTCGGGCAGCTACACCAAGACCCACATAGCCATAGCCACAGCCCTGCGCGGCGTCAGCAGCAGCGACGGCTACCACAGCGACGCCTTCGATAAGTTCCTGGCCAATATACCCATCGTGGCCGAACGCCTGCAGGCGCGCTACAACGGCCGCAACTATCCCGAGTCGGGCTTCCTGGCCGGCACAGTGTATGCCGGCAAGCCCTTCGACCCGCAAAACGGCGGAGTGAACACCGCCAGCAGCGATGTGATGATTCCGGCCTTCCTCGCCGCCTACTCGGGCCGCAGCGCGTCGAAGGTCACCCTCAACCCCTTCCCGGGCCTCAGCGAGGTGCTGCCCAACTGGCGCGTCACCTACGACGGCCTCATGAAGATGCCCTTCTTCTCGCGCCACTTCAAGAGCTTCACGCTCACCCACGCCTACCAGTGCACCTATTCAGTGGGCTCGTTCTCGTCCTACAGCGACTGGGTTACCATAGGCGAGGGCCTTGGCTACACGCAGGACGCCCTCACGGGCAACCCCATCCCGTCGTCGCCCTACAACATCTCGTCGGTGAGCATAACCGAGAAGTTCGCGCCACTCATTGGCTTCAACGCCACAATGAAGAACAACGTCACTTTCAACGCCGAGTACCGCGACAGCCGCACCCTCTCGCTCAACGTGTCGGTGGGCCAGCTGGTGGAGGGCATCTCGCGCACCTTTGTGGTGGGCGCCGGCTACAAGATTGCCAACTTCAACTCGGTGCTCAAACTCAAGCGCAAGCAGCAGGGCGTGAGCAACGACCTCACCCTCAACTTCGACTTCTCGCTGGCCAACAACACCGCCCTCATCCGCAAAATCGACGCCAACACCACGCAGGCCACCAGCGGCACGCGCACCCTTGGCATCAACTTCACGGCAAACTATGTGATGAGCAAGCGCGTCACCCTGGGAGCGTATTTCGACCATCAGGTCAACACCCCCCTCGTGTCGTCCACAGCCTATCCCACCACCAACAGCAACTACGGCCTGTCGGTCAACGTGTCGCTGGCCAAGTAGCCCCTCCGACTCATAAAAATCACCATAACCCACCGAAAGCCGCCCCTCCAAGGCGGCTTTCACGTTTTTTTCGGGGGAGTGGGGGCTTGGGTGTCTGAAAAATTGCTATATTTGTAAGTTAAATGTGTGCGGTCGCGCTATGGCCGCCGCTGGCAACTGTAAATAATAGAAAAAAAGCAGATATATATGAAATTCAACGTTCAAAGCAAGCTCCTGCTGTCGCACCTGTCGGCTGTGAGCAAGGTGGTGAATTCAAAAAACACCATTTCAATTCTCGACAACTTCCTGTTCAGCCTTGAGGATGGCCGCCTCGTGGTCACCGGCAGCGATCAGGAGACCACTATCACCACAAGCGTGCCCGTCACCGAGTCGGAGGGCATCGGCAAGTTTGCGGTCAATGTAAGGTCGATTCTTGAATTGTTGAAGCAGCTTCCCGACCTTGGTCTGGAGTTTGAAATCGACGACGACAACCTTGCCATCCTCGTCCGCTACCAGAACGGCAAGTACAACTTCATTGGTATCGACGGCAACGAGTTCCCGCAAAAGTCTCCCATGGAGCCCGATGCGCAGTCGTTCACCGTGCCCGCCGCAAAGTTTGTGAGCGGTGTGCAGCACGCCATCTTCGCCGTGGGCGAAGATACGCTGCGCCCCGTGATGATGGGTGTGTATTGCGACATAGCTCCCGACAGCATCGCCTACGTGGCATCTGACACCCACGTGCTGGTGCGCTACATTCAGCGCAACGTAGCCCCCGGCATCACCGCCGCATTCATCCTGCCCTCTAAGCCCGCTTCGATTCTTAGCAGCGTGCTCGACAAGAAGGAGGGCGACCTGAAGGTGACTTTCGACTCCAAGAGTGCCGTGTTTGTCAGTGATGAATACACGCTGTCGTGCCGCTTCGTCAACGGCCGCTATCCCAACTACAACTCGGTGATTCCCTCCGACAGCCCCTTCACGGCTTCGGTCGACCGCGCACAGCTGCTCAACGCGCTGCGCCGTGTGTCGGTGTTCGCCAGCTCGGGCGGCCAGGTGACGCTTGAACTCACTGCCGACCAGATTCACCTCTCGGCCCAGAATGTTGACTTCTCAACTTCGGCCGACGAGCGCCTCTCGTGCAGCTACGACGGCACCGACATGGTGATTAGCTTCAATGGTGAGAACATAATCGACGTGCTCAACAACATTCCGGGCGACACCGTGCTGATTAAGCTCATCGACCCCGCGCGCGCCGGCCTGTTTGTGCCCGCCGAGCAGCCCGAGGGCGAAGACCTGCTGGTGCTGCTCATGCCCATGATGGTGTAACCCCACAATAGTTGAAGCATAAAAGCAAATTTTTTATAGTAAAATGGAACTGAATCTCAAGAATCCCATCATATTTTTCGACCTCGAGACCACCGGTCTCAACATCACGGCCGACAAAATTGTGGAGCTTTCATACATTAAAGTCTATCCCAACGGACAGGAGGAATCGAAGACTATGCGCCTCAACCCCGGCATACCCATTCCGCCGCAGTCTACGGCTGTGCACCACATCACCAACGAGGATGTGAAGGACGCGCCCACATTCAAGATGGTGGCCAAGGAGTTGGCCCGCACCTTCGAGGGCTGCGACATTGCCGGCTTCAACAGCAACCGCTTCGACGTGCCCCTGCTGCAGGAGGAGTTTCTTAACGCTGGCGTCGACATCGACCTCACGCGCCACCGCTTCATCGATGTGCAGACCATTTTCCACAAAATGGAGCAGCGCAACCTGTCGGCCGCCTACAAGTTTTATTGCGGCAAAAACCTCGACGACGCCCATTCGGCCGACGCCGACACGCGTGCCACCTACGAGGTGCTCAAGGCGCAGCTCGACCGCTACCCGTCGCTGCAAAACGATGTGCAGTTTCTGTCCGACTTCTCGGCGCAAAACAAGAATGTGGACCTCGCCGGCCGCATAATCTACAACGACAAGCACGAGGAGGTGTTCAACTTCGGCAAATACAAGGGCCAGCGCGTGGCCGATGTGCTGAAGCGCGACTCGGGCTACTATGGTTGGATGATGCACGGCGATTTTCCGCAAAACACCAAGAATGTGCTTTCGCGCATCATGCTGCGCACCAAGCAGGGATAACCGACTAAGTGACTATGCTAAAAGGCAAACACATAATTCTGGGCATCACTGGCGGCATAGCCGCCTACAAGGCCGCCTCGCTCACACGCCTGCTGGTGAAGGCAGGCGCTGAGGTGCAGGTGATAATGACGCCCAACGCGCGCGAGTTCATCGCTCCGGTCACGCTGTCAACCCTCAGCGGCAAGCCCGTGATCACCGAGTTTTTCACGGCCAACACCGGCCAGTGGAACAGCCACGTCGACCTCGGCTTGTGGGCCGATGCCATGGTGGTGGCTCCGGCTACGGCCTCGACAATAGCCAAGATGGCCACCGGCGTGGCCGACAACATGCTGGTCACCACCTACCTCTCGGCCAAGGCTCCCGTGTTTGTGGCTCCGGCCATGGACCTCGACATGTTCAAGCATCCCACCACGCAGCGCAATTTGCAGCTGCTGCGCAGCTATGGCAACTTCATCATCGAGCCGGCCGCTGGCGAGCTGGCGAGTCACCTCGTGGGCAAGGGCCGCATGGAGGAGCCCGAGAACATATTCAAGGTGCTCGACCGCCACTTTGCCCATGGTGCCGACCTGGCGGGGCGGCGCGTGCTCATCACCGCCGGCCCCACCTATGAGAAAATCGACCCCGTGCGCTACATTGGCAACTTTTCGTCGGGCAAGATGGGCTTTGCCCTGGCCGCCGAGTGCGCCGCCCGCGGCGCCGAGGTGACTCTGGTGGCAGGCCCCGTGTCGCTGCCCACCCCTCAGGGCAGCATCGAGCGCATCGACGTGACCAGTGCCGTGCAGATGCACGACGCCGTGCTCGGCCGCTTCCCCGAGTCCGATGTGGCAATAATGTGCGCCGCGGTGGCCGACTACTGCGTTGAGCATGTGGCCGAGACCAAAATCAAGCGCGAGCGCGACGCCGTGCCCGTGATAAGGCTCAAGAAGAACCCCGACATTGCCAAGGCGGTGGGCGAAATCAAGCGTCCCAGCCAGGTGACGGTGGGCTTCGCGCTCGAGACCGACAATGAGGAGCAAAATGCCAAGTCGAAGCTCGACCGCAAGCACCTCGACTTCATAGTGCTCAACTCGCTGCGCGACAAGGACGCAGGCTTCCAGACCGACACCAACAAGATTAAGATAATCCAGCATGACGGCCGTGTGCGTGGCTACGAGTGCAAGTCGAAGGGTCTTGTGGCACGCGACATCGTTGATGTGCTGGTGGCCGACTATCTGGGCAATAAGTGACAATATTAACAAACTGTGAGAGAATAGATACAGATTATGAGCAATGCATCAAGATTGACGCGCGGCGCGGCACGGCTGCTGATGGCCCTGGTGGCTCTGGTGACCGCGGTGGCAGCCCAGGCGCAGGAGCTTAACTGCAACGTTGAGGTCAACGCCGACAAGGTGGCCAATGCCAACAAGGAGATATTCAAAACCCTGCAGCAGGCCATAGCCGACTATATGAACACCAACAAGTGGACCGACGCGCAGTTTGGCGCCAACGAGAAGATAGAGTGCAAGCTGTTTCTCACCATAAGCTCGTATAACGACGCCACCAACCGCATGACGGGCGACCTGCAGGTGCAGTCCACGCGGCCTGTGTACAACAGCTCCTACACCACCACGCTCATCAACTTCAAGGACACTAAAATCGACTTTTCCTATCAGGAAAACGAGCCGCTCGTGTTCTCGGAGCAAGACATGCAGAGCAATCTCACCGCCATTCTCAACTTCTACGCCTACATGATTCTGGCCATCGACTTCGACTCGTTCTCGCCGCAGGGCGGCACGCCCTATTACGAGAAGGCGGCCAATGTGGTGCGCCTGGCGCAGAGTTCGGGGGAAACGGGCTGGAAGGCGTTTGAAGACACCAAAAACCGCAGCGCGGTGCTAAGCGCGTTCACCGACAAGGCCACCTCGGCCATACGCGACGTGCTCTACCAGTATCACCGTCAGGGCCTCGACCAGATGGCGCTGAGCGTGGACAAGGGTAGGGCGGTGATCACGCAGTGCATTGCCACGCTCAAGAAGATATATGATGTGGCGCCCATGTCGGTGTGCCTGTCGATGTTTAAGGACGCCAAGCTCGACGAGCTGGTCAACATCTACTCCAAGGCCAACACCACCGAGAAGCAGAGCGTGTATGAAAATCTGTATCCGCTCTATCCCACCGAGACCACGCGTCTCAACAAGATAAAGAACGAAAGCACCGACCGATAAAGTAGTAACTAAACTGAGATGCTCACACGGCTTTACATATCCAACTACGCGCTCATCAGCAGCCTGGAAATTGGCTTCGGCGACGGCCTAACCATCATCACCGGCGAGACGGGTGCGGGCAAGTCGATAATCCTTGGCGCGCTGTCGCTGATTTTGGGCGACCGTGCCGATGCGCGCGGTCTGCGCCACAGCAGCGGGCAGAAGACGGTGGTCGAGGCCGAGTTCGACCTCACGGGCTACGACATGCGCGGCTTCTTCGACGCCGTCGACATCGAGTATTTCGCCACCGAGTGCATCGTGCGCCGCGAGGTGAGCCCCGCGGGCCGCTCGCGCGCCTTCATCAACGACACCCCAGTGAGCCTTGCCCAGCTGCGCGAGCTCACGTCGCGCCTCATCGACATCCACTCGCAGCACAGCAACGCTCTGCTGGCCTCGCGCCAGTTCCAGATTGAGGTGCTCGACAGCCTTGCCGCCAATGGCCCGCTGCTGGCCCAGTACCAGAGCAGCTATGCCCGCTATCGTGGCATCGAAAAGCATTTGCAGCAGTTGCAGGACGACTTCAGCCGCAGCCGAGCCGAGGAAGACTATCTGCGGTTCCAGATAGCCCAGCTCGACGAACTGACCCTGCATCCGGGCGAGGATGCCGAGCTCGAAGCCCTGCAAAACAAGCTCAGCAACATCAACGACACCAAAGAGGTGCTGTGGAACGTGACTTCGGCGCTCAACGGCGACGATGACTCGGTGATCGACCGTCTCTCGGCAGCCGCGCAGAGTCTTGCCTCGGCCGAGAAGCACCTGAGCGACATTGCCGGCACGGCCGACCGCATAAGCGCCACTGTGATAGAACTTAAGGACATTGCGCAGACGCTCAGCGCGGTCGACAGCGAACTGGCCGATGACCCGCAGCGCCTGGCCGATGTGGAGGCGCGTCTCAACGACATCTATGCGCTCGAGCGCAAGCACAATGTGCAAGGGGCCGCCGCCCTCATCGAGTTGCAGCGGCAATATCGCGAAAAACTCGACTTCATCGACAATTCCGACGAGGAGATTGAGGCCGTGAAGGCGCAGCTTGCCAAGGCCGAGGCCGAGGTGGCCAGCCTGGCCGGGCGCCTCACCAGTTCGCGCCGCAAGGCGGCCGAGAGCTTCACTGGGCGGCTGAAGCCGCTGGCAGTGTCGCTGGGCATGAAGAATTTGCAGTTCAACGTGGCCTTCACTTCCTGCGCCTTTGGCCCGAAGGGGGCCGACCAGGTGGAGTTTATGTTTGCGTTCAACAAAAATCAGCAGCTCATGCCCGTCAAGGACACCGCGTCGGGCGGCGAGATTTCAAGGCTCATGCTGTGCATCAAGTCAATCATAGCCGAGAGCATGAATCTGCCCACCATCATATTCGATGAGGTGGACACCGGCGTGTCGGGCGACATAGCCAACCGCATTGGCCAGCTCATGAACCGCATAGCGCGCCGCATACAGGTGATGGCCATCACCCACCTGCCGCAGGTGGCCGCCTTTGCCCGCCACCATCTGCTGGTGTACAAGACCGACACCGCCACCGAGACAGTAACCGCCGTGCGAACCCTCACCGCCGAGCAGCACATAGGCGAGGTGGCACGCATGCTCAGTGGCCGCGACGTGGACAGCGCCGCCATCGAGAATGCCAAATCACTCATTCGACAAATTAAAACCACCGACAATGTATAATAGCAATTCCGAACAGTATATATTCGGCCTGCGGGCCATCATCGAGGCCATTGAGGCCGGCAAGAGCATCGACAAGCTGCTTGTGAAAAAAGACATTAACGGCGACCTTGGACGCGAGCTGCTGGCTGCGGCGCGCGACTTTGGCGTGCCCGTGCAGCGCGTGCCTGTGGAGAAGCTCAACCGCATCACGCGCCGTAACCACCAGGGCGCGGTGGCAATGCTCGCCGCAGTCGACTACTACAGCGTGGCCGATGTGGTGCCGCAGCTCTACGACGACGGCATCAACCCGCTGGTGGTGGTGCTCGACGGCATCACCGACGTGCGCAACTTCGGCGCCATTGCCCGCACTTGCGAGTGCGCCGGCGTTAGCACCATCGTCCTGCCCGAGCGCAACAGTGTGGGAGTCACCGCCGATGCCGTTAAGACCTCGGCCGGAGCTCTCAACTATCTGCCCGTGTGCCGCGAGCGCAATCTGGTGAAGGCTGTGAAATATCTGCGCGACAGCGGCTTCAAAATCGTTGGGGCCGCGGGCGAAAGCTCGGTCAACTTCACCACCGCCGACTACACCGGCCCCGTGGCACTGGTGCTTGGAGCCGAGGATGTGGGCATCTCGCCCGAAATCATGAAGCTGTGCGACACCCGCGTGGCCATTCCCGAGTTTGGCCACATAAGCTCGCTCAATGTGTCGGTGGCGGGCGGCATCATGATCTACGAGGTGGTGCGCCAGCGCATTGCCGACGGCCAAACCGCCGGCTGACTTCAAAAAAACAGCGCCCATATTGTGCCTAAATTGGGTTTAGTGGGCGTTTTTGACTAATTTTGCAAAAAATAAGAGAAACGACATAATGATAAATCGCGTTTTAATACGAACAAAAGTGGTGCAGATGTTGTATTCCTACATGCTCACCAAAGACGGAAAATCGTTTTCCGATGCTAAAGATGAACTGAATGAGAGTCTCGACAAGTCGTATGAGTTATACAATCTGCTGCTGCAGCTCATGGTCGACCTCACCGACATTGAGGAACTCCGACTCGACGAGGCAAAGCACAAGTTCCTGCCCACCGAAGAGGATTTGCACCCCAACACCCGTTTCGTCGACAACGAGATGGTCGACGCCCTGCGCGGCATCGACGCGCTGCAAAACTTCTTGAAGGACCACAAGCTCACTTGGCGCAACGACGATGTGTTTCTGCGCCTGATGCTCGACAAGGTGCGCAACAGCGAGGAGTATAAGGAATACATGGCAATGCCCAAGACCGACTTTGCCAGCGACTGCAACGTGTGGCGCCAGCTCATGAAGAAGGTGCTGCTGCCCGATGCCGACCTGCTTGAGCAGGTGGAGGGCATGTCGGTGTATTGCACCGACGAAGACCTCGACATCATGGGCCAGTTTGTGGTGAAAACCATCCGCCGCATCGAGGATGGCGTGGAATATCCCATCCTGCCCAAATACAAGGACGAGGAGGATAGCAAGTTTGGCGAGGAACTCTTCACCAAGGCGTTCCAGCTGATGGACAGCAACAATAAGCTCATCGACAGCCTTGTGGCCACCGACAAGTGGGACACCGAGCGTCTGGCCTTCATGGACCGCCTGATAATGTGCATCGCTTTGGCTGAAATCGAGTCGTTCGTGAAAATCCCCGTCAATGTCAGCCTCAACGAGTACATTGAGATTGCCAAGATGTTCAGCACGGCCCGCAGCGGCCAGTTTGTGAACGGCATCCTCAACTCAGCTGTCAAGGAGCTGCGCCAAAAGGGCGAGCTCATCAAAAAGTAAATCACAAAGCAAAAACATAACTCACAATTAAATAAGTAAATCAGACATGCTTAACTCAATCTTATTACAGACGTCGGGCGCAGGAGCTGGCGGCTGGAGCAACATCCTTATGATTGTTGCCCTCATTGTAATTTTCTATTTCTTCCTGATTCGTCCGCAGTCGAAGAAGCAGAAGGAAATCAAGAAGTTCCGCGAGGCCATGAAGAAGGGCGACCGTGTGACCACCGCCGGTGGCATCTATGGCAAAATTCGCGAGATCAAGGACACCACTATCGTGCTCGAAATTGCCGACGGCGTGAAAATCGTCATCGACAAGGCTTGCGTCTACCCCTCGGCCAACGCTGCCATTGAGTCGGGCAACGACATCAAGAACAATCAGTAGTAGCCTACAGTGCACTGCGTTGCACCGCGCATGCCAGGCCGCCGTGTCTGGCGTGAGGCGTGTGCTGTGTGCTGCTCTGAAGGCAGGGTGGGGGAGTAATCGCTTATGAAGACAACTGTTTCATCGGTAAAGTCGGCAGTACTGAAGCTTGTGAAGAGCCTCAGCACTGCCGCTGTGCTCCAATATATGGGGTTTGTGCTGGTGTCGGCGGTGTTTTGGTGCTTCATCACGTTTAACAACGACATTCAGCAAGACATCGATGTGAGGCTTGAAATCATCAACAAGCCGGCCAATGTCACCTTCATCAACGACCCGCCAACCTCCATCACCATCACCCTGCGCGACAAGGGCTCGGCCTTTGTGAAATATCTCTTCACCTCGCAGCCCAAGCTGCAAATCGACTTCACCAAATACTGCGATTCCAGCACTGGCTACTTGAAGCTCAACAATGTGCAGTTGCTCACCGCACTGCGCAAGGTCATTAGCCGCAACGCGTCGGTGATGAGCGTGCTGCCCGAGTCGCTGTCGGTGAAATACACCGACCAGGAGGGCAAGAAGGTGCCCATACGCTTCGATGTGGATGTTGAGCCCGACATGCGCTATGTGCAGAATGGCGACATCAGTCCCAACGTGGACTCGGTGGTGGTGTATGCCGACCGCGAGACCCTCTCGCAAATCAACGAGGTCTACACCTATCACGTGCAGCTTAGCGGCGTCACCGACACGCTCAACCGCTGGGTGTCGATTGCCCCTGTGGTGGGCGCCAAGCTGGTGCCGTCGTCGGTGAAGATAATGGTGCCCATCGAGCGGCTTGTGCAAAAGAAGCAGAAGGTGGCCATCCAGGCGCGTAATGTGCCCGCGGGTGAGTCGCTGGTGCTGTTCCCGTCATCGGTCGATGTGCTGTGCCTTGTGCCGCAAAGCGAGTATAAGTCAGATATTTCCAACATTGCCGTTGTGGCCGACTACTACACAATCGACCTCAGCACCGCGTCGAGCAAGGTGCCCATCTATGTGGCCAGCGTGCCGCCGGTGTGCCGCCGCGTGGAGCTGCCCACCGACAGCGTTGACTATATAATAGAAAAGCATTAATTCCCCACGTTATGGCGCAACTCATAGCAATCACAGGCGGCATTGGCAGTGGCAAGAGCGTGGTGTCGCGCATATTGCGCACCATGGGCTACCCCGTCTACGACACCGACTCCAATGCGCGCCGCCTGATGGACACTTCCGACGAAATCCGCCGAAGGCTTGTGGAGCGGTTCGGCCCCGATGTGTATGGCGCCGACGGGCGACTCGACCGCGCCCGCCTGGGCGGCATCGTGTTTGGCAACGCCGAGGCGCTCGCCAGCCTCAATGGCATAGTGCATCCGGCGGTGGCTGCCGATGTGCGGCAGTGGGCCGCCGACATGCCGGTGGCGTTTTTCGAGACGGCCATTCTGCGCAGCAGCGGCATGTGGCGCATGGCCAGCGCGGTGTGGCGCGTCGACGCCCCGGTGGATGTGCGCATTGCCCGCGTGGTTGAGCGCAACGGCATCTCGCCTGATGCCGTGAGGGCCCGCATAGGCGCGCAGCAGGCCGAGCTGACTGGCTTTGATGGCGAGCGCGTGGTGGTGAACGACGGCCAGCGGCCTGTGTTGCCGCAAATCATGGCTCAGGTTGGCGCCCTCGGCTAAAAAATGGCCCTGCAAGTTGGCTTCAAGTCAATTTTTATGGCTATCTTTGCAACTGATGTGGGCAGAATTGCCTCATTTTTTTTGAAGTAACACATATAAATAAAACAGAACAACACTATGCTTAAGAAAATACTTGCTATCTCGGGTAAGCCCGGACTCTACAAACTCATTTCGTTTGGCAAAAACATGATCATCGTTGAAGGCCTGGCCGACAAGAAGCGCTTTGCCGCCCATTCGCGCGACAAGATTATCTCGCTCGGCGACATTGCCATCTACACCACTGGCGACGATGTGCCTCTGGCCGACGTGCTTGAGTCGGTGAGCAAGAAGTTCGACGGCAAGGAAATCAACACCGCCGACTACAAAGAGCCCGAGCAGCTGGCCGCATTCATGGCCTCGGTTCTGCCTGAGTATGACGAGGAGCGCGTGTATAAGACCGACATTAAGAAGCTCATCTCGTGGTACAACATCCTGGTTAAGGCCGGCATCACCACTTTTGTTGAGCCCGAAGAAGAGGCTAAGGCCGAGGGCGGCGAGGCTAAGGCTGAGTAAGCCCTTCCTGCCAATGCCGGGCACAAAATAACGAATCAAAGCCATACGTGCACACACGCGCTTGCCGCAACACATGGGCAAGTCCGGTGGCCGTATGGCTTTTTTTAGCTTTTAGTCTAATCAAGAGAGATATGCTGAAATCATCTAACCGTTTTCATCTGCTTGCGTGCTGCCTGCTGGTTTTGCTGCTTGGCGTGGCCTCGTGCGGCACGTCGAAGCGCAGCGTGCGCAGCGGCGCGCCCTATTCGGCGCGTGGCGGCTCGGCGCCCAATGGCCGCGCCGACGGTTGGGCCACACTCGACGTGAAGCTCGGCCCCAACGACAACCGCCGGCTCTACCGCGAGATTAAAGATTGGCTCGGCACCCCCTACAAGTATGCCGGCACCGACAAGGGCGGCACCGACTGCTCGGGATTCGTGATGATGGTGTATCAGGCCGTGTATGGCAAAAAGCTGCAGCGCAACTCGGCGCGCATGTATGAGCGCAACTGCCGCAGCGTGGACCGTGGCGACCTGTGCGAGGGCGACCTGGTGTTTTTCAACAATGGCCGCGGCGGAGGCATCAACCATGTGGGCATATATCTGAAAGACGGCAAGTTTGCCCACACCTCATCGTCGCGCGGAGTGATGATCAGCGACCTTAGCGACGCCTATTTCGCCACGCGCTTTTTTGCGGCGGGCAGGGTCGATTAGCGGCCATACACCTCCACCGCGCCTTGGGTGGCAATGTCGTGCGTGCGCAGTCCCAGTTTGCGGCACCGCTCCACCAGTGCCTTGCGCTCGCTGGCATACACCGCCCCCGAAATCACATATGTGCCAATGCCGCCGCAATACACCGAGTCAACTATGCCAATGTCGCTGTGAAACTGCCGTGTGACCACGGCCATGTCAATCTGCAGCCGTCCGCCCAGCCGTTGCGCATGCTTCCACCTGCCGTGGCCTATGGCCACAAGCCGCTTGCCACCAAGGTGGGCGTAGGGCGGCTTTATCAGTGCGTCGGCGCTGTGCAGCTCAGCCACTTGCTGCAGTTGCCCGATGCCGTAGTGGGCAAGGAAACCGCTGTTGGCATCGGTGAAGCGCTGCAGGTCGAAGGCGTCGTTGTCGGGCACCCACACCACGGCTTTTCCGTGATTAAAGGCCACAATGGGCGTGGAGTCGAATGAGTTGAACACCACCATGCCACACTTGGGCGTGTTCCACGCCACCGAGGCGGCATGCGCCACACCGCCCGCAAGCAGTGCCGCCGCCCACAGCAGCGGGGCGCGGCTGCGCCGCTTCATCCACACCGCCATGCAGCACATTATACCAAAGTAAATGGCCACTTCGGCCGAAGTTACCCACAGTCCTGCCGCGTGCGAGCCTGGCACGTCGCACAGCCAGTCCACCATCCACCTCATGGCTTGGCTGTAGGCGTCGAGCGCCTTGTCGAGCCAAGCGAAATCGAGCTGGGCTGCGCACAGCGTCACATAGGCTATGCCTCCCACCATAAAGGCTGGAATCGTGGGCAGAATCAGCATGTTCACGGGCACGGCCAGCAGCGGAATGCTGTGGAAGTAGTGCGCCGTGAGCATCATGGTCGACAGCGACGCGATGGCCGACGTGGCGGCCAGAGTGCCGATGCGGTAGGCCAGGGTGCTGCGCGTGGCGGCGTTGGCCGTGCGGCGGCCAAACACCAGCAGGGCCGCCACTGTGGTGTAGCTCAGCTGGAAGCCGGCGTTGTGCAGTGCCGATGGCGAAAACAGCAGCGTTAGTGTGGCGGCTGCCGCCAGCGAGTTGAGCGGCGATGCCTTGCGCCCCAGCATCACCGCCACCGTCACAAACGCCGTCATCACCGTGGCCCTCACCACCGACGGCTGTAGGCCTGTGAACAGGTCGAATGCGGCCAGCGCCACCAGCGTCAGCGCCAGCCGCAGCTTCTTGAGCCGCGCATAGTCGAGCGGCATCAGCAGCCACCACACCACCAGCCCTATCAGCCCCACGTGCAGCCCGCTCAGCGCCAGCACGTGGGCAATGCCCGCGTTGGCAAAGTCGCGGCGCGTATCGCTGTCAATCAGGCTGTCGTCGCCCAGCAGCAGCGCCGCCACAAGGTCTTGCGTGCCTTGCTGCGTGCGCCCCGAGGCCACGCGGCGCATCATCTCGGCCCTGGCGTTGCCCAGCCTGTTGAGCAGGGTAGGGGCGTAGCCTACCTTAATCAGCCGCTGCTCGGGCCCGATGTGCTGCGTGTACACTATGCCCTGCTGCCTTAGCAGGGCGGCGAAGTCGGTCTCGTCGGGGTTGCCCATGTTGCTCACTGGCTGCAGGTCGGCCTTGAAGGCCACCAGCTGGCCCTGGCGCAGGCCGTAGTCGCAGCCGCTGGTGCTGAGCCTTATGGTGGAGTGGGGCAGCGGGGCTCCGTTGCCGCTTTGCAGCAGCGTCACGTTGGCAATGGCCGAGAAGTCGCGGAACGTAACCATGTCGATGCGTCCCACGGCCACGGTGCCGTTGATGCGGCTGGTGTCGAGCGTGGTGGGCTGCTGCACGAATGCGGCGCACCAGCCTATGGCCATTGCCGCCAGCGCTATGGGCGCGGTGTGCAGCGGCCTAAGTGTCTGCCGCCGCCCTATGCTGCGCCCCGCCACGGCGAGCGCGACGAAAATGGCGGCTGCCACCACGGCTGCCGCTATGGGCACCATGGGGCTGCCGCAGTGCTCAAAGGCCACAATGCCGCAAGCCAGTGGCACCAGAATGCGCAGCATGGGCATGGTGGCGAGCAGCGGCGTGTGGCTTGAGTCGGCCATGTGTTATAATGAAAGGGGGCGGTGTCACTTCATGTTCCAAATCTCGTAGGACTGGAACGCCTGGAGCAGCAGCATCTCAAGTCCGTTTTTCACGGTGGCGCCGTGCTGGCGGCACTGCTGCATAAACTTAGTCTCGTCGGGGTTGTAAATCAGGTCGTAGCACAGGTGCTCGCTGGTGATGAAGCGGTAGGGAATGTCGGGGCACTCGTCCACGTGCGGATACATGCCCAGCGGGGTGGTGTTGACCACAATCTTGTGGGCGTGCATCATGGCTTTGGTCAACTCCTCGTAGGTGAGGGTGCTTGCCGTCTTGCGCCGCGACACAAACTGCACCTCCACGCCCAACTGGCGCAGCGCATAGGCAATGGCTTTCGAGGCTCCGCCAGTGCCCAGCACCAGGGCGCGCGTGCGTGCCGGCGTCAGCAGCGGCTCTATCGACTTCTGGAAGGCCGAGGCGTCGGTGTTGTAGCCGCGCAGGCTCAGGCTCTCGCCGCCGTTGCGCACAAAGCGAATCACGTTCACCGCGCCAATCTCTTCGGCCCCCTTGTCGAGCGAGTCGAGAAACGGAAGCACCTGCTGCTTGTAGGGCAGCGTCACGTTGAGGCCGCACAGGTTGGGCGTCTCGCTAATGATCTCGGTGAGTTTGTTCACATCGTCAATCTCGAAATTGACGTATTCTGCACTTATTCCCTCCGACTCAAACTTCTGGTTGAAGTAGTCTTTTGAAAACGAGTGAACGAGCGGGTATCCTATGAGTCCGTATGTCTTGTCGACGTGATGCTGTGACATGTTGCTATGCGTTAATTATTAGTGTGACACGTTAGAAAAATCGATATTGCAAAAATAGCGTTTTTTCGCGTTCGTTGAAAAAATGCGGCCACATATATTAATGCAAGTGGCGGTTTTTTGTTAATTTTGCACCATATTGGTTTGGCAGCGCGCCGCGCCAACGGAATATTGACTATATAAATGTAGTTATGGAACAGCGCGCATTCGCCTATTTTGGCTAATATTGCAAAATGTTTCGCCCCGTTGCGGGGCGTGAACTCAAACTATTGATTAATAACACATAGCAAACTATAAAATGAAATCATTCTTCACCAAGAACGTTCTGATTGCACTCACTGTGGTGGTCAGCCTGTGTCTGCTCTACTGGGGCATCGAATACCTCAAGGGCATCAACCTGTTTAAGCCGGCCAATTTCTACTATGCCAAGTTTGAAAAGGTTGAAGGCCTCACGGTTTCGGCTCCCGTCACCGTCAACGGCTTCCAGGTGGGCCAGGTAAGAGAGATAACCTACGACTATGCAAACAACCAGATTACGGTGCTCATGAGCCTCGACAAGGAGCTGCGGGTGCCGCGCGGATCGCAGGTGTCGCTGTCGAGCGACATTCTGGGCACCGCCGCGCTCACGCTCAATCTGGCCAATAGCGACTCATATTATAATGTGGGCGACGAGATTCCCACCGCCGTCAAGGCCGGCCTTATGGATAAGGTAGGTGACGACGTGATGCCGCAGGTGGTGGCCATGCTGCCCAAGGTCGACTCGATTCTGAGCAATGTGAACGGCATATTGTCGAACCCCGCCATCAACACTTCGGTGTCGCGGCTCGACGGCATCACTGCCGAACTGGCCCGCAGCTCGCAGCAGCTGACGCAGCTCATGAACAGCCTCAACCGCTCGGTGCCCGGCATCATGGGTGACGTGAAGGGCGTCACCGGCAACCTCTACACCGCCTCAGGCGACATCAAGCACCTTTCGGCCAATGTGAGCAACATGCCTCTCGACTCCACCATCAAGAGCCTCAACGCCACTGTGGCCAATCTGCAGGCCCTCTCGGCCAAGCTCAACAACAAGGAGTCGTCGCTTGGCCTGCTGCTCAACGACAAGGCCCTGTATAACAACGCCAACAGCTCGGTCATGAGCCTCGACTCACTGCTCAAGGATGTTAAGAAAAACCCCAAGCGCTACGTCACCATCAAGGTGTTCTAACGCTTGCCGGCAAATATGTCTGTTAGTCCATTGTTTAGAAGTGTTCTAAATAATGGACTAATTTTTTACTCCGAAAAAATACGTGTAATTTCTTGATTTATAACTTGCTATATGACGTATATCTACATAATGGGTAGGTGCGTTGTGAAGTTTTGCACAAGGTGTAACGCATTGACTTATCGTGCAATATGCCTCAGGCTCCATAGGTGCCGCCAAGAGCCAATCGCAAACCCGCAAATTGCTGCAAATCAGCCTTATTATAACCGCTGCAAAATATGCAAATTTTTTTCGGCTTTTTTATGAACAATTTTAGCCCCAATTTTGCAGTGCGAAAAGTTACATGTTAAGCATATAATCACATTCATAACGTAAACGATATGGTATCTAACACGGTTTTACAACAGTGGAAAAATTGTCTGCGCATCATCAGCGACAATTTGTCGGCCGAGCAGTTCAACGCTTGGTTCGCCCCTATTGTGCCTGTCGATTACGATGACGGGCGCAACAATCTGTTTCTCAGCGTGCCGTCGCAGTTCTTTATCGAGCAGATTGAGAGCCGCTACCTCAACCTGCTGTGCTCGGCCCTGCGCCGCGAGTTTGGCGACAATGTGCAGCTCAGTTACCGCCTGCGGGTGGTGAAAGACAGCCCGTCGAGCGAAATCACGCTCAACGAGCAGAAGCGCGGACGCAAAGTGAGCATAAGCAACCCCTTTGCCGAGCCTGAATACGACGACATCGACCCGCAGCTTAACTCCAACTACACCTTTGAGAACTATTGCGGCAGCCAGAGCAACAAGCTGGCCGTGAGCATCGGCATGGCCATCGCCACCGACCCCAACTGCAAGACGTTCAACCCCCTGTTTATATTCGGCCCCACCGGCGTGGGCAAGACCCACTTGATTCAGGCCATCGGCTTGAAAATCAAGGAGCAGTTTCCGCGCACCCGAGTGCTCTATCTCACGGCACGCGTGTTCGAGAGCCAGTATACCACAGCCGTGCGCAGCAACCGCGTCAACGACTTCATAGCATTCTACCAGAGCATCGATGTGCTCATTCTCGATGATGTGCAGGAGTTTGCCGGCAAGACGGCCACGCAAAACACCTTCTTCCACATCTTCAACCACCTGCACCAAAACAAAAAGCAGCTCATCCTGTCGAGTGACTGCCGCCCGAGCGAACTCGACGGCATGGTGCCGCGCCTCATCTCCCGCTTCAAGTGGGGCATGACGGTGGAGCTCACCAAGCCCGACTACACCCTGCGCCGCGACGTGCTGAAGATGCGCGCCTCGCAAGACGGCCTGTCGATAAGCGCCGACGTGCTCGACTTCATCGCCCAGAACGTTACCGACAGCGTGCGCGAACTCGAAGGCATAGTGGTGGCCCTGCTGGCCCACGCCACCATGCTCAACCAGGAAATCACCGTCGACCTCGCCCGCATGGTCATTGCCAACTGCGTGAAGGTGAGCAAGCGTCAAGTTACATTCGAGAAGATAGCCGAGACGGTGGCCAGCCACTACAACATAGACACCGAACTGCTCTACGGCAAGTCGCGCAAGCGCGAAATTTCCGACGCACGCCAGCTGGTGATGTACTTCGCCAAAAAGGACACCCAGCTCTCGTCCACCAACATCGGCATGCGTCTGCAGCGCAACCATGCCACCGTGCTCCACGCCTGCAAGCAGATAGAGCAGCGCATCTCAGTAGAAAAGAAGTTCCAGGAAGACGTCGAAAAAATCGAAAACGAACTCCGCAACTAATCCCCGCCGCCTCTCTTAACCTGCCACCTCGATTCGCACATAAATGAACCATGCCATTTGAGTATTGCCAATGTCATTTAATTGGCAATACACCATTATTGTCGATCTGAAAAATAAATTAACATATTGATAATTAGCTAATTAGTTATGAGGCGTGGCATGCCGAGAGCACTGAAAAAGTGGCAATCCCTTTCGGGATAAGATATGTGTAGGCAGGTATGCAGCGGAGGCGCAGCCGACGCGAAATGCCTGCTAAGCGTCCTCCTCAGCCAGTGCATTCCAAAGGAATGCGACCGCTGCCGCACTGCACGCTACGGCAACCTAATGACTTGTGTGTCAGTATTATCTGTCTGTTGTCGCATTCCGGAGGGAATGCAACCACTGCCACAATGGTTCCTCTCCCAAACCTCATAACATTACGATGACGGGGGCGGGCTGAAGGCCCAGCAAGACCATAGCCCAGGGCAAGCGCAGCGACACCCTGGGGTCCTGTTACATGGCGACCAAAACGCTCTGAAAGAGCAAAAGACTTGTACGTTTCAGCCACAAAAAACTGGGGCATTGCCAAAGATATAATGCTTTTGCCCTTTCAGGGCGCAATGCTGCTGTGCATTGATACCCAGGGTGTTGCCCTGGGCTATGGTCTCATTGGGCTTTCAGCCCGCTCGTGACAGCATTCACATTAATATAACAACTCCTTATAGCCAATGGCATTATCCCTGACGGCGTGTTGCTTTGCATTTAATTTTGTATGGGTGGCATGTGGTGTGTCGAAGGCACACTCCACGCCGCCCCAAAGCACACGCACAAAGTATTCCGCTGCCAGAGGTTGTGAAAATGTCATACAAAATTGTGGTGTAATGCATTGTTTGTCAGTGAATTCCCGTTGGACGTGGCATGCCACGTCCATACAGTAGGCGGCTGAAATTTAGCAGGTTACGGCGTGTTGCGGCGACTTGTGAGGGGCAAAAAGCAGCAGAGCCGGCAACTCGGTTGGGAGTTGCTGGCTCTGCTATTGTGTGTATGCTGTGTGGCGCTGGCGGTGCCGGCGCCTACAGGGTGTTAATCTTCAGGCTCTACGCCCCACTGCTGGCGGGCCAGACGGCGGTAGTTGTTGTAGCGCCACTTGGCGTTCTCCTTGGCGGCGTGGAACAGCTCTTCGGCTTCCTGCGGATATTGCTTGAGCACCGATGCGTAGCGCACCTCGCCCTTGAGGAAGTTGATGAACTCGTCCCAGTTGGGCTCCTTGCTGTCGAGGGTGAAGGGGTTCTTGCCCTCTTTCTCGAGCTCGGGGTTGTAGCGCCACAGGTGCCAGTAGCCGCATGCCACTGCTTTCTGCTCCTCGGCTTGCGACTTGCCCATGCCTGCCTTCAGACCGTGGTTGATGCACGGTGCGTAGGCGATGATCACCGACGGGCCGTCGTAGGCCTCAGCCTCGCGGATTGCCTTGAGACACTGCATGTTGTCGGCTCCCATTGCCACCTGTGCCACATACACGTAGCCGTAGGTAGATGCGATGAGGCCGAGGTCCTTTTTGCGCACGCGCTTGCCGGCAGCGGCAAACTTGGCGATGGCGCCGATAGGAGTGGCCTTCGATGCCTGGCCGCCGGTGTTGGAGTACACCTCGGTGTCGAGCACCAGAATGTTGACGTTCTTTCCCGATGCAATCACGTGGTCAAGACCGCCGAAGCCGATGTCGTAGGAAGCGCCGTCGCCGCCCACAATCCATTGCGAGCGTTTCACCAGATACTGGCCGAGCGATTTCACCTTCTGGTCGGCGGGGCTGTCGCTGTGCTCGATGGCGGCAAGAATCTTGTCGCTCAGTTCGCGCGACTTGGCGCCGTCGTTGTAGTTCTCGAGCCATTCCTGATACAGCTCCTTAACGTCGCTGGCCACTGTGGCGCTCTCCAGAGCCTCTTGCACGAAGCCCTTGACGCGGGTGCGCAGCTTCTCGTCGGCGATGCTCATGCCCATGCCAAACTCGCAGAAGTCCTCAAACAGCGAGTTGGCCCAAACGGGACCGTGGCCCTTGGCGTTGGTGGTGTAGGGGGTTGAGGGAACCGAAGCTGAGTAGATCGAGCTGCAGCCGGTGGCGTTAGACACAATCTCGCGGTCGCCAAACAGTTGTGATATGAGTTTCAGATACGGAGTCTCGCCGCAGCCCGAGCATGCGCCCGAGAACTCAAAGAGCGGAGTTGCAAACTGCGAGTTCTTCACGTTCTGCTTTATGTCTACGAGGCCCTGCTTCGAGGTCACATTGGCCGAGCAGTAGTCCCAATATTTCTGTTCGTCCTCGTGGCCCATGAGGGGCACCATTTCGAGGGCCTTGTTGCCCTTCTTGCCGGGGCACACGTCCACGCAGTTGCCGCAGCCAAGACAGTCGAGCACGTCAACCACCTGCACAAACTTGAGGCCGGTGAGCGTCTTGCCGATGGCGGGCAGCTTGTCGGCCTCGCTGAAGGGCGAGTTGGCTGCCTCGGTCTCGTCCATAAGGAAGGGGCGGATGGCAGCGTGGGGGCACACATAGGCGCACTTGTTGCACTGGATGCAGTTTTCGGCGTTCCACTCAGGCACGAAGGTGGCCACGCCGCGCTTTTCGTAGGCTGCTGTGCCGCTGTCCCAAGTGCCGTCTTCGCGGCCCTTGAATGCCGACACGGGCAGCAGGTCGCCGTCTTGCGCGTTGATGGGGCGCACCACGTTTTGCACAAATGCGGGAGCGTCGTCGGTCTTGGCGGCTTCGGGCTCGAGTGCCGACCATGCGGGGTCGACGGTGAGCTGCTTGTACTCGCCGCCGCGGTCCACTGCCTGGTAGTTCTTGTTAACCACGTCTTCGCCCTTGCGGCCATACGACTTCACGATGAACTTCTTCATCTGCTCCACGGCCAGGTCAACGGGAATCACCTCGGTGATGCGGAAGAAGGCCGATTGCAGAATGGTGTTGGTGCGGTTGCCAAGGCCAATTTCCTGGGCAATCTTGGTGGCGTTGATGTAGTAAACTGTGATGTTGTTGTCGGCGAAATACTTCTTCACCTTGTTGGGCAGGTTCTTTGCCAGCTCATCGCCGTCCCACACTGTGTTTAGCAGGAATGTGCCGTTCTTCTGCAGGCCGCGCGTCACGTCATACATGTGCAGGTAGGCCTGCACGTGGCAAGCCACAAAGTTGGGCGTTGTCACCAGATATGTCGAGTGGATGGGCTCGTCGCCAAAGCGCAGGTGCGAGCAGGTGAAGCCGCCCGACTTCTTCGAGTCGTATGAGAAGTAGGCCTGACAATATTTATCGGTGTTCTCGCCGATAATCTTCACCGAGTTTTTGTTGGCGCCCACGGTGCCGTCGGCGCCGAGGCCGTAGAACTTGGCTTGGAACAGGCCCTTGCCGCCCATGGCTATTTCTTCTTTCTGGGGCAGCGAGGTGAATGTCACATCGTCGTCAATGCCAATGGTAAAGTGGTCCTTGGGCATGGGCAGAGCCAGATTTTCGTAAACCGAGAGAATCTGTGCCGGAGTGGTGTCCTTCGAGCCCAGGCCATAGCGGCCGCCCACAATGAGGGGAGCGTTTTCGGTGCCATAGAAGCAGTCCTTCACATCGAGGTAAAGAGGCTCGCCGGTTGCGCCCGGCTCCTTGGTGCGGTCGAGCACGGCGATGCGCTTGGCAGTGCTGGGCACTGCGGCCAGGAAGTGCTTGGCCGAGAAGGGACGGTAGAGGTGCACGGCCACGAGGCCCACCTTCTCGCCCTGTGCGGTGAGGTGGTCGATGGTCTCGCGGATAGCCTCGGTCACCGAGCCCATGGCTATGATCACGCGCTCGGCGTCTTTTGCGCCGTAGTAGTTAAACAGGCCATACTCGCGGCCGGTGATTTTGTTTATCTTGTTGATGTAGTCCTCCACAATGGCGGGCACTGCGTTGTAGTAGTCGTTGCTCGACTCGCGGTGCTGGAAGAACACGTCGGGGTTCTCGGCGGTGCCGCGGGTCACGGGCTTGTCGGGGTTCATGGCGCGGTTGCGGAATGCGTTCACTGCGTCCATGTCGAGCAGGGGCTTGAGGTCGTCCTGGTCGAGAGCCTCGATTTTCTGTATCTCGTGCGATGTGCGGAATCCGTCAAAGAAGTTGAGGAACGGCACGCGGCCCTTGATGGCGCTCAGGTGTGCCACGGCGGCGAGGTCCATCACCTCCTGCACCGAGCCTTCGCAAAGCATTGCAAAGCCCGTCTGGCGGGTCGACATCACATCCTGGTGGTCACCGAAGATGCACAGAGTGTGAGAGGCAAGTGTGCGGGCCGACACGTGGAACACGGCGGGCAGCAGCTCGCCGGCTATCTTATACATGTTGGGGATCATGAGCAGCAGGCCCTGCGAAGCAGTGTAGGTGGTGGTGAGCGCGCCTGCCTGGAGTGCGCCGTGCACAGCGCCGCTGGCGCCGCCCTCCGACTGCATCTCCTGTACCATTACGGTCTCGCCGAAAATGTTTTTCCGGCCGGCGGCTGCCCATTCGTCTACATGCTCAGCCATTGTCGATGACGGTGTGATGGGGTAGATTGCGGCCACATCAGTAAACATGTAACTGATGTGGGCGGCAGCCTGGTTGCCGTCACACGTCATAAATTTCTTTTCTTTACTCATAAAAGTTGCAAGATTATAGTTATATAGTTCGTTATTATATAAATTTAAATCAATTTGTTGGACCATAGGGCATGGTGCCGCCGGTGGCACGGTGGCGGCATGTGGCTTTGGCTTTTATAGTCCTCAGGGAAAAACCGCGTGGTTTCTTCTTTTTTACCCCCTAAATCCAGCTGCAAAATTACATTAATTTTTTCTGACCACAAAGCATTTGCACCGTTTTTACTGCCTCGTAACACGGCTTAATATTTGTGGCGGCTATAGCGTGGAAAATTGGCCGCCGCAGCGGCTGTGCGGTTGCCTGTTATGGCTCGATTTGCTACTTTTGCAGGTGGAAACGATTTATTCTTTTTTTCAGCTATGAAGGAAAAGCAGATTTTAGACGCAGTCAGCGGGCGCATGGGCATTGCCCGGCTCAACGGCCTGCAGCAGGCGGTGCTGCAGGTGTGGCCCCAAGGGGGCGATGTGGTGGTGTATTCGCCCACGGGGTCGGGCAAGACGCTGGCCTATGCCATTCCCGTCCTCAAGTCGATGCGCGAGCCTTGCGGCCGCGTGCAGTGTGTGGTGATAGTGCCTTCGCGCGAGCTGGCCGTGCAGACGGCCGACGTGCTGCGTGCCATTGCGGGCGGCTACAAGCTGACGCTGTGCTGCGGAGGACACAATGTGGCCGACGAGAAGTTGTCGCTGGCGGTGACGCCCGACATGGTGGTGGCCACCCCGGGACGCCTGCTCGACCACATCAGGCGCGGCCATGTGGATGTGCGCAATGTGCGCCTGCTGGTGCTCGACGAGTTCGACAAGTCGCTTGAGTTGGGTTTCGATGGCGAGATGCAGTCCATTTTGGCGCAAATGCCCAACCTGTCGCGCAAGGTGCTCACTTCGGCCACCGCCGCGCTGCGCATTCCTCCCTATCTGAAACTCAACGGCCCGCGGGTGGTCGATCGGCTCGACCGCGAGGCCGAGCTGCATCAGCGCCTCAAGGCGTGGGTGGTGCGTTCGCCCGAGCCCGACAAGCTGGCCACGCTGCGCCGCCTGCTGCTGTCGCTGCCCGAGGTGGGCAAGACCATAGTGTTTGTCAACTATCGCGACGCGGCGCAGCGTGTGTGCGCCTATCTGGCTGGCCACGGCGTTTCGGCCGGGGTCTACAACGGCGCTCTGGCGCAGGTCGAGCGCGAGAAGGCCGTCGACCTCTTCAACAATGGCTCGTATTGCGTGATGGTGTCGACCGACTTGGGCTCGCGCGGACTCGACATCGACGATGTGAGGCACATCATCCACTACCACCTGCCCGTCTCCGCCGAGGCCTATACCCACCGCAACGGCCGCACAGCGCGCGTCTCGGCCAGCGGCGACGCCTACGTGCTGCTTGGCCCGGGCGAGCGGCTGCCCGACTTTGTGGATGTTGACGGCGACTTTGCCATGCCGCCGCAGCCGCTGCGCCAGTCAGTGGCTCCGGCCATGGCCACGCTTCACTTCATGGCCGGCCGCAAAGAAAAGATTTCGCGCGGCGATGTGGTGGGCTTCATTGCCAACAACAGCGATGTGGCCGCGGCCGAGATTGGCCGCATTTCGCTAAAAGACCACTGTGCCCTGGCCGCTGTGCCCGCCGCCAAAGCGGCCAAAGCGGTGGCGGCCCTCAATCAGTGCAAAATCAAGGGCAAGCGTGTGCGCATATCCATTGCGCGCGTCAATGGCAAGTAGCTCTGTGTGTGCGCCAGCCTTAGCGCATCAGTTCGTTGATCACAAGCTCAAGGTCTTCTTGGCTTTGCAGCCCCACGGTGGTTTCTTTCTTGCCGTTGCTCGACTCAAACACCAGGGTGGGCACTGCCGTCACGCCATATTCGCCGGCCTTTTGCGGCTCTTGGTCGATGTCGACCCTCACCAGTTTCACCCTGCCGCCATACTTCTGTACTAAGGCGTCGAGAATCGGGGCCTGCTGCTTGCACGGGCCGCACCATGTGGCATAGAAGTCGGTGATCTCAACGGTTGCCGCCGTAGTTTGTCTGAACGCGGAGTCGGCGGTTGTGGCTGCTGCCACGGTGTCGGGCAGCGTCTGAGCCTTTTCGGCCTTGTGGTTGCAGCTGGTGCCAATCATCAATGCTGCGGCAATGGCCGCTGTGCTGAATTTCACGAGTGTGTTCATTGTGATATTTTTCTGTTGTTCTTTGGGTTGATATATGGGTTGCGCTTAGGCCAGAGTGCCCTTGCCCTCGCGCGTGATTTCAATTTCGCTGCCGGTGCAGTCTACTATGGTCGACGGCTCGGTGCCGCCGCGTCCGCCGTCAATCACCAGGTCGGCCCATCCGGCATAGCGCTCGGCCATCAGTTCGGGTTCGCACATGTAGTCGCTGTCGTCGGCCTCGACCGATGTGGTGAGAATGGGGTGCCCCAGAGCCTCCTCAATGGCCAGCGCAATGGCGTTTTGCGGAATTCTGATGCCCACGGTGCGGCGGCCCTTGAACGCCTTTGGCAGCCTCGACAGGGCCGGCAGGATGAATGTGAACGGCCCCGGCAGGTTGGCCTTCATCATGCGGTATTGCTCGTTGCTCACCTTGGCGTAGTGGGCCACTTCGCTCAGACTGTGGCAGATGATCGACAGGTTGCTCTTGGCCGACTTAATGCCCTTGATGGCGCAAATGCGCTCAATGGCCTGATTGTTGAGGGCGTCGCAGCCTATGGCATAAATGGTGTCGGTGGGGTATACCACTATGCCGCCGTCGGCCATGGTGCTGGCCGCCTCGGCAATGTGCCGCTCGTCGATGCTCTCCTCTATGATTCTCAGTAGCTTCATGTTGGTTGACGAAAAAATTAGTGCTGGTTTAAAAATCGCTTGCAATGCGCGTCTCAATGTCGGTGGCGCCGGCATACTTCTTCAGCAGCTCCACCGTCCAGTCAACGGCCTGCTGCAGGTCCATTTCGGGCGCAAACGCGTTGATGTTGATTTGCGCCGTTACCGTTTCGGGGGTGAACTTGGTGCGCTCCTCATCGCTAGTGGGCGTGGCTATGCCGCCCTGCGCGTCGCGGTACACGGGCAGCCCCTCGATGTTCAGCTCGCCGCGGCCAATGCCGTGGTACTCCTCATCGTGGCGCCCCACGCCCATAGTCAGCGTGTCGCCCACAATTTTGTCGGCGTCGAGGCCGCTAATCGAATATCCGCTCACTATCGACACAAGGTTCACCACATCTATCAGCGTGGTCAGCCGGTAGATGCCCAGCCCCTTTATAATGCGGCGGCACAGAGCCTCGCTCGACATGCGGTAGCGTCCCGGATCCTTGCCCAGAGCCTTGTAGAGGCGGCGGGTGGCAGCCACCGCCGGGCGCTTGTTGATTTCCAGCAGCTGGTATCGCTGCTTAATGCCGTTGGCGGCCTTCTCAATTTCGGCCCACAGCTCGTCGCTTGTTGGCGGGTTCGACACGTGAGCCCTTACCATGCCAATCTTCACTTCGGGGCAAACGTCGACTATGCGTTTGTCTATATCTATATTAATCATCTGTTTTGTTTCAATTGTTGCTGCAAAGATAGCACCTGTGGCCGTATTTTGTCCGCAAAAGCTAAAAAAACGCTCATAAAAATATTTAAGTTTTTGCAGTAATGCTTTTTTTCCTTAACTTTGAGTGGTATTACGGAACATAACCACAATACTTTCGTTTATGAACATAGGAATAATTGTAGCAATGGGCAAGGAGCTTGAGCTGCTCAAGCCGCTGCTTGAGCAGCCGTCGGAGCGCGAGGTGCACGGCACCACGTTTCATTGCGGTCATATGGGCGGCCACCAGGTGGTGGCCATGCAGTGCGGCATCGGCAAGGTGAATGCCGCCGTGGGCACTGTGACGCTTGTCGACAATTTCCCCGTCGACGCCATCATCAATACTGGCGTGGCCGGAGGTGCCGGAGGCGGCGTGTGTGTGATGGATGTGGTGGCCGGTCGGCGCATTGCCTACCACGATGTGTGGTGCGGCTTCGACAGCACTTGGGGCCAGATTCAGGGCATGCCACTCTATTTCGAGAGCGACCCCGCGATGCTCGGCATTGTCCGCGGCATCGACGGCGTGAAGTGCGGTCTCATTTGTTCAGGCGACCGCTTCATCGACTCCATGGCCGACGTTGAGGCCATAGGCGCCAAGTTTCCCGGCATGATGGCTGTCGACATGGAGTCGGCCGCAATAGCGCAGGTGTGCCACATAAGGCGCAAGCCGTTTCTCAGCGTGCGCGTCATCAGCGACTCGCCAGGCGCCAGCCACAACAACTCGCAGCAGTATGCCGACTTCTGGACCGACGCACCCAAGCACACCTTCGAGGTGATAAAGCAACTGCTGCAAAAGCTGCAATAACTGCGAAGCAAATCCGTTATAATAGTAGCACATATATTTTAAACAATTAATGGAGGGTAAAGCTATGGAGAAAATCAAGAGTTTCACCATAAACCACAGCCACCTGCTGCGCGGCATATATGTGTCGCGCCAGGACGTCACTCCCAGTGGCGATGTGATCACCACTTTCGACATCCGCATGAAGCTGCCAAACCGCGAGCCGGCCATGAGCCAGCCCGCCCTGCACACCATCGAGCACCTTGCGGCCACCTATCTGCGCAACCACCCCGAGTGGGGCAGCAGGGTGGTGTATTGGGGGCCAATGGGATGCTGCACTGGCAACTACCTGATTTTGCAGGGCGACCTGAAGTCGGCCGACATTGTGCCGCTCATGCGCGAAACGTTTAAGTTCATCGCCGAGTTCGACGGCGACATTCCCGGGGCCTCGGCCAACGACTGTGGCAACTACATGCTGCACAATCTGCCCATAGCCAAGTGGGAGGCGCGCAAATACCTCATCGAGGTGCTCGACCGTATCAAGCCCGAAAACTTGACCTATCCCGACTAAACTCAGCGCGCTCGCAATGGATGCCGATATTCAGAAAATAGCCGCTGGCGAGAAGCTGCCGCAGTTCGACCTGCCCGTCGACATAATAGTATACGACAACGTGCATGCCGACTTGCTGAAGTGCTATGCCTCGTTTCCCTGCAAAATCGAGGCCTGCATATTCTGCTATGTTGTCAGTGGCAACGTGACCGCCACCATCAATCTGTGGGACTACGAGATTCGCGCCCACGACTTTGTGGTGATAATGCCCGGCAGCTTTCTGCAGATAAAGGCTGTGAGTGACGACTTGCAGGTGGCCTTCGAGGGTTTCTCGTCGGCCTTCCTCAAGCGCATGAACTTCTGGAAAATGCTGTCGCCCATCATGCTGCAGGTGTTTCAAAGCCCGGTGTTCTCGCTCGAGCCCGAGCTGGCCGACATCTTCCGCGACATATTCTCGGTGATGACGCGCATCAACGACTACAGCTCGGCCTTTCAGGCCGGCAGCATAGCGCAAAACGCCATGGCGCTCACCATCGACATTCTGAGCAACGCCATAAAGTCGCACCGCCTGCGCGGCGACCGCCGGCCCACCACACGTGAGCAGGAGATAGTGGCGCAGTTTCTGCAAATCGCATTCGAGAACTACCGCGAGGAGCACCGCATATCATTCTATGCGCAGGAGGCCAACCTCACTCTGTCGCACTTCTGCAATGTGATTAGCAAGAGCATAGGCATGACGCCCCAGGAGGTGATAATGAACCTGATAATAATGGACGCCAAAACTCAGCTCAAGCGCACCAGCCACACGGCCGCGCGCATTTCGGCGTCGCTTAACTTCAGCACGCCCACATCGTTCAACCGCTACTTCCGCAAATACACGGGCATGACCCCGCAGGAATACCGCAAGAGCTGACGCGGCGCGCATCTCTCTGTTTTTTTCATCAACAAACAATGCATAGGCACATTAAAAACAACATCCACGATATGAGCATCAACCAATCAGAAGTAAAAAGCGTGAGCGACGATCTGCGCTATCTGAAGCTGTTGTCGCGCAATTTCCCAAACATAGCCACGGCCAGCACCGAGATCATCAATCTTGAGGCCATTCTCAATCTGCCCAAGGGCACCGAGCACTTCCTGGCCGACCTTCACGGCGAGTATGAGGCTTTCCAGCACGTGCTGCGCAACGCCTCGGGCACCATCAAGCGCAAGGTGAAGGAGATTTTCAACGACTCGCTGGGCTCGCGCGAGCAGAAGGAGCTTTGCACCCTCATCTACTATCCCGAGCTGAAACTCGAACTGGTGAAGGAGGAGATTGACAACGACGACGACATGCGCGACTGGTATTTCATCACCATCAACCGCCTGGTGAAGGTGTGCCGCAACGTGTCGTCGAAATACACGCGCTCGAAGGTGCACAAGGCGCTGCCCTTCGACTTCTCCTACATCATTCAGGAACTGCTGCACGAGAGTTCGTCCGACCCCAACAAACAGGGCTACGTCGACGTGATTGTGCGCACCATCATATCCACCTGCCGCGCCGACGACTTCATCGTGGCCATGTGCAACCTCATTCAGCAGCTCACCATCGACCTGCTGCACATCTTGGGCGACGTGTATGACCGCGGCCCGAGTCCCGACAAAATCATGGACATCCTGTGCACCTTCCACAACTACGACATCCAGTGGGGCAACCACGACATTCTGTGGATGGGCGCCGCCGCCGGCAACGACTGCTGCATTGCCAATGTGATTCGCATTGCTATGCGCTATGGTAACCAGGCCGTGCTCGAAGATGGCTACGGCATCAATCTGCTGCCGCTGGCCACGTTTGCCATCGACCACTATGCCGACGACCCCTGCAAGCCGTTCCTGCCCAAGGTGGGCGACACGGCCAAAGACTCGATGAGCAAGGCCAAGCACCTGATTGCGCAGATGCACAAGGCCATAAGCATAGTGCAGTTTAAGCTTGAGGCCGAGACCATCAGGCGCCGCCCCGACTTCGACATGGCCGACCGCCTGCTGCTCGACAAGGTGGACTTCGACCGCAACGTGATAGTGATCGACGGCAAGGAATATGAGTTGACCGACACCAATTTCCCCACAGTCGACCCCAAGGACCCGTTCCGCCTTACCGAAGAGGAGCGCGCGCTGGTGAAGAAGCTGCACAGCTCGTTTGTCGACTCCGAGAAGCTGCGCAAGCACATGGACGCCATGTTCCGCAATGGCTGCATATTCAATGTGGTCAACGGCAACCTGCTCTATCACGCCTCAATCCCGCTCAACGCCGACGGCTCGCTGAAAGACGTCACCATCCAGGGGCGCAAGTATCACGGCAAATCGCTGCTGAAAAAGGTGGGTGCGCTCATCCGTGAGGCATACTTTGGCGCCGACGATGGCAGTGACAACAGCTTTGCCATGGACTATGTGTGGTATCTGTGGTGCGGCAAAGACTCTCCCGCATTCGACAAAGACAAGATGGCCACATTCGAGCGTTACTTTATAAAAGACAAGGCAACCCACAAGGAGACAAAGGGATATTACTACACCCTTCGCGACAGCGAGGAGGTGTGCGACCGCATTCTCGACGAGTTTGGTGTGCAGGGCCAGTTCCGCCACATAATCAACGGCCACGTGCCCGTGAAGACCATCAAGGGCGAGAACCCCATCAAGGCCAACGGCAAGATGATGGTGATCGACGGCGGCTTCTCGAAAGCCTACCAGCCCGAAACGGGCATTGCCGGCTACACGCTGGTGTATCACTCGCGCGGATTCCAACTGGTGCAGCACGAGCCGTTCACCTCAATCACCAAGGCCGTGCGCGAGGGCCAGGACATCAAGTCGACCATACAGCTGGTGGAGATGACCAACCGGCGCATGATGGTGAAGGACACCGACATAGGCCACGAACTTGAGTCGCAAATCAAAGACTTGCAGCAGTTGCTTGTTGCCTACCGCCTGGGTATCATCAAGGAGCGCGCTTGGCGCCCCATCACCAACAAGCAGTAGGCGCACACGCCATGCACACCTGCCGCCCCCATTTATTGGGACGGCAGGTGCGCGTTGTTTGGCAAGTTTTGTGTAACTTTGCGCCTTGGTAATAAACGAATGTCGCATTAATTAATTTATTATATCAGCCAAATGAACGACTACGGTTTGGTGAGAGTGGCTTCGGCCGTGCCCGAGATGAATGTGGCCGACGTCGACTTTAATGTAGAGAAAATCATGGAGTGTGTGGCCGACGCCGTCAAGAAGAGGGCGTCGCTGGTGGTGTTTCCCGAGCTTTCGCTCACGGGCTACACCTGCGCCGACCTGTTTGGCAGCGAGCTGCTGCTCGACGCCTCCGACCGCGCCCTGCTGCGCATAGCCGACTTCTCGGCCGACAAGGACATTGCCATTGTGGTGGGCGCTCCGGTGCGCCACCGCGGGCATCTGTATAACTGCGCCGTGGTGGTGTTTCACGGCCAAATGTGGCTCGTGCCCAAGTCCTATCTGCCCAACTACAAGGAATTTTATGAGAAGCGCTGGTTCAGCAGCGCCGACAACTCGGTGAACGTGTCGAGCGTGACCATTGGCGGCCGCGAGTGCGCCTTTGGCCGCAACCTGCTGTTCCGCTCGGGCAAGCTGGTGTTTGCCATCGAAATTTGCGAAGACCTGTGGGTGCCCATTCCGCCCAGCTCGGTGGCCGCCATCAATGGCGCCAACATGATTCTCAACCTCTCGGCCTCCAACGAGGTGATTGGCAAGCACAAGTTTCTGGTCAACCTCATCAAGCACCAGTCCAACCAGTGCATAGCGGCCTACATCTACTCATCGTCGGGCTACGGCGAGTCGACCACCGACCTCGTGTTTGCCGGCAACGCCATCATTTCGGAAAACGGCAACATACTGAAGAGCGGTGAGCGCTTCAGCATGAAGTCGCAGGTGGTGGTGGCCGACGTTGATGTTGAGGCCCTTGAAAACGAGCGCCGCATCAACGAGAGCTTCGGCGACAGCATACGCGACTTTGCGCGCCACTACGAGTGCGTTGAGCTCGACTTGCCGCGCATCAACTACGACGACAAGGTGAAGCTGGAGCGCAAAATCAAGCGCACCCCATTTGTGCCCACCGACGACGTGCGGCTCAGCGCCCGATGCGAGGAGATTGTGAACATACAGACCGAGGGCCTCATGCGCCGCCTGCACGCCATTCACTGCGGCACGCTGGTGGTGGGCATATCGGGCGGCCTCGACTCGACGCTCGCACTGCTTGTGGCAGCCCACGCCTTCGACCGCCTTGGCCTCGACCGCAAGGGCATTTACGGCATCACCATGCCGGGCTTCGGCACCACCGACCGCACTTATACAAACGCTGTGGAAATGATGCGCCGGCTTGGCGTGTCGGTGTGCGAAATTCCCATTGCCGCCGCCGTGAAGCAGCACTTCAAGGACATTGGCCACAACGCTGCGGTGCACGATGTGGTGTATGAAAACTCGCAGGCGCGCGAGCGCACGCAGATTCTCATGGACTACGCCAACAAGGTGGGCGGCATAGTGCTGGGCACCGGCGACTTGTCGGAGCTGGCGCTTGGCTGGGCCACCTACAATGGCGACCACATGTCGATGTATAACGTGAACAACAGCATCCCCAAGACCTTGGCAAAAGACCTGGTGAAGTGGTTTGCCAACACCGTCTACCGCAAAGATCAGGAGATTTCACACATACTCAACGATGTGCTGGCCACGCCCATAAGCCCCGAGCTGACCCCGGCCGACGACTTCGGCCAGATAAAGCAAAAGACCGAAGACCTCGTGGGCCCCTACGAGCTGCACGACTTCTTCCTGTTCAATATGATTCGCTACGGCTACCGTCCGCGCAAGCTCTATCTGTTTGCCAAGACGGCCTTCAAGGGCGAGTATGAGTCCGACGTCATTAAAAAGTGGCTCAGGGTGTTTGTGCGCCGCTTCTTCACGCAGCAGTTCAAGCGCTCGTGCCTGCCCGACGGCCCCAAGGTGGGCAGCGTGAGCCTCTCACCCCGCGGCGACTGGCGCATGCCCAGCGACGCTGCTGCCTCGCTGTGGCTCAAGGATTGTGACTCACTGTAGGAGTAAAACTGCAATTACGCTTAATTAAGGTGCTGATTATTAGACGATGCTATAATATGTTGCGCGGACTGTTGGTGACAGCGGTCGCAGCCGTCATTGCCCTTTTTGTGGCGGTCTACCTGCTGCTGCTCATTCCGGCGGTGCAGGGCCGCATCAAGGCCGAGGGCGAGAAGGCTGCCAGCGACTTTCTTAAGACCCGCGTCAGCATAGGCCGCATCAGCATCAGGCCCTTCAACCAGCTGCTGCTCTATGATGTACGCATTCCCGGCCAAAAGGGCGACTCGCTCATCAGCGTCGACAAGCTGGCGGCTGGCATCAGCCTCTATAATCTGGCTCTGAAGTCGAAAATCGTCATCACCTACGGCGAAATCATCGGCCTCAAGGGCAACATCACCCGCGCCACGCCGCAAAGCCTCACCAATGCGCAGTTTCTCATCGATGCCTTCAAGCCCAAGCCGGGCAAGCCGCCGCGGCCCTACGATGTGACCATTCACAATGTGGTGATTCGCCGAAGCGAGCTAAGCTACGACGTGCTGTCGGAGCCGCGCCGCCGAGGCCGCTTCGACAAGAATCACATTGCCGTCTACAACCTCAAGGCCGACGTGCAGCTGCCGCGCATCAAAAACAACGACTACAGCGTGGTGGTGCGCCGCCTGTCGTTTTCCGAGGCCAGCGGCTTCATGCTCAAGAATTTCGCCGCCAGCGCCAGCGTCACCGACCGCGAGGCGCGGCTCAGCGGCATCCAAATCGAGCTGCCCGGCACGCTGCTTGTGCCCGAGGACATAGCCATAGAGTATTCGTCGCTTAAAAACCTTGGAAAGGAAATCAAGGATAAGGACTTCAGCCTCACGCTGGCCAACAGCTACGTCACCCTCAGCGACTTGCAGTGCTTTGTGCCCGCCTTTGCCAAGTTTCAGGATCCCATCGAAATCACCGCCTCGCTTTCTGGCGGACTGAAGCGCCTCAGCATACCGGTGCTGATGGTGCGCACGCGCAACAACCGCATTGCCGTTGAGGCCCGCGGCGAGCTGCGCAACCTTGCCAATGCGCGCCAGTTCAGGTTCAACCTGCCGCACATCCGCGTCAGCGCCGATGCAGGCGAGGTGGCCAAACTCACGCAAAACCTGGTGCAGTTGTCGCCGCAGGTGCTCGACAAGGTGCTCAAGTGCGGCGACATCAGGGTCGACGGCTCGCTTTCGGGGCAGCCCTCGGCGCTGAAATATGCCGGCACGGTGGGCACGTCGCTCGGCAGGGTGGTGCTGGACGGCGCCTACGCCTCGGCCGGGCGCGACAAGCATTTTTCGGGCCATGTGGCCACGGGCGGATTCAATTTGGGCCGCCTGCTGGGCAAGGAGGACCTGCTGGGCTCGCTTGCGCTGAATGCGCAGCTCACCGGCACGCTGGGCCGCACGGCCAAGAGCGGCTCGGTCAACGGCCGGGTCGACTACATCGACTTTAAGGGCTACCGCTACAAAAACATCACGGCCAATCTCACGGCCGACAACCGCACCGCCAGCGGCCGCCTGGAGGTGAACGACCCCAACTTTATGCTCAACCTCGACGGCGAGGCCGTGTATGCTGGTGTGCGCAAGTCGCTCGATGCCAGCATCAAGGCCCGCAACGTGAATCTGGCCCACATGCACCTGCTCAACGGCTCGAAGTATGCCGACAAGAGCGTAACGCTCGACGGCAACGTGTCGCTCTCGGGCCGCACCGTCGACGACATGCTTGGCCACATCGCCCTCAGCAACGTGGCGTTTGCTGGCCGCGCCGGCTCGGACCTGCACATAGGCCAGCTGCTGCTCACGTCGGGCCGCCAGGGCCGCGAAAAGGTGATGGCGCTCAAGAGCGACTTCATCAATGGCACCATCACGGGCGACTATCGGCTCAGCAGCCTTGCCTCCAGCGTGCGCTACATGCTCGACCGCGCCATGCCCGGACTGCAGGCAGGCCGCCGCTTCTATGCCAAGCCGCGCGGGCTTCACAACTCGCTGCGGTGCAATTTCACCGTGCAGCCGAGCGACGAACTCGAGGCGCTTGTTAAACTGCCCGTGAAGCTCGTGTATCCGGCCACCATCAGCGGCGAGCTCAACGACTACAGCGGCACGCTGCTGGTGAATTGCAGCGTGCCCTATCTGCTGCAGGGCAAAAAACTGATCGACGGCACCGCCCTGAATGCATCTATCAGCGACAACCGGGTGAACCTGAGCGCGCAGTCCAACGTACCCACCAAAGACGGCAAGGCGGTGCTCAACATCCAGTCGGCCGGCAGCGGCGGCACCCTCGACACCAATGTGGGCTGGCGCATACTCCGCAAGCACGACTATCACGGTGACGTGAACTTCACCACCCGCTTCAGCCGCAGCGACGACCACCGGCTGGCGTGCGGCATCGATGTGAACCCCACAAAAATCATAGTCAACGACACTGTGTGGCAGCTCAGCTCGGGCCACGTGGATGTGAAGGGCGGCACGGTGAGCGTGCAAGACCTCTTCGGCTTCTGCGACAAGCAGTTCATCAAGGTGGGCGGCACGGTGTCGAAGAACCCCGACGACGTGCTCAGCGTGGCCCTCAACGACATCAATCTCGACTATATATTCGAAACGCTCAACATCGACAATGTGAAGTTTGGCGGCCGTGCCACAGGCACGTTCTATGCCAGCGACCTCATGTCGGGCGCTCCGCGCCTGTCCACGCCCAACCTTCACGTCAACGGGCTGAAATACAACAGCGCCCTAATGGGCGATGCCGACATCACCAGCAGCTGGGACAACGCCAAAAAGGCCGTCAACCTGAATGCCGACCTTGCGCAGGCCAACGGTGACCACTCGCGCATAGGCGGCGCCATATTTGTGGCCGACGACTCGCTGCACCTCACGTTCGACGCCCAGCGGGCCAACGTGTCGTTCATGAAGCCGTTTATGGCAGCCTTTGCCAGCGATGTGCAGGGCTATGCCTCGGGCCACGCCGTGCTCTACGGCAACTTCCACACCATCGACCTCTATGGCGACCTCTATGTGCAAGACCTGAAGTTCAAAATAGGCTACACCAACGTGTACTACACCTGCACCGACTCGGTACACATCAAGCCGGGCAACATAGCTTTCTCGGACATCACCATCAAAGACCGCGACCAACACACGGCCAAGTTGAGCGGATGGCTGCGCCACGAGGCTTTCCACAACCCCACGTTCAATTTCTCGATAACCGACGCGCACGACTTCCTGTGCTACGACGTGGGTCCCGGCACCGACCTGCACTGGAACGGCACCGTGTATGGCAACGGAGCGGCCTTTGTCAGCGGCGAGCCGGGCTTGGTGAAGATCAACGTGAACATGCAGACGGCTCCGCGCAGCCGCTTCACCTTCGAGCTGTCGGATGCCGAGGAGGCCAGCCAATACAGCTTCATCACATTCCGCGACCGCGACGCGGTGAGCGGCAAGAAGCCCAAGCCCGCCACTCCGGCCGATTCCATTCCCGAGTCGGTGCGCCTGCTGGTGGAGCGCAACAACGCCAAGGAGGAGTCGGCCCCCACAATCTATTCAATCAACTTGCAGGGCGACATCACCCCCGACGCGCAGCTGGTGCTGCTCATGGACCCCGTGGGCGGCGACAAAATCAAGGCCACCGGCTCGGGCAACTTGCGTCTGGCCTACAACAACGCCGACGACAAGTTTGAGATGTATGGCAAGTACACCCTCGACCGCGGCAACTACAACTTCACGCTGCAAGACATCATCATCAAGGACTTCACCATTCGCAGCGGCAGCAGCATCAGCTTCAACGGCGACCCCTATTCGGCAATGCTCGACATCGACGCCATATATTCGCTCAACGCCAACATCCTCGACATCGACCAGTCGTTTGCCGACGACAAGGAGCTGAACCGCACCAGCGTGCCCGTCTACGCCGTGCTTAAGGCCAAGGGCGTGGTGAGCCAGCCCGACATTGCCTTCGACCTCGAGTTCCCCACTCTCACGTCCGACGCCGTGCGCAAAATCAAGAGCGTGATCAGCACCGACGACATGATGAACCGCCAAATCATCTATCTGCTGGCCCTCAACCGCTTCTACACGCCCGACTACATGGCCAACAACAAGTCGAACAACGAGCTGACCTCGGTGGCCTCGTCGACCATATCATCGCAGCTGAGCAACATCCTGGGCCAAATCAGCGACAAGTGGACCGTGGCGCCCAACTTCAGGTCGAACAAGGGTGACTTCTCCGACATGGAGGTCGACTTGGCACTGTCGAGCCAGCTGCTCAACAACCGCCTGCTGTTTAACGGCAACTTCGGCTACCGCGACAACACGTTCAACACCCGCAACTCCAACTTCATTGGCGACTTCGACATTGAGTATCTCATCAACAAGCGCGGCACCATAAGGCTCAAGGCCTACAACCACTTCAACGATCAGAACTACTACGTGCGCAATGCCATGACCACTCAGGGCGTGGGCATAGTGTTCAAGCACGACTTCGACCGCCTGATCAACTTCCGCCCCAAGCGCGCGGCCAAGGCCGACTCGGTGCGCCGCCCCACAGTGTCGAAGCCGCACCGCAGCGACACAGTTAACACAAAGCAATGAGAAGGAAAGCGTTAATATTAATCTTGCTTGGCGCATTGCTCACCACATTTGGCGGCGCGGCCAAGAATCCGTTTAAGAGCATCAAAAGCCGCATCGACCGCAAGCTCAACGAGCCCTTCGACACTGTGCGCGACGCAAAATACTGGAAGCGCGCCATGATGCACGGCAAGCTCAACCTCAACGACACCACTGTGCACTATCCCAAGTTCCTCGGGTTTTGCGTTAAGGTGTATAAGTGGGGCGACCACACATTCAACTCCTACGACACCGCCTATGTGGTGGGCAGCGGCAAAAACTGGAAGTTCATGCTCAAAAACAACGACTGGGTCGACACCTACGTGGGCCATTTCGGCCGCGAAAAGGTGCCTGTGGCCATGAACTCCAACATCTCGACCAACGTTGGTGCGCAGCTCGCATTCATGGCGGTCAGCGCCAGCTATATGATCGACATCGACAACCTTGTCACGGGCAAGGCCACCAAGCATCATAAACTGGACTTCTCGTTCACTTGCGCCCGGGTGGCGTTTGACGCCTATTTCCATAAAAACACCGGTAATGCCAACATTCACCGCTTTGGCGACTACAACGACGGCCGCTGGATCGACAAGCGCTTCACCGGCCTCAGCCGTGAGTCCTACGGACTGTATGGCTACTATTTCCTCAACAACAAGCGCTATGCGCAGGCTGCGGCCTATTGCTTCTCGAAATATCAGAAGAAGAGCGCGGGCTCGCTGATTTTCGGCTTCCACTTCTCGCACCAGGATGTGGGCATGGACTTTGCCAAACTCGACACCGCCATGCAGGCGTTTCTGCCCGACACCACGCGCAACTACCGCTTCCGCTACCGCGACTACTCGCTGCTGGCCGGATACGGCTACAACTGGGTGTTCCGCCCCAACTGGCTGTTCAATGTCACGGCCATGCCGTCCATTGGCTACCGCCACTCGTTTCCAAACTCAATTGAGGGTAAAAAGGACATGCTCTCGGCCAGCATAAGGCTAAAGCTGGCCCTTGTGCGCAACCGCAAAAACTTTTTCTATGGCGCCCACTTTGTGATGGACGGCCACTGGTACATAAGTCACCGCTACAGTTTCTTCAATTCGGTGGAAGACCTCACCCTCACGGCTGGCATCCGCTTTTAGCCGCACACAAGCATTGTCTCTATTGTCGTCTTTATTCAAGCAGGCGCTGTTTGTTTAATACCTAATTTCTAATTAATTTTGTATCGTAATTTCAATTGCGCTGCAAAAGGTAGCTGCGAAGATAACTTAATCACAAAGTGATATGTCACATCAACCGACTATAATATTGGGAATTGAGTCGTCGTGCGACGACACCTCGGCCGCCGTGATTCGCGACGGCGTGCTCTTGTCTAACGTCATTGCCAGCCAAAAGGTGCATGAAGCCTATGGCGGCGTAGTGCCCGAGCTGGCCTCGCGCGCCCACCAGCAAAACATTGTGCCCGTGGTGTCGGAGGCTATACGACAGGCCGGAATCAAGAAGGAAGACATCAGTGCCATTGCTTTCACACGCGGCCCGGGTCTGCCCGGCTCGCTGCATGTGGGCACTTCGTTTGCCAAGGGTCTGGCCCTTGCGCTCAATGTGCCGCTGGTCGACGTCAACCACCTGCACGGCCACGTGCTGTCGCACTTCATCAAGGAGGATGAAAACACCGAGGTGCCCGAGTTCCCCTATCTGTGTCTGCTCATTTCGGGTGGCAATTCGCAAATAGTGAAGGTGAACGCACCCAACGACATGGAAATCCTCGGCCAAACCATCGACGATGCCGCTGGCGAGGCCTTTGACAAGTGTGCCAAGTCGATGGGCCTGCCTTATCCCGGCGGCCCCATCATCGACCGTCTGGCAGCCGAGGGCGACGCCACGCGCTTCAAGTTTTCCAAGCCCCACATTCCGGGACTAAACTACAGCTTCAGCGGCCTCAAGACGTCGTTCCTCTATACGCTGCGCGACGAGCTTAAGCTCAACCCCAACTTCATCGAGGAAAACAAGGCCGACCTTGCCGCCTCGCTGCAAAAGACCATCATCGACATCCTTATGGACAAGTTTTCGAAGGCCATAAAGCAGTCGGGCATCAAGACGATAGCCATAGGCGGTGGAGTGTCGGCCAACTCGGGCGTGCGCAATGCCGTGCAAGACTATGCCGACCGCCATCACATCAAGGCGTTCATCCCCAAGCGTCTCTTCACCACCGACAATGCCGCCATGATAGCCGTGGCCGGCTACTTCAAGTATCTCGACGGCAAGTATTGCGACATCACGCTGCCGCCGTTTGCCCGTGTGGTGATTTAAATCCGTTGGCCCGATGAATGCTGCATTGCTTTTGCTCGTGTGCCTGTTGGCGCTCGACTTGGCCAAGTCGTCGCTGCTGTCGTGGCTCGATGCCCGCTACATGACCCACCCGGTGCCAAGCGTGGTGGCCGATGTGTACGACGCCGGCGAGTATGCCCGCCAGCAGGCATATGAGAAGGCTGGCAGCAGGGTGGGGCGCATCTCGCGCCTGTTTGACTTCTGCGTCACTCTGGCCCTGCTGCTCACTGGGTTCTTCGGCTGGTATTGGAGCAAGTGCGTCGGCTGGTTTGGCGACGGCTATGCCGCCATTGCCTGTTTTGTGGCCACGCTTATAGCGGCTTCGCGCCTGCTCGATGTGCCCTTCGACTACTACTCGACATTTGTGATAGAGGAGCGCTTTGGCTTCAACCGGTCGACGCACCGACGCTTTGCAGCCGATGCGGTTAAGAGTGCGGCGCTGTCGGTGCTGCTCTCGATAGGCCTGGTCGATTTGCTGAGCCTCATCTACGGCTATGTGGGCAATGGCCTGTGGCTGTGGGGCACGGTGGCGTGCGCGGTGGTGATGGCGTTTTTCACGCTGTTCTACTCCAACCTCATAGTGCCGCTGTTCAACAAGCAGACGCCACTGCCCGAGGGCGAGTTGCGCTCGGCCATCGAGGCGGCGGCCTCTGCGGCCCACTTCAAGCTTAGCAACATCTACGTAATCGACGGGTCGAAGCGCAGCACCAAGGCCAACGCCTATTTCACCGGCTTCGGCGCCAAAAAGCGCATCGTGCTCTACGACACCCTCACCGACCAGCTCACCACCCAGCAGATAGTGGCCGTGCTGATGCACGAGGTGGGCCATTACCGCCACCACGACATTCTGAAGTCGCTCGTTGCCTCCATTGTGCAGGTGGCCGTCTACCTCTATCTGTTTTCGCTGGTGCTGTCCACCTCGGCATTCTCCGAGGCCCTCGGCTATGGCGGATGGTCGTTTGTGTTGTCGCTCGAGGCGTTCGGGCTGCTCGTTTCGCCGCTCGAAGCGGTGCTGTCGCCCGTGTTCAACTCATATTCGCGCCGTTGCGAGCGCGCCGCCGACGCCTTTGCCGTGCGTGCCGGCTGCGGCCCCGACCTTGTAACCGGACTCAAAAAACTGTCGGCCCAGTCGCTGACCAACCTCACCCCGCACCCGTGGGTCGTGTGGTATGAGTATTCCCACCCAGCGCTGGCCCAGCGCATCGAGGCCATTAATTCAGAAATCAATAATACGAACAAATAAGAGTCTTATGGAAGTTTCGATAATTGCAATTGGCGATGAGCTGCTCATCGGGCAGGTCACCGACACAAATTCAGGCTGGATAGCGCGCCACCTCACGCCGTTTGGCTGGAAAGTGAAGAGCGTGAGGGTGGTGGCCGACGACAAGCAGGAAATAAGCAAGGCCCTCACCGAAGCCATGGCGCAGACCGACGTGGTGCTCATGACGGGCGGCCTTGGCCCCACCAAAGACGACATCACCAAGCAGACGCTGTGCGACTACTTTGGCGGCACACTGGTGCTCGACGAGGCCACAAGGGCCAACGTCGACAAGGTGTTTGAAAAGCGCCACCTCACCATGAACAGCCTCACGGCCAGTCAGGCAATGGTGCCCTCATGTTGCCGCGTGATTCAGAACGAGGTGGGCACCGCGCCCATCATGTGGTTTGAGCGCGACGGCAAGGTGCTGGTGTCGATGCCCGGTGTGCCGCACGAAACCGAGACCATGATGCAGCGTGCCGTGATTCCGCAGCTCATCAAGCGCTTCAACAGCGACGTCGACATTGAATACCGCACCTTTGTGGTGATTGACTACACCGAGTCCGACCTCGCCATTGCGCTCACCGACTTCGAAAGCTCGCTGCCGCAGGGCATACACCTTGCCTACCTGCCAAAGCCGGGCATCATACGCCTGCGCCTGTCGGGCATCTCGCGCAGCAAGGAGCAGCTCACCGCCCAAATGGACTCCCTCACCAACCGCCTGCACGCCACCCTTGGCGACGCCATAGTGTGCGACGGCGACCACTCGCTGCCCGAAGTCATAGGCCAGATGCTGCGCGAGCGCGGCCTCACACTAGCATCGGCCGAGAGCTGCACCGGCGGCAACATTGCCCACGTGATCACCGAGGTGCCAGGCAGCTCGGAATACTTCGTGGGCACCGTGGTGTCGTATTGCAACCGCATCAAACACCAGCTGCTGGGCGTACCCAGCGAGGTGCTCGACACCGTGGGCGCCGTGAGCGAGCCCACAGTGGCGCAGATGGTGCGCGGCGTCAGCCAGCTGCTGGGCACCGACTGCGCCGTGTCCACGTCGGGCATCGCAGGCCCCGGCGGCGGCACGCCCGACAAGCCCGTGGGCACTGTGTGGATGGCCGCAAAGTGCGGCGATAGGGTGGTGACCCACTGCGCCCACCTGCCCGGCGACCGCAGCCGCGTGATCGACCGCGCCACCACCGAAGTGCTGAAAATGCTGCTCAAACTCCTGCGCGAAAGCGGCAAGTAGGTGTGCCAGGGCGCACCGAAAGCACCCAATTTTGTTGTGATTAAGCATTTTGCACGGCTTTTGCCGCGCCATGCTATTGCAATATGAAAAATATTTGCTATCTTTGCAGTCGATTTCAAGGCAGGAATGCAACGAACTTCCCGTTAGTCCTGTTCTGTGACATGATCGTTGAAACTTCGATGCCCCCGATTATGATGCTAATGTCGAGGCATAAAGCGTAGGACGATATTAAATAGCTTCAGCGGCCAGGCCGCGCCACAGCGGTGCTTTCTCACACTCGCCTTGGCAGCCACGGCACGGTGAAGCCCTGGAATATTGTACTGCTGCGCGGAATAAGTAGCTTCCTTGAAGTCAAATAAGAGAATTAAAAAAACGGAAAAATAACGACTATGTCAAAAGTTTGTCAAATCACAGGCAAGAAGGCGATCACCGGTAACAACGTGTCGCACTCTAAAAGAAGAACAAAGCGTAAATTCAACGTTAATGTGTCCAACCGCAAATTCTATTGGGTTGAGCAGGGTCAGTGGATCCGTCTCACAGTGTCTGCTGCAGGTCTTCGCAACATCAACCGCATGGGTCTTGATGCAGCGCTCAAGAAGGCAGCCAAAGAGGGTCATTTAACTGAAATCAAAACATTAGCAAAGTAAGAAATTTTTAGATTATGTCGAAGAAATCAAAAGGTGATCGCGTTCAAGTGATTCTCGAATGCACTGAACAGAAGGCCAGCGGTGTGCCCGGAATGTCACGTTATATCACAACTAAAAACCGCAAAAACACTCCCGAACGTCTGGAGCTGAAGAAATACAACCCCTATTTGAAACGTGTAACCGTACACAAAGAAATTAAATAATATTTTTGACTCATGGCAAAGAAAACAGTCGCAACCCTTCAAACTGGTGAAGGACGTACATATAGCAAGGTTATCAAGATGGTGCGCTCGCCCAAGACTGGTGCCTATGTGTTTCAGGAGAAAATGGTGCCCAACGACAAGGTTGACGAGGCCCTGAAATAAGATCTCACCCCCAAGCAATACAATAACAATTGCAAAATAATTCAACTCTCGGATTGCCCGCAAGCAGCCCGAGAGTTTTTTCTTTTCACCGCCCCGAAGCCAAAAAGCTGCGCAAAACGCTTTTTTCTTTGTGGGCTTTTGCGTAATTTTGTATTTGTATATAATCAGCGCGTTGCGACTAACGCAAGGCTTCCCTGGTACACATACCACACATTGTGCTTTTTTATGAATCGTAATTTTAAAATATCCATCGACAAAACGGTGGTCAGCGAAATGCCGCGCGTCACCTTTGGCGGCGACGTTTACGTCATCGACACCATGCTCAAAGTCAACGCGGCCGTAGCCATATTGCGCAAAAGCCCCATCGTGGGCTTCGACAGCGAAACGCGCCCCGCATTCCGCAAAGGCCAGTCGCACAAAGTTGCCCTGCTGCAGCTGTCCACCCACGATGAGTGCTTCCTCTTTAGAACCAACAAAATAGGCGTGCCGCTCAGCCTCGCCGAGTACCTCGCCGACAGCCGCTGCCTGAAAATAGGACTCTCACTGCACGACGACTTCAACCAGCTGCACAAAATCAGCAACCTGAAGCCCGCCGGCTTCGTCGACCTGCAGAGCATAGTGGGCGACTACCACATAGCCGACATAAGCCTGCAGAAGATTTACGCCATCCTGTTCCAGCAGAAAATATCAAAAGGCCAGCGCCTCACCAACTGGGAGGCCGACACCCTCACCGAAGCCCAGCAGCAATACGCCGCCATCGACGCCTGGGCCTGCATCCGCATCTACGAATACCTCAAGAGCGGCAACTACAAGCCCGAAGAGTCACCCTACATAGCCCCGCCTGAAGATGAAAAAAGTGAATAAATCAGTGTGGCTGCCGGCCGTGCTGCTCATCTACCTGGCCGTGATAGTCGTGGTCTACGGCCTGCCCCACCTGCGTGCAGGCGAATACCTGCTGTTCTACGGCGTGAGCCTCGGCAGCCTCGTGGTGATAGTCCTCCTCCACCTCGTCCTCCGCAAAAAAGAGCGCCCCCGCGACACCTACGGCCCCTACCCAAAGGACAACCCAACTGACCCAAAAGAATAATCGCTGACCTCAGCAAGACCACACAGGCACAAGATAGGGAGTCACCCTGTCATGTGCCTGTGTGTCCATATTTGCGTGTCCCTTTCCCTGCCCCAGGTTCCGCTTTTGCCAGAAAACATTGTCCCGCCCCATTTTTATAAACATGTTCGTCTTTAATTTTGTTTATTTTAGAAATAATTATATCTTTGCAATCAGAGAATTTTGAGACGCCGCATATCAATGCGTGTCTCAGTTCTCTAAATGTCTCAGCACACGCCGAGCCTTGAATGGTGCGACCCCGGTCTCACTGCAAGGGGGAAGGGTGGGCACGAGACACGACATATTTGAGGCGTTTACTTGACGCTTGGTTCATGACGAACTGAAACTTCGCAACTTTCACAATATCCTGTCAGGAACTTAGCAACGGTAGATGTCTACGGGTGTGATTATATCGCATCCAATTGGTTTGTACCTTATGTGATATGAGGTGCGCCACTTGGAGGATGTGTATCATATCGGCGTGGGCTCTAGCGTTGCCTGTTCAGCAGGATAAGGCAATGCGAAGGCCTCGGTTCGTGGGACAGGCGACAGGCGGTTCCCACGCTTTTTGTATGTTCGTATTATACGTTAAGTTTAACAGCACAGTGTAGCAGGAACCGAATCTGTGCGCATGAATACGAAAAATGGTACATAAATCTCTAAGCCTGTCAACCGTGAGATCGTCATTGCTGATTCTCCTTGCCTCGTGTGGCCTTATGGGGAGTTTTAACAGCTGTTCTGGGGTTGGAAACTCCGATCTCGGACCGAGCCTTGAAAACGTACAGGCGTATTATGAAAAAGATTCACAGCGCATGCCCGACACTGGCAAGTGGGCTGCCTACTTCGACTTTTCCGGAGTGTATATAGCCTACGACGACCCGTCTACGGCACAGACCTTTAATGGCATAACCCAAAAAGTCACCGGGTCGCTCGACCGCTACGACCTTTATTCTCTGGCCAATGAGAAGATCGAGAAACTCAATGGTGATGACTTACACTCGGCCGCAAACATTTTTGCGCAGCTGCACAACCCCGAGGCGCAGGGTCAGCTTTATGCACCCGTGGAAAAGACTTTGGAAAAGATAGTTAATGAAAACCGCAGTGCCCTTCTTGTTACCGACTATGAGGAGTACACCCCCGGACATCAGATATATCAGCAGGCTTACCCCACAAAATATTTTGAAGAATGGCTAAAGCGCGGTAAGGATATCACCTTCTTTGTAACCGACTACAAGGAAGGCTCGCTCGACAAGCATCTGTACTATACCGTATTTGACGATGAGAACCATAAACTGCTGAAAGAGGTGGAAGACGGCTTGCAGGGCAAGCCGCAAAACTACAAGCGCTTCACACTGTCGATGCACAACTACACCATCACCCCCAAGGCAGGCGGCACAAATGGAGCATACGCCGGCCCATGTGTGGGCGGCACCTACCATGACCAATCTGGCGAAGACGTGGTGACGGAGTCGGTTGAAGACGGCAAGGACGACGGCTTCAATTTCCTGCCTGGCTCGCGTGCCGAACTTTACACTTTTGGCGAGACCGATTGGGCCGCCATCGTGGCAAATGCCAAGGATCAGCAAGACGGGGAGATTCCCGCAAAGTATCGTTTCCAGCACTTGTTCCAAAACCTGTTTGCCGATTTCTCCAACACCGACTCATACCAAATCAAGGGCTTGGCGGTGAGAATGACCGACATTGGCGTGGACTTCAACCTTTATATGGATTGGCTCACGGCAATGAAGCATAAGCCCACAATAGAGGTGGTTGAAGGCGAAAAAGACGTGGAAATTCCATCGGAAAGTTCCGACTTCTACGATGAAAACGGCAACCTTCTTCCCCAGTACGACTACACTAAGTGCGGCGGAAAAGACATCTTTGACATTCAAGGTGTGCTCGTGTTCGACCAGTCGCTGTTTAGCAACACGTTCAATGCCACCAAGGGCCGCAATGCCGAGTTGGCGGTAAACCTAAACCCCAGTTTCGGCGGCACCATAGCGGGCAACAGGGAGCCTTCTGGCCTGTATCGCATCGACATCGTTGTGGCCGACGCCGAGCCCAATCTTGGCAGTCAAATCGACGAGCTCTTTTCGTGGACGGGCAACAACTGCCTTAGCTCCGCCATAAGAAATGTGTTGCAGCACTGCAACCCTCAGGGCAGTTGCGTGTATAGCTACTTTGTGAGAATGAGTAATTAATAAACACAATAACATAACCTAATAAATGAAATAATAAGTATGTCAGCAATCATTTTTCCAGTTTACATCTGTGCTGTTATTGCCGCAGCAGTGGCTTTGATATTAGCCGCTATGTTATCTAAAGGCGTGGAATTCAGACCTAATTTGAGCGATGTGAAAAAGCGCAAGGGCATCTTTTGGGGAATAAGCATATTGGCTCCTCTGCTTTCGGCCATACTGTCGTTTTCGCTTGTGTATATAAGCCTTAAGACGGGCTCCAAAAAGAGTGTGTTCATGCTGCACATGTTCATAGGCCTTTTCGTGTCGTGGATTGTGTATGTAATTATTGGCCTGGTGGTTTCAAAGGCCAACAAGCAAGGTAAATTAGGGTCTTGGTTCTAAAAAACAGATTGTTATATGGATAAGTTATTCGTTATTGCCATTGGCGGCACGGGTATGAGGTGCCTTGAGGCCTTCGTCAACCTTTGCGCTGTTGGCATGTTTGGCAATCAAGAGATTGACATATTGACGCTTGACACCGACCAAAGCAACGGCAACAAGGGTGGCGTGGAGCGACTGATAGAATTATATAATAAGGTGAAGACCGACAATCCCGACTCTCCGGGTGGCAGTCCGAATTCAAACACATTCTTTTCGGCAAAACTCAATTTGTACCGCTTCTACACCGATTATTCGAAGGCAAACCGCAGCTCCTACACCAAGCTGAGTGCCATGCAAGGGCTTGATGCCGAAACAACCGAAGCCGACCGTGACTTGGCTGATTTGTTTTTGGATCACGACACAGTGCAAGCCTTTAACCTCGACCACGGATACCGTGCGCAAACCCATCTGGGGTCGATGCTGATGTATCATGGCATTGTGGAAGCTGCCTGCCACTATGCGACCAACAAGGCCACGGCAACTGAGCCTGAGCTACAGTTGGCCGATTTCCTCACCGAGTTGCAGGCCAGCGGCACAGGCGCACGCGTGTTTGTGTTCGGGTCTGTGTTTGGCGGCACGGGTGCTTCGTCAATACCAGTGGTGCCCGAGGCTCTGAAAGAGGCAGTGAACATCATTTCACAAAATACAATTGACTTCAACAAGGTTAAGTTTGGAGCCACACTTCTTACCGAGTATTTCAGTTTTCAATCTCCTTCTGAAGCGCAGCTCAAGCAGGAGAAACTCGTAGCTTCGTCCGACTATTTTGCCATCAATTCGCAGGCCGCTATGCAGTTCTACCAGAACGATAAGACTGTAAAGGAGCGCTATAAGCGCTTCTACCACATCGGTTGGCCTGCAAAAGACATGAATGTGTCTGACAGCAACAGTGGTGATACCATAACCGGTGGCGCGCAGCAGAAAAATGCCTGTCACGTGGTGGAGCTCATGAGCGCTTGTGCTGCCTACGACTTCTTTATGCTTGACGACAACGACTTGCAGAACAAGTCGGTTCAGTATCTCTATAGATCAGTGAATTTGGATGATGCCAAAAATATGACATTCAAAGGCTCGGACTTTGTAGATCAAACCAAGGCTGCGGAGTTTATGCAAAAGATGGGCTCATTTTTAACCTTGGCGCATATAATCCTTTCCGAGCACGGCAGTGCATTGCAGCAGGACGATGTGAGCAAAACCACAAAGGGCACTCGTGGATTCATTGAGCGACTTAAGAAGCAAGGCATTCATGACTATGATGAAATGAGCAAGAACCAGTGCGACGAGATTGACGACTATATGAAGGAATTTGCCTATAACGTTGTCAACGGATCGATTGTGCGCGGTTGGATCTACCAAATTCATAATTCTGTGCGTGAGGCAGGCGTGAGCCAATTTTTGTTCCCGCCCACGGTGTTTGAGGAAAATATCAAGGCGCTTGCGGCTATGGATCCGTGCAAGGAAATTCAGGAGAAAAAGGAAGGCGGCATCTTTAGCAGGGACAAGCGTACTGGCTACGACGACTTCATCAAAAATCTTCCTAAGTGCTTGCCAACCGACGCTCAGAATGTCAGCACTATGAAGGAGCGTTTCCTGGCGCATATGTACAACGCCATTAACCTCACAATCCCATTCAGTACTAAATTATAACGGTTAAAAATAAATTCTTATGCCAAATATTACTGCCTTAGTAATCAATGTGAAGCCCCAGAGCAAGCCTCAAGGCGCTGCCGGACAATGGCAGGACTTGACTGCGGGCATCCAGTCGTTTACCCGCGATATTGAAACTCCAACAATTCAAGATGGCGTTGACGTCAGTGCCATCGTTTCCGGTGTGCCCACGGTGTTTGCCCGTGCCGACCTGTTTGATCATGCCCTTGGTGAGATTCAAACCATCCGCAAGAATGCCTCCGATGGCCTGAACCAATATTACGTGAATCTTGTGGACGAGTGGCGCGGCCTTATAGCCTGCATCGCCCTCAACAATACGGCAATCAGTGTAAGCCGCATCGAACTTGCTTATAGCGACGGAAAAGATATAAGGACCACGGCAAATATTTATGAGCCCAAGGGAGCCTTCGGCAATATGCTGATGAACGACCGCCGCATTTGGATGGACCAGGCCGCGGCAAAAAACGACCAAGCTAAGCCATTCCTGTATGTGATTAAATACAACGGAAAAGTGGTTGGCGCCACATCGCCACGCTCGCTGTTCTTCACCTCTGTGGCCTATAGTATTGATAAGGCTGCTGTTTTTGTCGATCCGCAAACGCACCGCTTCACCGACCCGCTGCACAGCACCATTCCCAATGAGCAACTGCTTAATCTGTACGCTTATGTCGACAAACTGTTGTCGCGAATTTCCAAACTTGAGGACTATTATAAGCAGGCAGGCATCACCTATCAGGGCTTAAAGGGTGAACTGGTCACTTGGCGCGATGAGATTCTCTCTCTCGTCCGCGACCGCAAACTTGATGAGAATAATGCCAGCACACTCCCTGTGCAGGGCTTTGGCGCGCCATTCACATTCCTCAACTACAGTGAGGAACTTATTGGCCACGATGGCGTCATTTCATCAGTTGAGTCTGATGGAAGTAAAGATGCAATAAAGTTTAAACCCGAGGAACTTTTGCTGCCTAATACCTCTAAGTTGGCCAGAATTTGGCTCCCTCGTGAGTATGAAAAGGGAGAAAAAGACATCAAAACACTGCCCGTCTATCTGTTGCGTGCCCACAAGTTGGGTAGTTCAGATTACGCCTTTTTCGCAATCCCTCTGAGCCAAAAAGGCCTGCTGGTGTTTGGCCGCAATGTGAGCTCGCTTCTGGGTTATGTACAGGCTGGCATCGGCATAGAATCGCAAATGAAAGCAGAGTTTGATGAGGAGAAGTCTGTCCTTTCGGTGAAGCTTACGATTTCTGTGACCGATGAAAATGGCGCACTGAAATCTAAGACCATACCCATCGACTACAATATAAGCGGCATTTTTGCCCGCAACAAAGACGTGGTGGTGTGGCCTAATTTCATCTCCGATAAGTGGAACCGCTATTTTATGTATTCCGAGATGCCGCATAATGCGCGCCAAAACGACTGCCCGTATTGTGCCGTGCCATTTACTGGTGATAATGACAATAATATCATTGTCGACAACGAAGGCAAGATACAATTCCTCGCCAATAAGGGTGTGGCCACTGAAGGTGCTAAACTCCTTGTTATGAGCGACAGCCGCACTGCCGCCAGCAACTACAAGTATGAGATCTATGAGAGTGCGAACCCGTTTAAGGGCGTGCGCCTAACGCATATTTCAGGAAGCGACAGTGGTTACGTCTTGATAAACTATAGTAGCGATCCAAATGCAACTGATGGGTTGCCAAAAAGACTTAGCCAGAATCATGATTTACAATCAGTTACTGTTGGCGTGGATTTTGGTAGTACAAACACTTCGGTTGCTTATTACTGTGTGCCGGATGATGTTAAAGGATTGCAGTTTGAAAACCAGCGTTTTTCTCTATTCACAGATTTGTGCAATAACAATGCAAATCAGGTCCCAGTTGAGCGCAATGTCCTTTTCTTCCAAAACGAGGAGATATATTCAAATGCCATAAAGAGCATTCTTGCTGTTCACGATGACATGCGTTTGCCAGATAACGGAGATATAAACATTTTGTGTGGCAATGCCGTGCAAGGTGGTTTCCCATGCTTCAGTCGCCACCTGCCAATCAGCAATGTGACCGACGATGAGATAATGCTCAGTTTCCGAGGAGGGCAAAACGCGGTTAAGTTGATTCACAACATGAAGTGGAGCGACCGTGATATAGATAAAGCCCATAAACAGGCCTTCCTGTCCTCGTTGTTGCTTCACATATATGCAGAACTGTTTGTTATGCACCGAGTGCCAACGGATTTGAGGTGGTCATATCCATCTGCAATGGGACACAACCTTATACTCCAGTATGGTTCGATTTGGAAAACTCTGACAAATGTTTCTCCTGTGGCTTATGATGTGCCTCTGACGGTTTCTGATGCTCCTATGGATAACATCCCGACAGAGAATGTCAACCCTTTGGCAGGAATGTCGAATGACAATCATGGGCCTTTTGACGGAGCCCGATTTGGGAGCAATAATCCCTTTGGAAATGAAAATCCCCTTGGCTGTGGAAACTCTAGTGACGATCCCTTTGCGTCTAACAAATTGGAAAATGCTGGGGCTTCTATTGGATTTAGCGACTCAAAAAATCCATTCTCAGGGCCATTTGGAGCAAGCGCTGAAAAAGCAAATGCTAAGGTTCTGGTGCCCAATCGCGATCCGTTCAGGTTTGACTTCAAGGCAATCGATACAACAAAAGCAATGACGGAAGCATGCGCTGTGGCTAATCATATAGCATGTAGCATTAATACAACTAATGAACTTACATTTTGCCTTGATGTGGGGGGCAGCACAACAGATGTTTCGGTTATCTGTAAAGATGGAGACGGATGTAAAATGCTGAAACAAAACTCAATCCGTTTTGCGGCTCAGCGAATCTCAAATGCCACCAAATATATGGAAGCCCAGTTTGAAAAAGCGCTGAATGTGGTTTGTTATGACAATGGGTTGAAACTTCTGGGCTTTAATGACGGTGATGCTAAGCTCTATTCAGCAACAACCGCTCCATACTATTTTGAGCAGGTTGTGGATCAGTTGGGTGAAAAGCAGCTTGGAGGGTTTTACCAAACTCTATTGAACAAATGTCCGGCCTTATTCTGCGTTAATATGTATGTTACAGGACTTGTAACTTACTATATGGGCCAGTTGGCCATTAAACTGATCAAGGAGGCTCGGCAGTCAACTGAGTTGCCAATGTTTAATGAAAGTTGGCGGCCAAAAATCAAAGTGGTTTTTGCAGGTAAGGGTGCCCGTATATTTGAATGGCTGAATGTGATTGATGCCAATGGAGCATTACGGTACTATACTGAGGTGTTTGCTAGGGGAATGGGTGGCTTTGATGCGCTAAAGGGCAACCTTGCTGATTGGCCAAATATCAACATACAAACAAAACCCGCGAATGATGTCAAGTTTGAGGTGTCAAAGGGTTTGGCAAAGACTGCTACCAGTAAGTTGATGGTGTCTGACAAGGCTATAGAGATAGTTGGTGAAGCTGGATTTACCCTCTACAACAGCAGCACAGGAAAGAGTGAGATACTAAATTTTGATGACAGCATTACTCCTGACTACATCGAGAGCATTGGAGTCTGCTTCAAATCTGCAGAACAGTTCGATCCCAGTCAATTGTGTTTCTATCAATTTGCTGGAATTTATTACAAGTATATAACGAGTCTTTTCGGCAAAGACATTGTTGACGTAGACATAATGATGAGTGGCATCAATTCAATGTCTAACATCAACACGTATATCCAAAATTTGCCTGAGGTACAGAAAGCTCACCATCAGGACAAGTTTGATTATGTTGCTCCGATTATCATTCTTGAGGGCATGAAGTTTTATGATGAGTACCTGATGAAAATGTTAAAGTAAGTGGTACATAAAAATTGTAAGAAAGTGGACTATTGCATATTGGTTACTTTATCAAGGAATCGCATCTCTTTCCGCTATTGCCGTGCCGATGGCGAAGGCCGATTTGTTGACTTCCCGCGCGATGGTGAGTGCGAAATGCCATTTGCCATAGAGTGTGCCGGCAATGAGTTCGTCATTGGGCAAAAAGCATTAGAGACAGCTACTAAGGGGCTGTCGCAAAACGCGTTTGCCAATATCTTCGACACCTGCAAGGGCATTAAGACGTTCCAATTCTCGGGCCGGGACGAACAGCTCAATAAATTGCCATATTATGCCATAAGGTATTATATCAGCAAGATTCTGTCTGATAGCTTTTATGGTGAAAAGGGCACTATCGACAGCAATGTGTCAAAACTGCCGCTTGTGTTTCTCTTTACCCCAGAGCTTGATACCAATAAGAGGTTGTTTATCACCAATTCGTTTGAACAAGCAGGATTCCAGAACCTTTATTCAATAAGCTACCACCAACTTTTGCTGCCTGTGGCAATGGACTCATTGTCGCAAGTGAGGCAAAAAGTCAAAGTTGCAATCATGGTGTCGGTTGACGCTGGCGATCTGCTCTTGCAGGCTTTTGATGTGGAAGCAGGCAATGCTCTCGACGAGACAATAAGAATTGAAGGAAAAGGATCTGACCCGCGGTTGAAGCAAGCCACCGACTTGATATGGAGTAGACTGTTTGGCTACAACTATAAGTCGCGAGAGCCAGAAGAGGAAATGTTGAAAGCTGCTGCTTGGGATTTCCTTAATGGAGATTCGTCGAGTGTTAACGGCTCGCTGCTCATGAGTGATGGGTCAAAACAAGACTATTTCCTTAACCGTAGCGATTTGGATGTTTCGGCAATTGGTGAGGTTCGCAATTTGGTGGAGTATAAGCTAAACAACTTCCTACTGAGCCACGGCCTGCAGAAGCAGCAGTGCATGGTTGTGTTAGTTGGCAATGCCGCAACAGATTATTTTGAGAAAATCTTTAGCCCCATGGCATGGGCCGCAGTGGCGAAGGTGCAAGATAAAATGAAGCGGGCAATGCTCGACAGGCTGTACAAGATGGTTGCAGACGCAAACTACGAAGTCCACAATCTATTTGGTCCCCGAGTACAACATCCTCCAACTTCGTCTACAGAATCCGGCCCAACAGCTGAAGAAAATAAACAGTATAGGGTTTTAGTCGCAGAAATAAAAGGCAAACTTCGTGCACACAATGTGAATGACGCATCACGGCTTATTGCCAAACTTGATGCATGGGTAAAGAAGAAAGGGTTTACTCAATGGAATGCTGGCATTGAAGAACTTAAGAAGTGTGTTTGTGGACAAGATGTCATTACAATAACAATATCCGACCCACCACGCTCAGAACTGAAGCGTGAACCTTCTGTGCCGCCTGTCGACAAAAAGACTTTGCACAGACAGGTGCGCATAGATTTAGCAGAAGTTATGGCCCTGGCACGTACAGGCAAAGGCAATGAGGCCGAAAAGAGATTTAGGAAAATAGAGGCCGACTTGCATAAAAAAGGTGTTACCGACTTTGATGATGAGTTGAAGAAGGTGAAATCCACTATTGGTGAAAAAGTGACAACCACACCGCCCGAGCAGCCAGAAAAGGAAAAAACGAGAGCAGAACTCTTGATGCAAAATGGCGACTTTGCAGAGGCCAAGCGGGAATTTGCTTTACAGGGCAACTCTGCCATGGCGCAGGCTTGCTCAAAACTGATTGAAGCAAAACGCACAATAGCTAAATATACGGGTAAACGTAGCGCTGTGCCTAAGCGAAAGGCTGTTGAGGAGTTGGAAGGTTGTGCCAGCCTTTACCGGCTGCATGGCTTAGCAACCGATGAAATAGAACAACTGATAAGACAATATAAATAACTTAATTAATAATTTAAAGCTTTAATATTATGGCAAGATTTCAAATTGAGAAAGGTGAACGTTTTAAGCTCGATAAGAGCGCAGGTTTAGAGAATGTACAAGTAGATTTAACTTGGATAGCGGGAGAAAACTCAGACTTAGATGCTTCGGCTTTTCTTATCGGTGCTGATGGCATGATTATGGACGATGCCGATTTTGTGTACTACAATTCCAATCATCGTGCCAATCCCGAAACAGGTGTGGTTGAACCCTTTGATAGGAACGTGCATGGCAACAAGGTGCGATGGCGTGCAGCAACTCTGCCTATTTCGGCCGATGGCTCTGTGCTTGGCTCTCCCGATGACATCGGTGAGAAACAAGAGGACGACGATGACGATGACTCAAGTGAAACAATGCACGTAAGGCTTTCTAAAGTTAGTCCTAACATTCAGGAGATTGTTTTCTGCGTAACTATTTATCATGGTGATATGAATGGAAGCACTTTCGGCTCTGTGCGCGAGCCCGCCATTACTATTTCTAATGAGGACACAGGCGAAGAACTTTGCCGATACAATCTCAAAGAGAAGTTTTCTAAAGAGACTGCTGTTGAGGCAGCCAAACTTGTCTGCAATGAAGATGGTGAATGGGAATTTGTGGCCATTGGTAAAGGATATGAGGGCGGAATGCAAACCCTTATCGACATTTATGCATAGTTAAAAACTGAACGACTATGGCTGAAAACAAAAAGCACAGAAAGTCGGCGCGTAAATTCAACCTTGAGAAGCCCGTTGAGCGGCACTTTGATACCGAGAAGCCCGTAAAACGGCACTTTGAGATTGAGAAGGAAGCCAATGGGGAGCCCACTCAGAATGTAAACGCCGTCGACAATCAGCCGCAGGGACAGCAACCGGAAAACAATGGCAAGACTGGCAGCCGCAAATTAGGCGCAATAATCGTGGTCATTGTTGTGGTGGTGATAGCTGCGTTTGCAGCACTCCGAGGATGCAATTCATCGGATGAAAACGCGAGCCCAACCACTCCGAACACCGAAGTTGCCGACTCTGCACAGGCCGAAAAGCCCGACACTGCTTCAAATGCTGCTGCCGACAGTGCAGCCAGCGCAGAAGCTGAGCAGCCGCAGCCTGCGGCCGACAATGCCGCACCGAGTGCAGAACCTGCCGCTGCCTCAACAGGCGAAGCTGCTGAGCCCACCGCTGAAAGCAACGCAAGCGCACCAGTGGCCGATGCCTCTTCGATAGAGGAAATGGCTAAGCAAGTGTGGCGCGGAGACTATGGCGTTGGCGCCGAGCGAAAAGAAAAGCTTGGCTCTGAATACAAGGCCGTTCAACGACGTGTGAACGAAATGTACCGGAGCTGGAATAGACGTTAAAAATGTTTTATTGATTTGGGCAGCTGGGTGAAGTAGAACAACACCCTCTGCCCAAATTTTTTCTAATATTGCAATGTAAATCAGAAACATGAATCAGAAACATCATTATGAGGGCTTGAGCAGCGCTCAGGTGCTGGAAAGCCGCTCGAAAAACGGTGCCAATGTGTTGACACCGCCAGAGAAAGACCCTTTGTGGAAACAGTTTTTAGAGAAGTTCGGCGATCCGCTCATCATCATTCTTATGATTGCGGGTGTGCTTTCGGTGGGCATCTCTTGCTACGAATTCTTTGGGCTGGGGCAGGGCGCCGCCGTGTTCTTCGAGCCGGTGGGCATTTTTGTGGCCATACTGCTGGCTACGGGGCTTGCATTCTATTTTGAGTTGCAGGCCGACAAGGAGTTCACAATTCTCAATCAGGTGAACGACGACGAGCCCGTTGAGGTGATACGCGACGGAAACACCACGCAGATTCCGCGCAAAGACGTTGTGGTTGGCGACATCGTGATTCTAAACACGGGCGAGGAAGTCCCCGCCGATGCTGAATTGCTTGAGGCCACATCGCTGAATGTGGATGAATCCACACTGACTGGCGAACCAATGTGCCACAAGAGCGCTGACAAGAAAGATTTTGACAAGGCAGCCACCTACCCGACAAACCATGTGATGAAGGGCACAAAGGTGATGGAAGGCCATGGCATATGCCGTGTGCTTGCTGTAGGCGACGGCACGGAGCAAGGCAAAGTGTTTGAGGCCGCACAAATCGACGACAGCGTGAAGACTCCGCTCAATGAGCAGCTGGATGGCCTAAGCGACTGGATCACGAAAGTGAGCTACGGTTTTGCTGTCCTGATAGTTTTGGGTCGCCTTGCTTCATACTTTTGGTCGAATGGCTTCGACTGCTTTGGCACAGCAGAGCAAGTTGCCGCTTTTGTGGCATATGTGCTTCAAACGCTGATGATTGCCGTGACGCTTGTGGTGGTTGCTGTGCCCGAGGGATTGCCGATGGCTGTGACTTTGAGCCTGGCCTACAGCATGCGCCGCATGCTAAAGACCAACAACCTTGTGCGCCGGATGCATGCTTGTGAAACGATGGGCGCAACCACCGTTATCTGCACCGACAAGACTGGCACGCTGACGCAGAACCTTATGAGCGTGGACGAGTTGAAGGTGTATGGCGACGCTCCGAAAACTGTCCTCAACGAGGGCATTGCTGTTAACTCCACTGCATCAATAGATTTTTCAGACAAGAACAAGCCCCAAGTGCTGGGCAATCCCACCGAGGGTGCATTGCTACTTTGGCTTAACAAGCAGGGCGTTGATTATCGCTCCATACGCGAGAGCGTGAAGACGATTGCCGAGGTGCCATTTTCCACCGAGCGCAAGTATATGGCCACTGTAGTTGAGTCTGCCGCTTTGCCTGGCAAGAAAGTTCTTTATGTGAAGGGCGCTCCCGAGATCGTGTTAGGCCTTTGCAATGGAGCACAGGCCGACAAAGCTGCCGCGGAAAAACAGCTGTCTGAATACCAGAATCGCGCCATTGGCTTTGCCTATCAGGAGGTTGATGATGTCGCTAAGGTGATTGATGGCAACAAAATCGTTGCCGGCAAACTTCGCTTTATTGGCATAGCGGCCATTGCCGACCCCGTGAGACTTGATGTCCCCGCCGCTGTCAAGGAGTGCGTCGATGCTGGCATCAGTGTGAAAATTGTGACAGGTGATACCCCTGGCACCGCAAAAGAAATCGCCCGCCAGATAGGCCTTTGGAACGATTCAGGTGACTCGGAACGCAATATGATTACAGGCCCCGAGTTTGCAGCGCTGTCGGATGCGGAGATCCAAGAACGCGTGGGCGACCTGAAGATAATTTCCCGCGCCCGCCCCATGGACAAAAAGCGCCTTGTGGAGGCTTTGCAGAAAAACAATCAAGTGGTGGCCGTGACGGGCGACGGCACCAACGATGCTCCCGCCTTGCGTGCAGCCCATGTGGGCCTGTCGATGGGCGATGGCACAAGTGTGGCCAAGGAGGCATCTGACATCACTATTATCGACAACTCGTTTAGCAGCATTGGCAAGGCTGTGATGTGGGGGCGGTCGCTGTATCAAAACATCCAGCGCTTCCTCCTGTTCCAGCTCACCGTGAACGTGACTGCTTGCTTCCTTGTGTTGTGCGGCGCATTTATGGGTACCGAGTCTCCGCTAACCGTCACTCAGATGCTGTGGATCAACCTGATTATGGACACCTTCGCTGCTATGGCTCTGGCCTCGCTGCCGCCGTCGGAGAGCGTGATGAAGGACAAGCCGCGCGACCGCAACGCGTTTATCCTCAACAAGCCTATGCTTCGTGAAATTATCGGTGTGGGCGGCTTCTTCTTCCTGTTGCTGCTCGGAATGCTTTACATATTCCAGCATGCCGACATCACTCAACTCACCGACTTGCTTCATGTGCAGCTTGGGGCGAAGGGCCACGTAACCACCTATGAGCTGACGCTGCTGTTCACCACCTTTGTCATGACCCACTTCTTCTATCTGTTCAACGCCCGCGCATTCGAGACGGGACGCAGTGCGCTGCACTTTAAGGGTTGCAACGGGTTGTTGACAATCGTTGCCATAATCCTTATTGGACAGATAGCTATGGTTGAGGTCCCTGGCCTGCAGCAGTTCTTCAACGTTGAAGGATTGAAACTGACCGACTGGATAATTATAGTGGTTGGATCGTCATTCGTGCTGTGGGTGCGTGAACTCTGGCATCTGATTGCTGGCAAAAAATCAAAATAAACAACTTATATAACAAACACTGAAGCCAGGGTGGATTGAGTCCAAACCTGGCTTCACTGTATGTTTATATGGGGTTGGGGAAATTAGTTGTAAACTTTGGCGAGGAGCTCGAAGGGGAGGGCTTGGGTGATGGTGGCGTTGTAGAATTCGCCCACCGTCAGCGGACGCTCTTTGCTGATGAGCACTTCGGGGTCGACTTCGGGGGAGTCGTACTGCGTGCGGCCCACGTAGTAGTCTTCGTCTTCGCGGTCGATGATTACGCGCAGCGTCTGGCCCACTTTGCCGTTCTGTATCTCTTGCGAAATGGACTCTTGCAGGTCCATGATTTGCTGCAGGCGGTCGTCTTTCACCTCTTGCGGTATGATGTCGTCGTAGTGGCGCGCGGCATAGGTGCCGGCCTCTTCGCTGTAGGCAAAGGCGCCCATGCGCTCAAACCGCGCGTCGCGCACAAACTGCTTCAGTTCTTCGAATTCGGCCTCTCCCTCGCCAGGGAAGCCCACCATGAGTGTGGTGCGCAGGTGTATGCCGGGCACTTCGCGGCGTATGCGCTCAATCAGTTCAATTGTCTCGGCTTTGCCTATGTGGCGGCGCATGTTGGTGAGCACTTTGTCGCTGATGTGCTGCAGGGCAATGTCGAGGTATTTGCACACGTTGCTGTGCCGGGCCATCACCGGCAGCACCTCGTAGGGGAATTGGGTGGGGTAGGCGTAGTGCAACCTTATCCACTCCACGCCATCGATTTGCGCCATGCGGTCTATCAGCTCGGGCAGCATCATTTTGCCATACAGGTCGAGGCCATACGACGACAGGTCTTGCGCAATCACGTTGAACTCCTTCACGCCTTTGGCCACCAGGCTGCGCACCTCGACCAGCAGCTGGTCGATGGGCACCGACTTGTGCCGGCCCGTGATGAGCGGAATGGCGCAGAAGGCGCAGAATCGGTTGCAGCCTTCCGATATTTTCAGATAGGCGTAGTGCTTGGGGGTGGTGATGTAGCGCTCGGAGGCAATGTCGTCGTGATACGACTTGCCAAGGTCGGCGAGCATCTCCTTCCAGTTGAATTTGCCGTAGAATTTGTCGACCTCGGGAATCTCTTCCATCAGGTCGTGCATGAAGCGTTCGGCAAGGCAGCCCATCACAAAGAGTTTCTTGATTTTGCCCTGCTTCTTGGCCTCGCCCAGGCTGAGGATGGTGTTGATCGACTCCTCCTGCGCGTCGCGAATGAAGCCGCAGGTGTTCACCACCACAATTTCGCCGTTCACCCTTGCGGGGTTGTGCTCCACCATGTAGCCGTTGGCTTGGAACTGCCTTATCAGGTGCTCCGAGTCGACGAGGTTTTTAGAGCAGCCGAGCGATATGATGTCGATTTTGTTTTTTCGCATAATGTGTGTTTACTTGCCAAACAGCGATTTCACGAACTCCTCTTTGCGGAATATTTGCAGGTCGTCCATGCCTTCGCCCAGGCCTATGTATTTCACGGGAATCTTAAACTGGTCGCTGATGCCAATCACCACGCCGCCCTTTGCTGTGCCGTCGAGCTTGGTCACGGCAAGTGCGTTGACCTCGGTGGCGGCCACAAATTGCTTGGCCTGCTCAAAGGCGTTCTGTCCCGTTGAGCCGTCAAGCACCAGCAGCACCTCGTTGGGCGCGTCGGGCACCACTTTGCGCATCACGTTCTTGATTTTTGTGAGCTCGTTCATCAGGCCCACATTGTTGTGCAGGCGGCCGGCGGTGTCGATTATCACCACGTCGGCTCCCTGCGCCTTTGCGCTCGACACGGCGTCGTAGGCCACCGATGCCGGGTCGGTGCCCATTTTGTGCTTAATCACGGGCACGCCCACGCGCTGACCCCATATCTCGAGCTGCTCGTCGGCCGCCGCGCGGTAGGTGTCGGCTGCGCCAAGCACCACCTTGTTGCCGGCCTTCTTAAACTGGTAGGCCAGCTTGCCTATGGTGGTGGTCTTTCCCACGCCGTTCACGCCCACCACCATTATCACGTAGGGCTTCTTGTCATCGTCCACCGTGAAGTCTTCGCGGCTTGCGTTGTCGTTGTCAACCAGCATCTGGGTGATTTCGTCACACAGCATGCTGTTGAGTTCGCCCGTGCCCACATACTTGTCGCGGGCCACGCGGGCCTGGATGCGGTCGAGAATCTTCAGGGTGGTGGCCACGCCCACGTCGCTGGTGACGAACACCTCCTCCAGGTTGTCGAGCACATCGTCGTCGATAGTCGATTTGCCTGCCACGGCATGAGCCAGTTTGGCAAACACGCCTTGCTTAGTTTTGTTCAGGCCCTTGTCGAGGGTCTCTTTTTTCTCTTTTGAGAAGAATTTACTTAAAAATCCCATGCTGATAGTGTGCAAATTGATTATTTTGCAAATTTACGAAATATTACGTGAACTCCCACTCTTGCCGAGCACTCTTTTTTCGCCCATTTCCCCTGGGGCCTAAAAATGTTTTTTTTGAAAAAAGTTGGGGCGGTGTGTTGAATTTGCAGCGAAAAATGCGTAATTTTGTACGCAATAAATGACAAAGGTGCCCCGCAGGCGCCTCCAAAAACAACTGGAAGAAGTTTTTAAATTAATATATAATATATGTCATCATTTATTGCCGACCGTGTAAAAATGGATGGACTCACGTTCGATGATGTCCTCTTAATTCCTGCGTATTCCGAAGTCCTGCCCAAGGACGTGAACCTCGCGACAAAGTTTTCACGCAACATCACATTAAATGTGCCTCTCATCTCAGCAGCAATGGACACTGTGACCGAAGCCCAGCTTGCCATAGCCATTGCCCGCGAGGGTGGCATCGGTGTGATTCACAAAAACATGTCGATTGAGGAGCAAGCCCGCCAGGTGCACACCGTTAAGCGTGCCGAAAACGGCATGATCTACGACCCTGTGACCATCAAGCGTGGCTCGAGTGTGGCCGATGCCCTGAAAATCATGAAGGAGTTCCACATTGGTGGCATTCCCGTGGTTGACGACGACAAGAAGCTCGTGGGCATTGTCACCAACCGTGACCTGCGCTTTGAAACCAACATGGAACGCAAAATCGATGAGGTGATGACCAGCGAAAACCTCGTTACCACCTCGCAGTCGACCAACCTTGATGAGGCCGCCAAGATTCTGCAAACCTACAAAATCGAGAAGCTGCCCGTGGTTGACAAAGAGGGCAAACTCGTGGGTCTGGTCACCTACAAAGACATCACAAAGGCCAAGGACAAGCCCAACGCCTGCAAGGACGCCCTGGGCCGCCTGCGTGTGGCTGCCGGCATCGGCGTGACCGGCGACAGCCTTGACCGCGCCCGCGCGCTGGTGGAGGCAGGTGTCGACGCCATTGTCATCGACACTGCCCATGGTCACAGCAAGGGTGTGGTCGACGTGCTCCACAAGGTGAAGGCCGCATTCCCGCAAATCGACGTGGTGGTGGGCAACATCGCCACTGGCGAGGCGGCAAAATATCTGGTGGAGAACGGTGCCGACGCCGTTAAGGTGGGCATTGGCCCCGGCTCAATCTGCACCACCCGCATCATTGCCGGCATCGGCGTGCCCCAGCTCAGCGCCGTCTACGATGTAGCCAAGGCACTCGAAGGCACCGGTGTGCCCCTGATTGCCGATGGTGGCATCCGCTACTCGGGCGACATCGTGAAGGCTCTTGCCGCAGGCGCATATTCGGTTATGCTCGGCGGCGTGTTTGCCGGTGTCGAGGAGTCGCCCGGCGACACCATCATCTTCAACGGCCGCAAATACAAGTCATACCGCGGCATGGGCTCGCTTGAGGCCATGGAGAAGGGTTCGAAGGACCGCTACTTCCAGAACGACGTGACCGAGTCCAAGAAGCTTGTGCCCGAAGGCATCGCCGCACGCGTTCCCTACAAGGGCACCCTCTATGAGGTCATCTACCAGATGCTGGGTGGCCTGCGTGCCGGCATGGGCTACTGCGGCGCACCCACCATCGAGGGGCTGCACAGCGCCCAGTTTGTGCGCATCACCAACGCTGGCGTGGCCGAGAGCCATCCCCACGATGTGACCATCACAAGCGAGGCCCCCAACTATTCACGTGGTTAATATATCTAAATTATATGCATTGACGTATAATATGGCGGCACTTGTGTCCGTTATATTATACGTTAATGTTTTATATAACTAATTTTTTCAACACAGAAGAATCTTAATATGAAAGTTAAGTTACTGGCCTGCACGCTTTTGGGTGCCGCCGCGCTGGCGGTGGCCGCAAAAGATCCGGTCTTGATGAAAATCAATGGAAAGGATGTGAAACTCTCGGAGTTTGAATATCTGTTCCACAAAAATAATCAGCAACAGCTTCAAAAGGAGTCGCTCCAGCAATACGTTGACCGCTTTGTGACCTACAAACTCAAGGTGGCCGACGCCGAGGCTGAGAAAATCGATACGCTCAAGCGCATAAAGGCCGAGCTCGAAGGATACAAAAACGAACTCGTGGCTCCGTATCTGGTCGACACCACCGTCACAGCCAAACTCGTGGCCGAGGCCTACAACCGCGCCACCAAGAACGTGGACATCGACCACCTGATGCTGCCTCTGGGCAAGGACAAGGCCGACAACGACAAGCAGCTGGCCAAGATGGACAGCCTGCGCAACTGCATTCTCCACGGCCAGGACTTCTCGAAGCTGGCCAAGCAATATTCCATCGACCCCTCGGTGAAGACCAACGGCGGCCACTATGGCTACATCACAGCTGGCGTGTTCCCCTACAAGTTTGAATACGAGGCGTTCAACACTCCCGTGGGCAAGATTAGCAAGCCCTTCCGCACCGACTTTGGCGTACACATGGTGCGAGTGAACGCCGTGCGCAACGACGACGGCCAGGTGCACGTTGAGCACATTCTGCGCCTGTTCCCCCGCAACGCCACCGACAGCGCCAAGGCTGCCGTTAAGGCACAGATCGACTCCATCTACAACGTGGTGGCCAACGGCGGCAACTTTGAAGACCTCGCCAAAAACGAGTCGCAGGATCCCGGTTCGGCCAAGCGCGGCGGCGACCTCGGCTGGTTTGGCCGCGGACGCATGCTCAAGCAGTTCGAGGACGTGTCGTATGCTTTGGCCGACGGCCAAATCTCAAAGCCGTTTGAAACGGCCTATGGCTACCACATCGTGAAGAAACTCGGCCACAAGCCCACCGCCTCGTTCAAGGAGATGGAGCCGCAGCTGAAGCAGATGATTGCCAGCGATGAGCGCGCCAGCATGCCCGCCGAGGCCAAGCTCGAGCAAATCAAGGCCCAGTATAAATACGCCAAGAATCCCAAGTTCAGCGCCTACATCGAGTCGCAGCTCGACAAGTGCGGCGGCTACGACTCCACGTTTGCCGCCAAGGCCATCGACGGCTGCAACGTCACCATATTCACCTACGACGGCATAACTGTGCCCGTCAGCGCGCTGCTGCCGCTTGTCAACACCAAGGCCAAACTCAACAAGGAGGGCGCCGTGAGTTACTTCGGCACTCTGGTCGACGACCTGGCCAACACCGACATCAAGAACCACTACATCGATCAGGTGATTGCCGGCAATGCCGACCTGAGCAACTTGCTCAACGAATACCGCGACGGCACGCTGCTGTATGAGGTGAGCAACAACAAGGTGTGGGAGGGCGCAAGCCGCGACACCACCGGCCTCAACAACTTCTTCAACACCCACCGCGCTTCCTACACGTGGAATGTGAAGCACTTCAAGGGCATAATTCTGCTGGCCAAGAGCGACTCGGTGGCGCGCCTGGTGAAGGCCGACCTCAAGAAGCTTAAGGGCGAGCCCCTCGACACCATCACCACCACGCTGCACCGCAAGTTTAAGCGCGACATCAAAATGGAGCGCATGCTCGTGGGCAAGGGCGAAAACAAGATGATCGACTACCTCGTGTTCAAAGGTCCCAAGGCCGAGTCGAAAGAAAAGGCATATCCCGTGTATTTCGTGCTCAACGGCAAGGTGCTGGCGCAGCCCGAAGACGTGAACGACGTGAAGGGCCGCGTGACTTCCGACTACCAAGACGTGCTTGAAAAGCGCTGGGTTGAGAGCCTCAAGGTCAAATACCCAGTTGAAATCTTCCAGGATGTGCTTAAGCAAGTGAAATAAGCGCGCCCCCAAGTGCGCAAAGCATATGTAAAAAGGCATGAGTGCCGCGCCCCCCCCTTTATGGCTGTGGGGCGCGGCACTTTTGCGTTTGATAAAATTAAAAGAAATTAAAGCATATTTTAGCAACTTGAATTTTGTGATATGGCAAAAAATGAAGAACTTTGCATCTATTAAGCGTGCTGCGCCCCGCGGCCGCCATTCAACGCATAGATAATAACGAAAAAATCATAGAATAAAGTGAAATTAAGATTCAGCACCATTTTGCTATTCATAGTAGCCGCCGTGTTCAGCATCGGCGCGCAAAACAACGTTGCCGAGGAGGTGGCGTGGGTGGTGGGCGACGAGCCCATATTCAAGAGCGACATCGAGCAGGAATACCTGCAGGCCCAATACGAGCGCAACCCCATTCAGGGCAACCCCTACTGCGTGATTCCCGAGCGCATGGCCATCGACAAGCTGTTTCTGCATCAGGCTAAAATCGACACCGTGGAGGTGACAAACTCAATGATAGCGTCGAATGTGGACGCCCGCATCAACTACTTCATTGCCAACCTCGGCTCGAAGGAGAAAGTGGAGGAGTACTTCCGCAAGCCCATGCCCGAACTGCGCGAGCAGCTCATGAACATGGTGCGCGACCAGTACACCATTCAGGAGGTGCAGCAGAAGCTCACCAAGGGCGTCAAGGCCACGCCGTCCGACGTGCGCCGCTATTTCGAGTCGCTTCCGGCCGATTCGCTGCCCTTCATCCCCAAGCAGGTTGAGGTGCAGGTGATCACCATCAACCCGCGCATACCGCAGCAGGAAATCGACGAGGTGAAGTCGCGCCTCCGCGACTATGCCCAGAAGGTGAACAGCGGCGAGAGCGACTTCTCGACCCTGGCAATCCTCTACTCCGAAGACCCCGGCACGTCGGTGTATGGCGGCGAGACGGGCTTCCGCAGCCGCTCCGAGCTGCTGCCCGAGTATGCCACCGCGGCCTTCAACCTCAACGACAACAAAAAGGTGTCTAACATCGTGCAAACCGAGGACGGCTACCACATAATCCAGCTCATCGAGAAGCGCGGCGACCGCATCAACACCCGCCACATTCTGCTCAAGCCCAAGGTGTCGGACAAAGACCTCAACGACGCTGTGGCGCGCCTCGACACTCTGCGCCTCGACATTGTGGACAAGAAGCTTGCCACCTTCGGTCAGGCTGCGCAGCTGGTGTCGCAAGACAAGGACTCGAGAAACAACGACGGATACATGCTCAACGAGAAGACGCGCAGCAACCTGTTTGAAATGGCCGACCTGCCCGCCGAAATCGGCAAGCTGGTCGACACCATGAAGGTGGGCGACGTGTCGAAGCCTTTCATCATGCTCAACCCCAAGACCAACAGCAAGCAGGTGTCGATGGTGAGGCTGGCTAAGCGCATCGAGGCCCACAAGGCCGATCTGGCGCAAGACTACCAGACGCTGAAGGGCATGTGCGAGAACCACACCAAGGAGAAGATACTCGAAGACTGGATCAAGGAGAAGCAAAAGACCACCTACGTCTACATTGAGGAGGGCTGGCGCAACTGCGACTTCAAGTATGATTGGCTCAAAACCAAGAAGCAGGATCAGCAGAATTAATACGAAAAAAATTAGCAACGGAGATTTCTGGTGACATCAAACACTACAAGTAACCACATAACTGGAAGACATAAGGCTGCGCGCGTGGCCTTATGTCTTTTGGCCGTTATTATGGGCTGCACCGCTTGGGAGGCCCAGGCGCGCGTGGCTGGCTACAAAAATCCGCAACACGCCGTGGCGGCCAGAGAGGGAGCCAAGGCCAAGAGGGTGAAGCGCATCACGCCGCAAATTCCCCGCGCCAACCGCAACCAGATGAACAAGGTGTTTCTCGACAACGCCGACGTGCTGTCGGCCAACGAGGCCGTTAGCACCGACTACCAGGTGCTGAAGGGCAACGTCAAGTTTCAGCGCGGCAACATGTTTATGTATTGCGACAGCGCCTACTTCTATCCCAAGACGAGTTCGCTCGACGCCTTTGGCAACGTGAAGATAATTCAGGGCGACACGCTCAAGGTGTTTGCCGACGTGCTGCACTACTATGGCGACGACGAGATAGCCCAGCTGCGCTACAACGTGAAGATGCAAAACCGCAACATGACAGTCTACACCGACAGCCTCGACTATGAGGTGCGCTCCAACGTGGGCTACTACTTCAACGGCGGCCGTCTTGTGGACTCGCGCGGCAATGTGCTCACTTCCGAGTTTGGCCGCTACGAGCTCGACACCAAAAAGTCGCAGTTCTCCACCAATGTGCATCTGGTCAACAAAAAGTATGACCTGCGCACCGACATGCTCGACTACAACACTGCCACCCACATCGCCGACATTGTGTCGGAGACCGTGATACGCTCCGACGGCAACGTGATTCGCACCAACAGCGGCTGGTATAACGCCGCCGCCGACAATGCTACGCTCTACAACCGCTCGACGCTGCTGGCCAAGGACGGCAAGACCCTGGTGGGCGACACCGTGTACTACAGCCGCCGCAACGGCTATGGCGAGGCCAAGGGCAACGTGATTATCACCGACCCCAAGCACAAGGTGATTCTCGACGGCGGATATGGCTACCACAACGAGAATGCCAAGATGTCCTATGTAACCCGCCATGCGCGCGCCCGCGAGTTTTCGCAGAAGGACACCCTGTATTTGCACGGCGACACCATGCGCACCTTTGTCGACACCGCCTCGCACCGCGTGCTCACCGCCTATCCGCGGGTGCGCTTCTACCGTGTGGATGTGCAGGGCCTGTGCGACTCCATTGCGTTTTCGCAGGCCGACACCATAGTGCGCATGTACCGCCACGCCCTGCTGTGGAACGACAACAAGCAGATTTCTGGCGAGCAGATAAATGTGCATCTCAACGACAGCACCGTCGACTGGGCCACGCTGCCCAACAGCGGCATCATGGCCGAGCATCTGGGCGAGAACTACTACAACCAGCTCAGCGGCCGCCAGATGCGGGCCGAGTTTGAGCAGAAGGAGCTGCGCCGGCTCAGCGTGAATGGCAACGTACTCACGCTGTTCTACCCGCAGGAGAAGGATTCCACCTACAATAAGCTGATAAGCGCCGAGAGCAGCTATCTCACCATCGACCTCAAGCCCAAGCAGCAAATCGACAAGGTGAAGATGTGGCCCGAGGTCAATGGCAAGGTGATTCCGCTGTTTCTGGCCAAGCGCGCCGACTTGTATCTGCCAGGATTCCAGTGGTACGACAATCTGCGCCCGCACAATCCAGATGAAATCTACGATGTGTCGAGCGAAATGATGCAGCTGCTCAGCCAGCCTGAAACGGGTGGCCGGCACCGCAGCTCCAAGTAGACGAAACTGAAAAGCATAACAGAATAGAAGAGAGATAGATAGCTATGAGCGATGTGATTAAGCTGTTGCCCGACTCGGTGGCCAACCAGATTGCCGCCGGCGAGGTGATTCAGCGGCCTGCCTCGGTGGTGAAAGAGCTTGTGGAAAACGCCATCGATGCCCAGGCCACTCAAATTCAGATAATTCTTAAGGACGCAGGCCGCACCTTGATTCAGATAATCGACAATGGGGTGGGCATGTCGGAAACCGACGCGCGCCTTGCCTTCGAGCGTCACAGCACTTCCAAGATACGCAAGGCCGAAGACTTGTTCGAACTGCACACCATGGGTTTCCGCGGCGAGGCGCTGGCCTCGATAGCCGCCATTGCCCATGTGGAGCTGCGCACGTGCCGCAAGGGCGAGCAAATCGGCACCAAGCTCATTATCAACGCCTCCAAGTGCGAGAGCCAAGAGCCCGATGTGTGCCAGCCCGGTGCCAACTTCATGATCAAAGACATTTTCTTCAACGTGCCCGCGCGCCGCAAGTTTCTCAAGTCGAATCAGGTGGAGCTCAACAACATCATCAAGGAGTTTGAGAAGCTGGCCTTGATTAACTACAACGTGGATTTCACACTCACCCACAACGGCAGCATCCTCTACAAGCTCATGCACGGCTCCTTTAAGCAGCGCATCACGTCGCTGTTTGGCCGCAGCCTCGACAGCCAGCTGATTCCGCTCAGCACCGAGACGTCGCTCGTCAAGGTCGACGGCTTCATCAGCATGCCCGAAAAGGCCAAGCGCCGCAACTATCAGCAGTTTTTCTTCGTCAATGGCCGCTACATGCGCCACCCTTATTTCCACAAGGCGGTGATGTCGAGCTACGGCCAGCTGATTCCCGACGATTGCCAGCCCACCTATTTCCTTAACTTCACGGTCGACCCCGAAACCATCGACGTGAACATACACCCCACCAAGACCGAGATAAAGTTTGAAAACGAGATGCCCATTTGGCAAATACTCTCGGCGGCGGCCAAGGAGACTCTGGGCAAATTCATAGCTGTGCCTACCATCGACTTCGACAACACCGATGCACCCGACATCCCGGCATTTAACGCTGGCGGCGGTAAGCCTGCCGAGCCGTCGTTCACGCCCAACATCGAGGTCGACAGCAACTACAACCCCTTCAAGGTGCAGCGCGGTGGCGGCTCGCAGCCCGCGTCGCGTCAGCAGCCCATTAAGAGCAGCAATGCCACCAACTGGGAAGAGCTGTATAAGAATTTCGAGAAGAACCGCCGCGAGAGCTACGACGATGTCACCGAAAGCGACCTCGAGGGCGTGATCACAGTGGGGTCGAAGCTGAATTCGGCAGGATCTGAGCCGTCGCCCGCCGTCGCCGGGCTCCCGTTCAGCGGCTCGGAGCAGGACTCGGGCCAGCACTATTTGCAACTGCAGGAGCGCTACATAGTGTCGCAGGTGAAGTCGGGCCTCATGGTCATCGACCAGCACCGCGCCCACGTGCTGGTGCTTTATGAAAAATACATGTCGCACGTCGAGGGCAAGCTCATCACATCGCAGAGCGTGATGTTTCCCGATGTGCTCCACCTCACGCCTGCCCAAGATGTGATTCTCGAAAGCCTGCAGGAGGGCATGGAGAAGTTGGGCTTCAGTCTGTCGCGCCTCAGCGGCAACGACTGGTCGGTCAACTCAGTGCCCACAGGCCTCGACAGCGCCGACGTCAACGACACCGTGATTCAGGTGATTGAGTCGGTGGGCGACGGCAGTGGCGAGCAGGTGAAAGACAAGCTGTATCAGAAAATGGCGCTCACCGTAGCACGCCGCGGAGCCATACCCTATGGCCGCAAACTGTCGGCTGCCGAGATGGAGCACCTCGTGGCCAGCCTCATGCAGCTGCCGCAGCCCAACCACACCCCCGACGGCAAAACCGTGATAGCCATAATCGCCACTCCCCAAATCGAAAAGCTGTTTTAGGAGCAACGTGCTTGAATAAACAAAGCGTGCGTGCTGGCGGGGCCGGCACGCACGCTTTTGTGTGCTTGGGTATGTGATTTTATGCTACTTAACTGGTATCATTCGCTTCTGCACGGTGCGCAGGCCGCTGGCGTAGGTTGTGGTCACCACGTTGAAGCCCGGGAAGGGCACGCTCGACTGCTGGCCGAGCTGGTTGGCGTAGCTGACCGAGGTCACGCGGCTGTCGGCCTCGGGCCGGCTGATGGCGGTGGGCTCGTCGCCGTTGAAGATGACGGGCACGGTGATCTGGGCCACGTAGTGTTTTTCGGTGCCGCTGATTTTGCCATACAGGCGCACCAGGTAGCTCACGTCAAGCGGGCTTCCCACGGTGGCGCGGCGCGCGCCGAAGAGGTCGGCGGTGCGTATCTCGTCGTCGGCCGTCAGCGTGTCGCAGTAGGCCCACAACGGATTGGTGCGGTAGTTGTAGGCGGACACCTCCTCCATGGCGTCGCCGTTGCAGTCGCGCCACACGCGGTAGCGCTCCACGGTCACGCCCTCGGGCACCTCGGCGTCGATCTGCAGGTCGGTGCTGTAGTAGCGGCCCTTGCGGTTGTTGAATATGTAGGTGCTCTGCTGGCAATACACCGCCTTGGCCTTGATGCTGATGCCGTCGGCCGTGGCCTTGCTACAGCCGTAGGTGTTGGCGGCGGCGGTGCTGTCGGCGGCATACACCGAGATAACGGGCACGTATTCGGCCTGCTGATTGCCGCTGAACGTGCGGTCGCCGATGGTGGCCTTGCCGCTGATGTCGGTGGCCACGCTGTGGTCGGCGCCGTTCTCAATCTCAAATGTAGAGTAGCTGCCGGCCATGGTGCGCTGCGCGCGGCCCACTACTGCAGTGGTGCCGCCTGTGGAGGTGCGCCACAGCTCATACTTCTGTATGTTGGGATTGTTCTCCACCGTGAAGGTCAGCTGCGGGCCGTTGGTGCCGGCCACCTCAAGGCTGTGGTCGGTGTCGCCGTCCACGTCGGCCTTGGTGATGGTGGGGGTGGCGGCTGCGATCGTGGTCTTGTACACCTTCACGTCGAAGTCGTTGCTGTAATACTTCTCGTTGCTGCCGTCGGGGGCGTATGTCACCTTGTAGCGGTAGTATGCCGACTGGGTGTTGGCCGCCGTCGAGGCGCTGAACTGGTCGCACACGGTGAAGTTGCCGAAGTTCACCACGTCGAGGCTGTCGATGGTGAAGCGGCCCGCTGTGGCGGGATACTTGGCGGCCGCGGCGCCGTCTTGGTTGCTGTAGGTCACGCTGTAGTCGATGGTGGTGTCGGTTTTTGCGGTGACTGCCACGGAGGCAAACGGCGTGCGAGTGCCCAGCTCATCGGTGCGGTAGAAGATGAACCGTGATGCGGTGGTCACGCCCATGCCGCGCACGTTGGTGCCCACGCCGTTGTTCATCTTCACGAAGTTGGCATACTGGTTGATTTCCTTGGTGGCGCTGTAGCGGCTCGTGGAGCTGCCGCCCACACCCAGCGTGAGGCTCTCAAACGGGTCGATGCCGGGAATGGCCACGCTCGACTCGTTGCTCCACACGGCGCTAAGGCTGGCGGCGCTGTCGAGCGGCTGCGCGGTGATGATGTAGGTGAACTGGCGGCCGTGTTGCTGCTGCGGCTCAACGTAGCTGTAGGTGTAGGCGTCGTCCACGGTGTCGAGCGGTGTCTTGTCGCCGTTGGCGCCCACCTTATAGAGGCGGAACCGCTGCCCGATTTCGTATCCTATGATTTTGGCCAGCGACGAATTCCAGCGCAGCGTCACCGTGTATTCGTCCTTGCCCTCCACCTTGGCAGTGTCGGCCGTGAGGCGCACGGTGTAGAGGCTGGTGCGCGTAGCAAACGAAGGATTATAGTTACTGCACAGCATGTTGCCCTGATCGCGGTTGCTGAACGCCTGCAGGCGCTTGTCGGGAATGTAGAATACCAGGTCGCTCATGTCATATTTCTGGTTGCCCGATGTGCCGCTCATGCTAAACCAGTGCGTGTTGCCCGTCACAGTGCCGCAGTCGTGCTGCACCGAATACACCGATCCCTGCACCATGGTCTTGTAATAGTCCATCAGAGCGGTGCTTGAGCTTTGCTGCACCGGGCTGTATTGCTCAAACATTTGAAACAGAAACGGTCGGTTAACGGGAAGTCCGGTTTCCCACTGCCTTGCCCTGCCTTTTGAAATAAAGAAAAATCTGTTGGCCGAGCCGCTAATGCGGAACAGCGAGCCGGGGTTGTTGCCGGTGTTGTTGCGCTCGGCGTCGGTAATCACTTCGGCCGACTCGATGCGCTGTGATATAGCAGTTACGATTTCGGCCACATTGGTGCAGTTGGCATCCACATTGGCTGGTACTGTCCAGCTGTCCTTCACCTTAATCAGCAGCACGGTGTAGCCCTCGTTGTCGGCACTCGGTGCTGTGACGCTGGTGATGCCCCATGCCGGCACGGCCGAGTATGAGGCAGGCCCTTCGCGGGTCACGCCATCGGCCTTGTAGCCGCCATACAGAATGCCGGGCACCTTAGGATTGGTGTACACCTCTTTAAGCAACGCGAAGATGTGTTCGGGTTCGGTGGCCGTCTCGGCAAGGTTGCTCGTGTGTGTCTTTCCGGCCTTGTCGGTCCACGAGAATGTGATTTGCTTGCACTCCTGCTCGGTGAGCAGCTTGCTTTGTGCCGCTGCGCCAGTGTGGCAGGCTACCGCAATCAGCAGGGCGAGGGCAAACCTACAGAAACGCTTTACCCCCCCCATAAACGACTGACTTACAGGGAATTGCTTAATCTCTCTTTCCATATTATTGAGTTATAGTTATATGCATTCATGTTACATTTTTTCCTCACAAATGCAAAGTTAGGCATTTTTGCTGCAATAATCGAAATATTTAATACAAAATGTTGAATAGCTTCCAATTAATTGATTTCAAAAAATCTGGCAGCTGCGCAGCATCGGCGCAAGCATAAAAAATAAAAAAAGTGAATTTCGCTTGAGAAATAGTCATATTTGCCTAAAAGTGCCATTTTGGGTATCGCAGATTTGATGATTTTTTTTAATTTTGCGAAAATAGCAATGTGGACAAATTTTTAAACTAATAAAATAAACAATTATGAAAAAGGTATTAAGCTTATTTCTGGCCATAGCTATGGTGCTTGGCCTTGAAGGTTGTGGTTCAATGTCGACGACCCAGAAGGGTACTGCCATCGGTGCAGGCGGCGGCGCTGCTCTGGGCGCAGCCATCGGTGCCATCATAGGCAAAGGCAAGGGCGCAGCCATTGGCGCAGCAGTGGGCACAATTGCCGGCGGCACAGCCGGCACGCTCATCGGCAAAAAAATGCAGAAGCAGGCCGAGGAGATTGCCTCTAACGTGAACGGCGCCCAGGTCGATACCGTGACCGACGACAACGGCCTCACCGCCATCAAGGTGACTTTTGACAACGGCATCCTCTTCGCCACAGGCAAGAGCGCTCTGAGTGCAAGTGCAAAGTCGTCGCTCACCAAGTTTGCCCAGTCGCTGCAAAACAACCCCGAGACCAACGTGCAAATCTATGGCTACACCGACAACACCGGCAGCCGTGAGGTGAACGAACGCCTCAGCGCCGAGCGCGCAAGCGTGGTGCTCAACTATCTGGCAAACGCCGGCATCTCTACCAGCCGCATGGCTTCTAAGGGCTATGCCTGGGACTACCCCGTGGCCAGCAACGACACTCCCGCAGGCCGCGCTCAGAACCGCCGCGTGGAGGTGTACATCTCGGCTAACGCCAACATGGTGCAGCAGGCCAACAACGGCACGCTGAAGTAAGCGCCCCGCAGGCAATCGAGAAATCCATCAGGGCCGGAGACTACCGAAGCAGGGTAGTGCTCCGGCCTTTTTTTGCCCCATAGCGGCAAAAAAAGCCAGCTACCTCCCACTGAAATTTGGAAAAAATGGCTAACTTTGAAAACTGAAAAATCAACTAAACTAATATAAAGAATGAGACTATTAAGAAAAATCAAGGTGGCCGTAGCGGCTGCCTTTATGCTGGCCGCCGGTTTCTCCTTTGCCAGTGCGCAAGACGCCAGCACCCTTAAGTATTACGACGCGCTTAAGTTCAGAATGATCAACAAGGGCTTCGACAACACCCTCACCCCCTTCACGCGCATTCCCGCCTATCTTAAGGACAGTGTGCGCCACGACCTGTGGGAGCGCGCTCAGTGCTCAAGCGGCATCGGCTTCCGCTTTGCCACCGACAGCAAGACCATAGGCCTGCACTACAACCTGCTGTGGAACACCCACATGATGCATATGGCCGACACCGGCCTCAAGGGCTGCGACCTCTACATTCTTGACGACAACGGCAAGTGGTCGTTCGTTAACTGCAACCGCCCCACCAAAGACTCGATACAGAGCAAGGTGTTTGTGTCGAACCTCGACGGCAAAATGCACGAGTTCATGATCTATCTGCCGCTCTATGACGGCATCAACTGGATAGAGATAGGCGTTGACAGCAGCGCCGTGATTTCGCAGCCGCGCATCAACAACCCGCGCAAGGAAAAGAAGTTTGTGTTCTATGGCACAAGCATTCTGCAAGGCGGCTGCGCCTGCCGTCCCGGCATGGTGGCCACAAGCATGATTCAGCGCAACCTCAACGCCGAGTGCGTCAACATTGGCATCAGCGGCGAGGGCAAGATGGACTTCTGCATGGCGCGCGCCCTGGCCAGCATCCCCGATGTGGACGCCTACATCATCGACCCTGTGCCCAACTGCACCGAGATGATGTGCGACACGCTCACCTACGACTTCATAAAGATTCTGCGCACGCTCAAGCCCAACACTCCCATATTCATGGTGGAGGGCCCGCGCTACTCCTATGAGGCCTACGACAGCTTCTTTGCCAGCTATCTGCCCAAGAAGAACAAGGCTTTCCACAAAAACTTCATGCGTCTGAAGAAGGAAAATCCCAAGAATCTCTATTATGTGGACCGCGACAACCTGTGGGGCCCTGACAACGAAGGCTCGGTTGACGGCATTCACCTCACCGACATCGGTTTCCACTACTATGCCAAAAAGCTTGAGCCATACCTGAAGGCTGTGCTCGACGGCACCAAGGTCCCCTTCCAGGAAAAAGTGGCTAAGATGTATAGCAAGTAAGCCCACGGGGCAAAAAAACATAAGGCGGGGCCGCACACAAAAAAAATACGGGGTGTGCGGCCTCACTTTTTTTCTGTAATGATAATAATTTTGAAATAATGCCGTTAATACTATTGAACAAACTAATTAATAAACTCAAAACACTGCTGCCTATGCACAAAAGTTCTACTCAATTTCAAAATGTGCCTCAAGATGTGGAGGCCGCAAAAACCGTAAAACAACCCAAAGCCTCAACCATTAGCTTCATCAAGCAGTTTGCACGCGCCTACAAGTGCCCGCGCCCGCTGCTGGCCTCATTAGGCGGGGTGGTGCTGAACTGACCCTACACTTTTAGCACAGCGATTACGAAAAAAAAGAAAGCATCAAAGGGTGTGTTGCAATGCCCCCTTTGATGCTTTAGTCATTTTATTATGCGCTTATGGCAGCTTAGTCGCCCAGCAGGCGGTCGAGCACGTTGCCTATGAGGTCGTTCATCGCCGTCTTGTAGTTGGGGTTGACCGACGTGGCCACGCGGTTGGCAATAATCGAGCAGATGGTCATGGCGCGGTGGCCCATGAGCTTGGCCATGCCCTGCAGGGCCGCGCTCTCCATCTCGTAGTTGGTGATTTTGCCGCCCTGGTATTCAAACTGCTCGATGCGGTGGTTCAGCTCAGGCTCGGCCAGCGCCAGGCGCACCTCGCGCCCCTGAGGGCCGTAGAAGCCCACAGCCGAGATGGTGTTGCCGCGCACCATGTCGGTGCGGCCCACCTTCTCCACCAGCTCCTTGTCGGCCTCCACCACATAGGGCTTGGCAAACAGCGGGTTCCACTTCACATAGTCGCAAAATTCGCGCTCAAATTCAAGGTCGCACACGCTGTTGCGCCCGGCATAGTAGTTGAGCACGCCGTCGAAGCCAATGCCGCGGGCCGCAATCACGGGAGTGCCCACGGGCACAAACGGCTGCAGGCCGCCCGAGGTGCCTATGCGCACTATGTTCAGAGTGCGGTGAGTGTCTTTTTCGGTGCGGCTGTCGAAGTCCACATTGGCCAGCGCGTCGAGCTCGGTCATCACAATGTCGATGTTGTCGCTGCCAATGCCGTGCGACAGTGCCATCACGGGCTTGCCGCGGTAGGTGCCGCCTATGGTGTGAAACTCGCGGCTTTGCACCTCGAAGTCTTGCGTGTCGAAGTAGGATGCAATCATGTTCACCCGGCCGGGGTCGCCGCAGCAAATAATGTTGTCGAGCAGCTGCTCGGGGCGCAGGTGCAGATGAAAGATGGAACCGTCGGAGTTGATTATCAGCTCGGAGTCGGGAATGATTTTCTTCTTCTTGTTCATGATAGTGTGAAGTTTATATGTTGATATTATGGTGTTGCTCTCTCTCAGTTCAGGCCATGCTGTAGATGCACCCGGGCTTCGACAGCACTATGCCGCGGCAGTCGAGCTCCACAAGGGTGCTCATCACCTTGTATACAGGCATGCCAAGCTGCGCCGTGAGCGCGTTGATGTGTATGTCGCCCGCCTTGCTTATGGCGTCGACTATGGCCTGCTCTTCGGCGGTGAACTGCGGAAACAGTTCAAGCTCGCGGGGCTTGCTGCGTGCCGTGCTGTCGGCCCAGCGCATGGCCTCAATCAGGTCGTCGGCGCAGGTGATGAGGCTTGCCTGATTGTTGCGTATCAGCTTGTTGCAGCCAATGGAGTAGGGGTCGCTCGTGCGCCCGGGCAGGGCAAACACATCGCGGTTGTAGCTTTGCGCCAGGTTGGCGGTGATAAGCGCGCCGCCCTTGCCTGCCGACTCGGCCACCACCGTGCAGTCGGCCAGTGCGGCTATTATGCGGTTGCGCGCCACAAAGTTGCCGCGGTGAATCTCGTCTTGCGACTGGTAGTCGGTCACTATCATTCCGCCGTGCTCCACAATTTCGATTGCGTCGTTGCGGTGCTCGGTGGGATAAATCTTGTTCAGGCCGCGGGCCTGCACCGCCACCGTGGGCACGTTGTGCCTCAGGCAGGCGCGGTGGGCGCATATGTCGATGCCGTAGGCCAGCCCGCTCACCACCACCAGATTTGGCACCCGCTGTGCCAGCTCGGCCACCAGCGAGTCGCAAAAGTGGCTGCCATAGGCCGTGGCCTTGCGCGTGCCCACTATGCTCACCACGTGCTGTGAGTTCAGGTCACAGTGGCCGCACTTGTATAGCATAATTGGCGCGTCGGGCGCATTGAGCAGGCGTGCGGGAAAGTCGCTGTCGGTGTAGTAGGTGATGTCCACGTTGGAGTGGCTCATAAACTCCTGCTCGCGCAGTGCGCGCTCAAGGCGCTCGTTGCGGTAGCTGCGGCTATACACCTTGCTCTTGCCCCCGGTCACGGCCCTAAGCTCCTCCTCACTCATCATGAAGAAGTCGCGCTCCGAGGGTATCACATCAAGTATTTTCCCGGCCAGGTCGATGCCCATGCCCCTGATGCTTGCAAACGCTATGCGGTATGTCAGCTCGTCGCAGTTCATTTAAGATAGTCGCTGAATGCCTCAGTCAGTTTCTCGCTTCTCGACAGCCGCCCGTTTTCAAGGCTCACCACGCTCACCACCGCGTGCACGGCCAGGCTGCCCGTGGCCTTGTTGAACACGTCCTGGTGGAAAATGAAGCGCACGCCCTTCTGCTCAAGCCACAGGCCGCTGGTCATGGTGTCGCCGCTGTGCAGCGGAGTCTTGTAGTCCACCTCGATGCGGGCCACCACGGGCACTATGCCTGCGTCGGTCATGCCCTTGAACGAAAGGCCCGCCTGCTTGCAAAACTCGTGGCGCGTATACTCCAGATAGTGCAGGTAGTTGGCGTTGTTCACTATGCCCTCGCTGTCGAGCTCGTAGTCTCTGACGGGGATGTCGATTGAGAATATATATTTGTCCATTGCTGTTGCCATATATTAAAATTCAAATTTACGAATTTATTTTGTGATTAGCTGCTACTTTTGTAATTTTGAGGAAAATTTGCATATACTCAACCACATGAAACGACAACTGACTGCATCATTGCTGCTGTGCTGCGTGCTGGGTGCGCTGGCATGCACCTCGGCCATAGTGTCGGGCCGCCTCACGGCCAACGGGCGCCCGCTGCTGTGGAAAAACCGCGACACCGACGACCAGAACAACAAGGTGGAGCGCATCATCGCCTCGCAGGGCGGCTATGAATATGTGGCGCTGTTCAACGCCACCGACACTGCCAACGCCAATGCCTGGATGGGCTTCAACAAGCAGGGCTTCGCCATTATGAACACCGCCTCCTACAATGTGAACTCCGACACGGTGAAGCACATGGACCAGGAGGGGCGCCTCATGGCGCTGGCTCTGAAGAAGTGCGCCACCGTGGCCGACTTCCAGCGCATGCTCGACTCGCTGCCGCGCCCGCTGCACGTGGAGGCCAACTTCGGCGTGATCGACGCTCAGGGCCACGGCGCCTATTTTGAGACGGGCAACTTCAAATATGTGAAATATGATCTGGCCGACGAGCCGACTGGCATACTCACCCGCACCAACTATTCCTACAGCGGCCGCGCTGACAAGGGCATGGGCTACATTCGCGAGCAGAACGAGAAGCACTTGCTGGCGCGCCACATTGCCAAGGCCGACATCACCCCTGCGGTGTTCACCGAGGAGCTGTCGCGCACGTTCTATCATAGCCTGCTCAATGAAGATTTCACCACCAGCGGCCGCGACTATGTGGTTGACCAGGACTTTATTCCGCGCCGCATATCCACCGCCACGGTGGTCATCGAGGGCGTGCTGCCGGGCGAGAACCCGATTCTCACCACCATGTGGACGGGGCTTGGCTACTCGCCATGCTCCGAGATACGCCCCGTGTGGCTATGGCCGGGCGGACTGGCCGATGAGCTGCGGGGCATAGCGCCTCACGGCCACTCGCCGCTGGCCGACAAGGCCCAGGCGCGCAAGCGGCAGGTGTTTGACGTGACGCGCGGCAACGGCAAGCACTACGTGCACCTCAGCCGCCTCTACAACCGCGAGGGCACCGGCTTCTGCCAGACGCTGATTCCGCTCAACATGGCCGCCTATGCCGCAGGCTATGCCCAAATCGAGCAGCACCGTGCAGCCTTGGCCAAGCAAGGCAAGAGTGGCAAAAGGAGGGGCAAGCGATGAGTCAGGTGGCGTTGGGGCTCACCACGGTGGGTCTGCTGGTGGTGTCGAATGCGTTTATGACGCTGGCTTGGTATGGCCACCTGAAACTGCAAGACATGGGCGTGACCAGCAACTGGCCGCTGTATGGCGTGATACTGCTCTCGTGGGGCATAGCGCTGCTTGAATACTGCTTTCAGGTGCCGGCCAACCGCCTGGGCTTTGCCGGCAACGGAGGCCCCTTCACGCTGATGCAGCTCAAGGTGATTCAGGAGGCGGTTACGCTCACGGTATTCACGGTGTTTGCCACCCTGTGCTTCAAGGGCGAGTCGCTGCACTGGAACCACGCCGTGGCGTTTGTGCTGCTCATAGCGGCGGTGTATTTTGCGTTTTTAGACACAAAGTGAGCCTATAAGGCATGAAAGAAGGCTGCTTTAAAATATCGCCTACGGCCTATCTGCAAAAGGTGCTCAAGGCATTTATGGCCGACTGGTGGCCGCTGCTGGCGCTGCCCGTGCTGGTGTGCGCCTCGCTGGCCGTGGTCAGCGTCAACTTCCTGATAGTGGCGCTGATGCTGGTGTTTGTGGCCGCTCCCATGGCCATGGCGCTGCTCTACATCTACTACGTGCTGTCGCTCGAGGCCAGCTGGTCGGTGGCCGACAAGAGTGTGGTTCAGCGCCCCAACGGCGATTTGCTGCTCACCTTTGCCGACGAGCGGCGGCAGCCGCGCCTCATAGCGTGCGGCGAGGTGGCCGGAGTCTCCGCCGACGCCCATTCGCTGCTGCTGAGGCTCAAGGTGCGGCGCTACACCTACTTGGTGATACCGCTCACGCAGTTCGATGGCGAAGCCGAGGCGGCGCAGTTTGCAAAAGTGTATGCTAACAACGATAAAAACCTAAAGAACAATGAATAGCGAAAATGTCAATATGTTTGATAAACTGATGGAGCTGCCCTTGTTCCAAGGGGCGAGCCACGAGCAGATTTCCGCGCTTGTGGCCAAAATACCGTTTCACTTCCTGAAGTTCAGCGACGGGCAGCGCATCATTGCCGCAGGCAGCGCCTCGACCCATCTGCGCTTCATAGTGTCGGGCAAGGCGCGCTCGGTGACGTCGGGCGCCGCTGCCCGCGTGGCAGTGTCGCAGACGCTGGCCGCGCCCAATGTGGTTGGGGCCGACTTCATGTTTGGCCGCGAGCCGGCCTATCCGTTCGACCTATATGCGGTGGGCGACTGCGGCATACTGCAACTGTCGAAGGCCGACTACATGAGCATAGTGCGCAGCGGCGATGTGTTTCTGTTCAACATTCTCAACTACCTGTCGCGCAACGCGCAAAAGCCCAAGCTGTCGCTGCAGCACATGTCGCATGGCCTGGTGGCCGAGCGCATAGCCTTCATTGTGTCGATGCTCACCACCAAGGCGTCGGAAGACATCGCCATCACCTTCCGCCAGAAAGACCTGTGCCTGATGCTGGGCACGCGGCGCACCGCGCTTGTGAGCGCGCTCAGCTCGCTCAAGGCCCGGGGCATAGTGGACTACACGTCGAGCTCCATATCGGTGCTCGACCGCAGCGCGCTGGTGTCGATGATTCACGAGCGCACGGCCGAGGACTGATGCGCCTCGCCGCCTCGCTGTTTTTGCTTATTCAAATTTCATTGTGGATGTGGGCTTGATCGACGACACTATGTACGACGGGCCCAGCAGCGTGATGTAGGAAATCACCACTATGGCCACATTGAGCGCCACAAGGCTTGCGGCGTTGATTTCGATGGGCACATAGGGCATGTAGTAGGCCTCGGGGTTGAGACTGATTATGTGAAAGTGCTGCTGCAGCAGCGCCAGGCCAAGGCCCACCGCGTTGCCGGCAATCAGCGCCTTGATTATGAGTTTTTGCGTCAGGTAGATGAATATGCGCCTCACTGCGCCGTTGGTGGCGCCCATGGCCTTGAGCAGGCCCACCAGCCTGATGCGCTCGAGCACTATCATCAGCAGCGCCGACACCAGAGTGAAGCCCGACACCACCATCATCAGAATCAAGATGATGGCCACGTTCATGTTGAGCATTCCCAGCCAGGTGAAAAACGACTTGTTGTTGTCCTGCGTGTTGGTGACGTTATACAGCGTGTCGCCGCCCTTCTCATAGGTCCATCGGGCCAGCGTCTTAAACAGCGAGTACGACTCCTCCCTCACCGTGCCGGTGTTGGCCATGTCGATGCCCACATAGTTGCCCACATAGCTGCTCCATCCGTTCACCTGCTGAATCAGGGCAATGTTGCCCATCATCACCTGCTTGTCGAAGTGGTCGAAGTCGGTGTTGAAAATGCCCACAATGTGCGAGTTGCGCACCTTCACCTTCGAGTCGATGAAGTAGGTGAGGATTTTGTCACCCACCTTCAGCCCCAACTGGTTGGCAATGGTCTTTGAAATCACCACCTCGTTCAGCGCGTCGTCGGCTATGCGCGGCAGGCGTCCGCCCGTCAGGTGGCTTTTTATGTAGCTCCAGTCAAATCCGTCGTCCACGCCGCGATACACTATGCCCTTGAAGTCGCTGTCGGTTTTTAATATTGCGGGCTTCTCGGCGGTGAGGCTCATGCTCGATATCTGCGACTTAAACGCGCTGTCGGCCATGATGGGCGCAAACACGTCGCGGCTGTCGACGGTGGCAATGTTGTTGTCGATGCCCACGGCGGCGTTGGTCACCTTGATGTGTGGGTCGAGCGCATATATTTTGCTCGATATTTCGCTCTTGAATCCCATCACTATCACTATCGAGAGTATCATCACTGCAATGGCCAGCGCCACGCCTATCAGCGCCACGTTCAGGCTCGGCGAGCCCTTGCTGCCATTTGAGCCGAGCTTAAGCCGGCGTGCTATGAATAGTTCAAAACCCATGTTGATATGAAGTATAGCGTAATGTAGTTCCTTTTTCAGTGTGCAAAATTAATCAAAAAATCGCAGCGGCGGGCAAAATGGTGCGCACGTTATCATCGCCGCGTTTTGAAGCAAAATAGAGGATTTAAAGCGTGTTCTGAATCTGTAAGTAATGATTTGTCTAAATATTCGGGTTGTTTGTTGAAAATCTTTTGCTGGTTGGGGTAAATGCTTCTATTTTTGTAGCTAAAAAGGACGGCAATAATAAAAATATCTATAATCACATTGTTTAGGAAAGGATTGCATATGAAGAAGTATCTGCTATCATTGGTCTCATTTGTGCTTGCCATAACGGCAGGCGCTGAAACCTATCCCTATCTTTCGTTCCTGTATGCCGATGGCTCAGCGTCGTCGTTTGGCGCAGAGTCGCTATCGATGACGTTCGCCGACTCAGGCAGCAAACTCATCGTCAGCGACGGCTCGACAAGCCAGACACTAAACGTGGCCGACGTCACGAAGATGTTCTTTACGGCAAATGACGTGTCGGGAATAAGCGAGGTGACATTGGAAGACACCGATGGCAATCTGGAGGTGTATAACATTTCCGGCATATACGTAGGCAAGTTTGCCAACGCACGCAGCCTTGGCGAGACTGTTGATCCGGGAATTTATTTAGTGAAGCAGAATGGTAAAGCCAAGAAAATCGTAGTAAGATGAAACGCATACTCATGACATTGGCTGCCGCGGGCGCGATAGCAATTGCGGCAGATGCCCAGACACTCAATGTGGTCGTGGGCAACGTCACCTACGCTCTGCCGGCAGCAGAGGCAGGCGACATGACATACACCAGCGGAACGCAACTCACCATCATGGGTCGAACACTTAATACGGCAGACATCACCCGCATGTATGTGGACAACTCGGAGGTGGAGAACGGCACTGTCAGTGTGAGCTACAACGGCACTTCGGCTTCGGTTGTTGTGGCTGGAAACGTGGCGCAGTATGTGACACCGTCGGTAAGTGGAGCGCATGTGACCATTGAGCAGTCCGACAACGTAGGCGACGACACGTGTGGCGAAATCACCTATGTGCTTAGTGGCACGTCGGCCGACGGCTCGTTTACCCTCGATGGCTCATATAAGGCTTCGATCGAACTGCAGGGGCTGTCGCTTACAAGCACGCTCGGCTCTCCGCTCGACATTCAGGATGGCAAGCGCATCAGTCTGAGCATAAAGAAAGGCACCACCAACACGCTCACCGACGCAGCCAATGGCTCACAGAAAGGCTGCATAGCTTGCAAGGGACATCTGGAACTGAAGGGCAAGGGCACGCTAAATGTGTATGGCAACACTGCCCACGGAATATACTCCAAGGAATATGTGGAGTTGAAGAATGCCACCGTAAACATTCTCTCGGCAGTGAAGGACGGACTCAACTGCAATCAGTACTTCGCCATGGAAAGCGGAGAACTTAACATGTCCGGCATCGGCGACGACGGCATACAGGTGTCATACAAGGACGACACCGACCGCGAGGCCGAGGACACAGGAGCCATAACGATTTCAGGCGGAACAATCAACATTGCCACAACGGCCACTGCCGCCAAGGGAATGAAGGCTGAGGGCAATATAAACATCACCGGTGGCACAATCACTGTAAGTACCTCGGGCGGCGGCAAATGGGACGCGGACAACGCCAAGACAAAGGCTGCATCCTGCATCAGCTCCGACGGCAATGTGCAGATCGATGGCGGCACGTTGCAACTCACAAGTTCGGGCAGCGGCGGCAAGGGCATCAACTGTGATGGTGAGTTCATTGCCAATGGCGGCAACATCACCATAACGACCACTGGCGGGATGTATGCCTACGTCAACGGAACAGAGTACAACCCGTACACCGGCAACGCCGACCGTCTATCGTCCGACCAGAAATCATCGCCCAAGGGCATAAAGGCCGACGGCAACGTGACTATCAACGGAGGAACGCTGAATGTGACGGTGACTGGCAACGGTGGCGAGGGAATAGAGAGCAAGGCTGTGATGACAATAAACGACGGTACAATCATTGCCAACACTAACGATGACGCGCTCAACTCCTCAAGCCACATGTATATAAAAGGTGGAACCATAACCGTTGTGGCTACCAATAACGATGGCCTTGACTCTAACGGCAACATGTACATTCAGGGCGGAACGATAATGGCCTTCGGCGCGACTGCGCCCGAGTGTGGCATCGACGCCAACGAGGAGGAGGGCTACTCGGTGATATTCACTGGCGGCACACTGCTCGCTGTGGGAGGCGGCAACTCCGTGCCGAGCACGTCGCAGTCGACGCAGGCCTATGTGTCTGGCTCAATGAGCGTAAGCGCTAACACCGAGGTGACGCTGAAGGACGGTGACACCGTGCTGGCCACATTCACCGTCCCCAGCAACTACACATCGTCAAGCCAAGGGGGTGGCTGGCACTCGGCTGCACAAGCTCCAGGTGGAGGCGGCCCTGGCGGACAAGGCGGCGGCCCTGGCGGAAGAGGAGGCTCGGTTCTCATTACCTGTCCCGGCATTTCATTGGGCAGCAGCTACACGCTATCGTGCGGCACATCGTCGTCTACAGTTACCGCTTTACTCACTGGCAGCACTCGCCGGCCATGATGGGTGTCGTAATCGAAATGCCTAAAGCATGAGTCTTGGGCTATTTCGGTAATGCGTAAAATAAAGAGAAAGGTTGCGGGCTCTGGGCTTGCAACCTTTTCATTTTTTGCCGCGTTTGATATGTTTGCATCGGTATAGATTTTGTCAAAACATGGGCAAAAACGCGTATTTTGTACGCAAAATGAGCCGTTCTGTAAAAAAAAGCGGTTTTTGTGCGTATTTTTTACGCAAATAATCGCTACCTTTGCAATGTCAAACAACAACAATATTAAATTTTAAATTAAAATGGGAACAAAAAAAATTGTGATTAAGAGTAAAAGAAGTCAGCGTGAGAATATCCTCAAGAGATATCCGAATGCTATAATTTTCGATGTCACGTCGAAAGGTGCAATGAAAACGTTATCCCCATTTTACCCCCATGGAGGCATTCCTGTGCCCGGAATGGAGGGTGTGACTTCGGCTTCGGTCGAAGGTGTGTGGCAAGGCCTGAAGGTGTTTGAAAGTAAAGGAATCGACCGCAAATGTTTCAAGAATGTGACGATGATGAATTTGAAGCGCTCGTGCCGTGTCAATGGCAAGGTGCTTGGACACAAGTATGGTAAGGAGTTGCTTGATTATATTGAGGCAAGAAAAAAGATTTATGTGCCCACTTACTATTATATGCTTGAGCATTTTTGCTCGAATAGTATTGCGACCATTGCAAAACTTGCCGAGGAGCGCACCGTGGTGCTGCTTGACTATGATATAAATGAGGATATTGATGATCCGAAAAGGCCGTTGTCGCATGCAAGTTTGATTAAAAGGTATATATTGGAGCATTTCGGTGATGAAAACGGAAATGAGTAAGTGTGTTTGATAAGTTTTAATTGAATAGGAAAGGGTTGTGAGTTTTATGCTCGCAGCCCTTTCTTTTTTGCCGTGCTTTTGATATATTTGCAACAGTATTAACGCAACAAAACACCAAGCAGACATGGCTTTTCACAACCAACTGGGCTCGGCCGGCGAGACCGCGGCCACTGAATTCCTCATTAAGCAGGGAATGACCATCAGGGAAACCAACTGGCGGCTCAACCACCTTGAAATCGACATAGTGGCGCAGTCGGCCGACCGCGTGCTGCACATTGTGGAGGTAAAGACGCGCACCAGCGCCGCCCACTTCGACCCCATGCGCGCCATCACGCGCCAAAAGATGCGCAACCTCGTGAACGCCGCCAACGGCTATGTGAACTACTGCCGCCTGCAAATGCCTGTGCAGTACGACGTGATTATATTGATAGGCACCTCGCCCGACAATTTCAAGCTCGAATACTACCCAAATGCGTTCTATCCGCCCCTGCGCACTTACCGCTGAGTTTGCAGTGTGAATAATTTTTTGTAACTTAGCAATGCATTATGGCGGCTTGCCGCCGCAATGTGACTGAAACCAAATATTGTAAAACAATAAACATCCATCTATGGCTAACAAAAGACAACTTAAAAAGGCAATCCGTTTCGCCTGCAGCGAAATGGTGGGAGAGTGCTTCTTTGCTGAAGACACCATCGAAGGCGCCGACTTCGACAAGTGGGACAACATAATCGTTAACATCGCTCTGCTTCAGGCCGAGGCCGTGAACCGCGTGTCGGTTGACTTCGACAAGAAGCCCAAGGACTTCGACACCAAGAAGGCCTACAATGTGGCTCGCCGCGCATTTTTCAAGCAGGCCGAGCGCGACCTCGCAAAATACATGCACGAGGAGACCGAGAAGATTGTTAAGGAAATGAATGCTCTTGTGCCCAAGAGCAAATAATGAAACACCTATAACGACTTGAATCTCGCAGGACTAATTTTGAAATCTGCGGGCTGGCGCTTCAGCGTCAACGTGGACATGCCCGACAAGTGCATAATTTGCGTTGCGCCGCACACCAGCAACTGGGATTTCATTTTGGGAGAGCTATGCATACGCTCAAAGGGAATGACCGCCGGCTTCATGATGAAGGACACCTGGTTTTTCTTCCCTTTGGGCTTTTTGCTTAAAGCCATAGGCGGCGTGCCTGTGGCGCAGCACCGCCGCACCAACGTGTCGGCCAGCGTGGTGGCGCACATGGCCCGGTGCCGGCGCCTCGCCATTGCCGTGACCCCCGAGGGCACCCGCAGCCTCAATCCCAACTGGCACAAGGGCTTCTTGCACATTGCGCGCGACTCGCGCGTGCCTGTGCTGCTGGCCTACATCGACTACCGGCACAAGCATGTGTGCATCGACAAGGCTTTTGAGCCCACGGGCGACGTTGAGGCCGACTTGCTGGCCATAAAGCGCTACTATGCCGGGCATGCCTACGCCCGCTTTCCCGAGAAGTTTTCAACTGGCCTTTAGTTTCTTAGAAAACAGAAGGCTTTTCCGATTATTCACACACACTCATAGTTTTATGCTGTCACGAAATTTAAGGGTCTCAATAATTGAGAGCGACATTTGCTGGGCCGACAAGGAGCAGAACCTTGCCCGCGTGGCCGAGGCCATGCGCCACATCCCCGACGACACCGATGTGGTGGTGCTGCCCGAAATGTTTTCAACGGGATTCATTGCCGACGACGCCGACTTGGCCCAACAGCTGGCCGAGCGCGGCACGGGCGACACCATTCAGCGGCTCAAGGCCATGGCCAATGAGCGCAGCGTGGCCATTGCCGGCAGTTTTCTGGCCCGCACTGCGGGGCAGCTCTACAACCGCGCGTTTTTCATCGAGCCGCACGACGACGAGACGTTCTACGACAAGTGCCACCTGTTTGGCTTCGCTGGCGAGGACAAGGTGTATAACCGCGGATTCCGTGAGGCGCCCATAGTGCGCTTTCGTGGCATGAACATAAAACTCATCACTTGCTACGACATCCGGTTCCCGGTGTTTTGCCGCAATGTGGGCAATGCCTACGATGTGCTGCTGGTGGTGGCCAACTGGCCCATGGCGCGCATCAACGCGTGGCGCATCCTGCTTGCCGCCCGCGCCATCGAAAACGAGTGCTATGTGTGTGGGGCCAACCGCTGCGGCACCGATCCGGCTGGCATCAACTATGGCGAGGGCACCTCGCTGGTGTTCGACTTCAAGGGCAAGTGCATAGCCCAGCGAGCCGAGGACAGCTGCATAGTGGCGGCCGACCTTTCGTCCGAGACTTTGGAGTGTTTCCGCCAGAAGTTCCCCGCTTGGCGCGATGCCGACAACTTCAAGCTAAGCATTAAGCAACCTTAGTTAATCACCTGTCGATTAGCACCAATTCCATTTCACATTTGCCGCAGTGGCACACCACCTGCATCACTGTGCGGCCGCAGCGCAGCTGCAGCGTGCCAGGCAGGCGGTGTGCCGCTTTGGCGTCGTGCAGGCAGCATCCCAGCTCGCGCCTAATGCAGTAGCGGGTGTTCATCACCACCTTGCCAAGCGGACTCTTGTCGCCGCCCCAGCACTCCATGGCGGGCTCGGCCACCGTGGCGCCGCACTGGGCATATGTGGCGCGGGCAAGGCGGTTGGCCACATTGTCGGCATAGCCAAGGCTTGCGGTGGGGCAGTGGGCGTCGCCGCGCTTGCCCGGCAGCAGCCTGCGGCGGCTTGCCAGCTGGGCGTGGTCGAGCAGCTCAATGGCCTCGCGCCTGAGCCGCGTGAGCACCGAGGCGGGGATGAACTGCCCGTCGAGCGCTGTGCAGTGGCGCAGGTTGTAGATGGTGTCGCCAAGCTTCTTCATCACCTCGCACTGCCTTTGCCCTTGCGGGGTGTTGGCCTCTGTGGCTTTATGCTCAATACTGTGAATCACATTGTTGCCACGCTCGTCTTTAAGTTCTACTATAAGTTTGCCGTTGGCTTGCCTCAGTGCGGCGTCGACCCAAATCAGCCTCTGGGCCGATGGCTTGGCCAACTTGTCGTCGAGCGCCTTGTTGAATGTGCGGTACACCATGTCGCCGCGCTGTGCGCCTATGCGCTCGCGCAGATGCACCGTAGGCCCCTCGGCGCGGTTCACGCGCGCGCCCACCATCTCGCCGCTGGCATTCACCAGACTCAGTCCGTCGCCATTGGCAATGACCTTTGTGGTGCCTATGGTCAGCTGCAGTCCGCTGGCGCGCACCACGCGTCCCAGCGGTTCGCCCACCGACTTTGGCGTGTCAGCAGCGGCCATTTTGTGCCCGTTGGGCAGGGGGTGTCCATTGACGAAATAGTCGGTGAAACCGCGGTTGAAGCTCTGGTCGAGCTGCGGGCAGAAGGTGTAGGTGCAGCTCCCGGCCGAAGCCCGCTCCAGCGAGTCGTCGGCGCTGATTATGGCGTCGAGGGCCTGGCGGTAGTATGCCACCACGTTTTTCACATACGAGGCGTCCTTCAGCCGCCCCTCGATCTTAAACGAACTTATGCCAGCGTCAATCAGCTGGCGCAGGTTGCGGCTTTGGTTGTTGTCCTTCAGCGACAGCAGGTGCTTGCCGGCCACAAGCACACGCCCCTCAGAGTCGGTGAGGTCATACTTCAGGCGGCATATCTGCGAGCACTCGCCGCGGTTGGCGCTTCGGCCGCAAATGGCCTGGCTCGCTTGGCAGCGGCCGCTGTAGCTCACACACAGCGCGCCGTGCACAAACCCCTCGAGCGGCACCTTCACTGCGCCGGCAATGGCCTTCACCTCGTTGAGCGTCAGCTCGCGCGCCAGCACCAGTTGGGTGAAGCCGAGCGACTCCAGAAAGCGTGCTTTCTCGGGCGTGCGCAGGTCGCACTGCGTGCTTGCATGCAGGGCAATGGGCGGCAGGTGCATTTGCAGTATGCCAAGGTCTTGCACAATCAGTGCGTCGGCCCCGGCGCGGTATAAGTCCCAAATGAGTTGCTGCACTTGCTCTAATTCATTGTCATACAGAATGGTGTTGACCGTAACATAAACCTTTGCATTAAACATGTGCGCATAGTCGCACACCTGCCTTATGTCGTCGATGCCGTTGCCGGCCACGGCCCGCGCGCCAAACTTTTGCGCACCCATATACACGGCGTCGGCGCCGTGCCTAATGGCCTCGATGGCCACCTCCATGTTGCGTGCCGGGGCAAGCAGTTCTATTTGTCGTGGTTTGTTCATTTCCGCATTTTTTGTGCCTTGTGGGGCGGCCCAAAGCCGCACCGTGCTGTAATACATTGCAAAATTAAGCTTTTTCGGCCAAATGCAGCGCCGTGCGGCATTTTGAATTGGCGCATAATTTTCGTAAATTTGTGGTTAGTAAATGCACACTGACACATGATTGACAGAGCTACAGTCACCCAAATACTTGATACAGCCAACATTGTCGACGTGGTTTCCGACTTCGTGAGCCTCCACCGCCGCGGAGCCAACTACGTTGGCCTGTGCCCGTTTCACAACGAGAAGACCCCGTCGTTTGTGGTGTCGCCCTCCAAGGGGCTGTGCCACTGCTTTGGCTGCGGCAAGGGCGGCAGCGCCGTCAACTTCATAATGGAGCATGAGCAAATCAGCTACTACGAGGCGCTGAAATATCTGGCCAACAAATACCACATCGAGGTGCACGAGCGCGAGATGACCGATGCCGAGCGTGAGCAGCAGAGCGAGCGCGAGAGCATGCTGGTGGTCAACGAGTATGCCAGCGGCTTCTTCGAGAGCCAGCTGCACGACACCGACGAGGGCCGCAACATTGGCCTGGCCTACTTCCGCGAGCGCGGCTTCACCGACGACACCATACGCAAGTTTCATCTTGGCTATTCGCCCGAGAATAGCACCGCCCTCTATAGTGCGGCCACGGCCAAGGGCTACAACAAGAAATACCTGTTTGAGGTGGGCCTCTGCATCGACGACAAGCGCGGAGGCGGCTTCGACCGCTTCCGCGGCCGTGTGATGTTCCCCGTATTCAACGTGGCCGGCAAGGTGATTGCCTTTGGCGGCCGCGTGCTCAAGAAGGTGCCCAACGTGGGCAAGTATCTGAATTCGCCAGAGTCGGCCATCTACGTTAAAAACCGCGAGCTGTATGGCCTCTACCAAGCCAAGCGCGCCATAGTCAACGAGCAGAAGTGCTTCCTGGTGGAGGGCTACACCGACGTGATATCGATGCACCAGGCCGGCATTGAAAATGTGGTGGCCTCGTCGGGCACATCGCTCACCGAGGGGCAGATACGCATGATTCACCGCTTCACCGACAATGTCACCATCCTCTACGACGGCGACAGCGCCGGCATCCACGCCTCGCTGCGCGGCATCAACATGCTTCTGGCCGAGGGTCTCAACATAAAGGTGCTGCTGCTGCCCGACGGTGAAGACCCCGACAGCTTTGCGCGCTCGCACACCGCAGCCGAGTTCAAGCAATACATTGCCGAGCACGAAACCGACTTCATAAGGTTCAAGACCCGCATACTGCTCGAAAACGCGCACGACGACCCCATCAAACTGTCGGCCGTGGTGCAAGACGTGGTGCGGTCAATATCGGTGATTCCGTCGCAAATCACGCGCGCCGTGTATGCCAAGGAGTGCAGCGGCACATTCAATATCCCCGAAGACGTGCTGCTGGCATCCATTGCCGACGCCATCAAGGCCGGCAAGGCCGAGGAGCTGAAGCGCCGCCAGCGCGAGCAGCGCCGCGCCGAGGGCGCGCAGCTGGTGCAGCAACAGCAACCTGCCCAGCAGGCCCAGCAGACAAGCCAGCCTGCCGCAGTCACGGCCCCTGCCACAGGGCTGCCCGCCACTGCGCAGCAGCAACTGCTGTTTCCGCAAGAGCGCGAACTCATACGCTATGTGGTGAAGTATGGCATGTGCTACATTTGCGATTTGGAGGCCGAGGACGGCTCGAAGGTGCCCGTCACCGTCACCGAATATGTGAAGACCGAGCTCGATGCCGACGACATGCGGTTTTCCAACCGCGTCTACGACCTCATCTACGAGGAGGCCCTTAAAGAGGTTGAGCCTTTCTACGCCGACCTCAACCGAGTCATCGACGAGCAGAACCGCATAGGCAACGAGGCCTTCAGCCGCCTCACGCGGTGGGCATCGCGCCGAGGCAGCCTCGACATCGACGACGTGGAGCAGATGGAGTCGAGGCTGCGCGCTCGCATCGACGAGCGCATCACGCGGCGCGTCAACGAGTTCCGAAAGCTCTATCTCGAGAAAGTGCTTTGCAGCTCGCCGAGCAACGAAATTCGCGAAACGTCGTGGGACTTGGCCAACGACGAGCAGCCGCTCAGCAAAATCCACACCCAGTTTGCCACCATAGTCACCGACGAGCAGCGCCTCTACACCCTGTTGCCCAAGGCCATCAACGGGTGGAAAAACGCCATGATAGAGTGCCGCATAGTGGACCTCAACAGCCAACTTAAGACGGCCTCCGACGCCGAGGCCACCGACATATTGCAGCGCCTGTCGCAGCTCTACGACCAGCGCCGGGCCATTGCCCAGCTTATAGGCGAGAGGGTGGTGAACCCCGTGATCAGATAATATATCGGCCACGCGAGGCCGCTGAGTTGAATAATTATTGCTACATTTGCACTGTAATGTAAATTGCAGAAAACGAAAAAATTAAGATATGAGATTCTACAAGACTTTTATGGCGGCTGCCGCAATGCTGCTCATGGCGCAAATGCCACTGTCGGCCCAGCTCCGACTGCCGGTCAAGACCATAGGCCGTGAATCGTTTTACTACTACAAGGTGAAGAAAAACGAGTCGGTGTATGAGGTGGCGCAGAAGTTGCGCGTCACCAAAGACGACATTATTAAATACAACCCCTCGGCCAGCGAGGGTTTCGTAAAAGACCAAACGCTGTTTTTCCCCGTGTCGGCCTTCGGCGGCAAGACGGGTGCCGCTTCGGCTCAGCGCAGCGCGGCCAGCGCCACCTATGAAACGGTGGTGCACACCGTGAAGAAGGGCGAAACAGTGTATGGCATCTCCAAGGCCTACGGTATCAGCCAGGAGCGCCTCATCGAGGCCAACCCCAGCATCGACATTGCCATGAATGTGGGCGACGAGATAGTGATTCCCATTGCCCGCAAGGCCGTCACAGCCACCGCCGAGCCGGGCCGCCAAAACTCTGGCGTGATATTCCACACCATAAAACGCGGCGAAACCCTCTATGGTGTGGCGCACAAATACAACACCAGCGTTGAAAACGTGATTGCCCTCAACCCCGGACTGGGCAACGGCAGCTTCCGTGCCGACGATGTGATTAAAATCAAGCCCAACACCCCGCAAGACATTAAGGTGAGCAAGGAGTTCCGCCAGTTTGTGCCCTACACCGTGAAGCAGGGCGACACCTACGAGAGCGTGGCGCGCAGCCACGGGCTGACGGTGGCTCAGCTGCGCGACAACAACCCCGGTGTTGACAAGTTGAAAAAGGGCAAGGTGATATATCTGCCCCAAAGCGGATATGAGGAAAAGACGGTGAACTCGAGCACGGCCACCGAGAAGGAGCTGGAACGCACCTACTCGGGCAAGATAGGCAGCGTGTATAGCCAGCTGCACAAGGCCAAGTCGGGCAAAGAGGTGAAGATAGGCATCGTTCTGCCGTTCCAGCTGCAAAAGCAAGACCCGCCAAAGCAGGCGCTGCTCTACACCGAGTTCTACAAGGGATTCCTGATTGCCGCCGACAGCATAGGCAAGACGGGCGGCAAGAAAATCAGCATCAACGTGTATGACACCGAGCACAACCTCAACAAGACCGACAGCATTCTCGCCCTGCCCGAGCTTAAGCAACTCGACCTGATAATAGCGCCCAGCGAGCCCAAGCAGCTCGAGCGCATCAACACCTTTGGCGAGCGCAACGGCATAGCCGTGTTCAACTGCTTCTCGATGAAAAACGATGACTACGCCAGCAATTCAAGCGTGATACAGGCCAATGTGCCCGCCTCATATCTGGCCACCTACGTAGGCGACTGGATTTGCGACCGCTTTAAGAAGCACACGGTGGTGTTCCTCGAAGACCCCGAAACCGAGGACAAGGACATGTATTCCAACATTAAGAATGAGATAGTGGCGCGCAAAATGAACCACAAGACGCTGACCATAGCCAGCGACCTCACCGCCAAAAAACTGTCGCAATACCTCGATCCGGGCACCAACTACGTGTTCCTGCCCAACAGCGGCAGCCGCAAGCTCACTTCGAAGTTCATTGGCGCGCTTGCCGCGGTGAAGAGCGACCGCTTCGACTGCGGCATTGCCCTCATTGGCTACCCCGAATACATAATATACCCCAAAGACATAGTGCGCCAGCTGCACAAAATCGACACCTACTACTTCAGCCGCTTCTACAGCCCCGCCACGGCAGCCCCGCGCAGGGTGGAGAGCCTCTACAAGGCCAAGTTTGGCGAGGACATGATGAACACAGCCCCCAAAATGGGACTGATGGGCTTCGACGTGGGTCTGTATGTGATGAAGTCGCTTGCCGGCAATGCCGTGATCAACGAGAGCACGCCGCGCTATGAGGGCGTGCAGTCGAACTTCAACTTCACGCGCGCCAGCAACTGGGGCGGACTGTTCAACAAGTCGTATGTGATAGTGCACTGCACCCCGTCGGGCCAAACGCGCTATGTGGTGCGCTAAACGTGAGAGCGAATGTTTAGAATGAAAGCAATGTTTAAGACAATGATGGCGGCCGCGATGGCCGCAACCGCAGCAGTGGCCGGAGCGCAGCACTTCGAGCCCAATGTGGCCGTTGGCGGCCATGCCGGCTACACGCTGTCGAAGGTGTCGTTCAACCCCTCGGTGCCGCAGGGCATGCTTGGCGGGCTCGAGGCCGGCGTGGCGTTTCGCTACATGGAGGAGAGGCACTTCGGCCTCATTGCCGAGGTCAACGTGCAGCAGCGCGGCTGGAAGGAGCAGTTCGACGGCTACAGCTATCAGTTTCAGCGCCGCTTCACCTATGTGCAGGTGCCGTTTCTCACACACATCTATTTTGGCGGCGACCGGTGCCACGTCTACTTCAACGCAGGCCCCGAACTGTCGTATATGATAGCCAACTCCACCTCGGCCAATTTCGACTACGTCAACTTCAAGCAGATACCCGACTTCCCCTCGGCCAACCGCAACACCGACCAGTTTACCCTGCCTGTGAAAAACAAGGTGGACTACGGCATCTCGGCAGGCTTGGGCGTGGAGCTGTTCACCCGCCGCCGTCACTCGTTCAACCTCGAGGGGCGGTTCTACTATGGGCTGAACGACGTGTTCAGCAGCCACAAGAAGGATACCTTCTCTGGCTCGGCAGGCATGTCGCTCATGGTGCGCCTGGGTTACTACTATCGCATAAAGTAATCATCCCGTCACAAAGACATATAAAAAAGCCTGGCCTCATAGTTGCGAGGTCAGGCTTTTTTTGATTACTGCTTATATGTGCTTTTAGAAAAGCTTCTCGGGATACACACCGTCGCGGTGCAGCTGGGCGAATTTGTCAACCACGCCTTGGCGGTCGGCACTGTAGGTCACGCCAAACCACTTGGAGTCGGTGCGCAGCACCTTCACCTTGGCGGCGCCGTTCTCAATGAGCTCGTCGACGAGGGTGGGGATGAAGAACTCCGACTTGGGCACGTTGATGCTCTTGTTGAGGAATTCCACGAAGCCCTCTTCGCTGTATTTGAAGTAGTCGGGTGTGAAGCCCCAGAAGTTCATCGACACGGGAGTCATCGGGTCGAGCATGTGCTTGCCCTCCTCGTCGGTGTATTCAATTTCGTGGTCGGCATTGTAGCCAATGCTTGTGCGCTCCACAATCGACACCAGATAGTCGCCCCTGGTTTCGCACACACCGCGCGACACAGTGCCGCTCTCCGACATGGTGTTGCCCACGTTGAAGCCCACCATGCAGTAGTTGTCCTTTGAGTCAGCGGGCAGCGACATCAGCTCCTTGGCCATCACCTCAAAGCTGTTGCGGCCATAGTAGTCGTCAGAGTTGATGATGGCAAAAGGCTCGTTGATCACGTCCTTGCCCATGAGCAGAGCGTGGTTGGTGCCCCAAGGCTTCACGCGGTCGGCCGGGCACACGAAGTCGCCGGGCAGCGCGTCAACCGACTGAAACACCACCTCGGTGGGTACGTGGTCGATATACTTCGAGAGGATCTTGCTGCGGAAGTCCTCCTCAAAGTCTTTTCTGATTACAAACACGATTTTGCCGAAGCCACTTTTAATGGCGTCGTAGATGGAGTAGTCCATAATTGTCTCTCCATGCGGGCCCAGTCCATCAAGCTGCTTCAGGCCTCCATAGCGGCTTCCCATTCCGGCAGCCAGTACAAACAGAGTTGGTTTCATTAGTTAAATGAGTTATAATTTATTGAATGTATTTTTTTGTTGTCAACATTTGCTCGGGTCAGCACACCTTGTGTGCGCCGTCGGATATCTTCACGTCGATCACGCCGGGCTTGTGGCCGAATTTGGCCTCAAACTTGCTCGTGGCCTCTGCCACAAAGGCGTCGTGCAACTCGTCCTTCACCAGATTGATGGTGCAGCCGCCAAAGCCGCCGCCCATCATGCGCGAACCGGTCACACCGCACTCGCGCGCCACCTCGTTGAGGTAGTCGAGCTCTTCGCAGCTCACCTCATACAGTGCCGACAGCCCGTGGTGGGTCTCATACATCAGCCTGCCCACCGTCTCGTAGTCGTCGCGCTTCAGGCTTTCGCACACGTCGATCACGCGCTTCTGTTCGGCCAGCACATATTCGGCACGCTTGTAGTCCTCGTCAGAAATCTGGCCTTTCACCGACGGCAGCTTGTCGATGCTGGAGTTGCACAGCAGCTTCACGCCAAGTGCCTTGGCGGCGCGCTCGCACGAGTTGCGGCGCTGGTTGTAGGGCGAGTTCACCAGTTCGTGCTTCACCTTGGTGTCGATAAGCACCAGGCGGTAGCCTTTGGGACTGAAGGGCACGTAGTCGTATTCAAGCGTCTCGCAGTTGATTTTCACAAGCTTGCCTTCGAGACCCATCACCGAGGCAAACTGGTCCATGATGCCGCAGTTCACACCGCAATAGTTGTGCTCGGTGTCCTGGCCGATTTTTGCCAGCTCGGTTTTGGCGATGGCGTTGCCGTTAAACAAGTCGTTGATGGCAAATGCAAAGCACGATTCCAGCGCGGCCGACGACGACAGGCCTGCACCCAGAGGCACATTGCCCATAAAGGCGGCGTCGAAGCCGTGCACCTGGCCTTGGCGCTTCATCGTTTCCTTGCACACGCCATACACATAGCGCGCCCACTGCTGTGCGGGAGCGTCAGCGCTGAGGGCAAACTCGCAACTCTCGTTCATGTCCACTGCGTGCAGCCTCACCTTGTCGGTGCCGTTGGGCTTTATGGCTGCCATTATGCACTTGTCGATTGACCCGGGCAGCACGTAGCCGCCGTTGTAGTCTAAATGCTCGCCTATCAGGTTGATTCTGCCCGCCGACGAGTAGATGGCAGCAGGCTCTGCTGCGAACCTTTCTTTGAATATTGTTGCAATTTGCCTCTTCATCGTATGTGTTCTTAAAGTGACTTGAATTTGTCGTTTAATTTTGTGCTACGAAATTAAATATTAATTTTTACAGTAGCAATAAATTCGCTTAAAATAATGTTTCTGTTTTGTAATTTATGTAAATCAGCTCTGAAAATGGAGTGGAGCACCACCGCGGCTTGGTTGCTTTGGGTGGTGCCCCACATTGTATGGTTGCCGGCCGGCTGCCGTGTGCGTCAGCGCTTCATGGCGCGCTGCATGTCGCGCTTGTCGTCGCGCTCCTTAATCGACTGCCGCTTGTCAAACTGCTTCTTGCCTCGGGCCACGGCTATCACAATCTTGGCCAGGCCGCGCTCGTTGATAAACACCCTTAGCGGCACCACCGAGTAGCCCGGCTGGGCTGCCGCCTTCTCGATGTCGGCAATCTCCTTTTTGTTGAGGAGCAGTTTGCGGTCGCGGTGGGTGTAGTGGTTGTTGTATGAGCCGTAGGAATATTCGGCTATATACATGTTTTTGAGCCACACCTCGCGGTTTTGCGTTATGCAGTAGGTGTCGGTGAGCCCGGCCTTGCCCAGGCGCAGCGACTTTATCTCAGTGCCAGTGAGCACCATTCCGGCGGTGTAGGTGCTTACGATTTCATAATCGAATGTGGCCCTGCGGTTTTTTATGTTGACGTTCGTCTTGTTGCTGTTTTTTGCCATAGTTTTGTTGTGTGTGTGCGTTAATTGTTGACTACGATTACTGCGCCAAGAAGCCTTGACAGCAGCATGGGCACCGCTATCAGCAGCGTGCCGCACACCAGCAGGAATTTGGTGCGCGCTGCCTTGTCAACCTTCACAAAGTCGAGACCCCTGAAGGCAATCACATAGGCATAGATCCTGAAAAAGTTCATTGGCGGGAACTGCTGCAGCACGTTGAGCAGCGTTTCCAGTATCACCAGAAACGACAGGATGTAGGCCACATAGTTGCAGCACCGCGCTTTGGCCACCTTGCCGTGCGTTTGCTGTGGAAACAGGCAGTCGATTAGAAACACCACTGCGTAGTAGGCAATGAAGTAGCTCACAAATGCTATCACGGCGTGCATCACCGACATCGACAGCGTCAGCGTGTGGTCGTACAGCATTGCGCAGAAGCACGACACCGACATGAGCGCCAGCAGCGGGTAGTAGAGCCCGCTGAGCACCGTGGCGGCCGGATAGCCGCTCTTGTCAATGTCGTCCCATCCGGCTGTGGGCGAAATCACCACCAGCGACATGTTTTTTAGTAAGCTCATCGATCAACTATTCTTGTTTAGGAATGCAAATTTAGTAATTTTCAATTGTAATCTAAAGCGGTGGACGCGGCTTTTTGATGCCCAGTGTGGCAAAAAACCGCAATTTGGGCAAAAATCAAGGCGGATAGCCTGAGGCTCACCATATTGTGGAGCCTGTGGCCTCCGCCTTGTGTATGCGGGTGGTGTGCTGTCGTGGCTATTTGCCCAGCAGCAGCGTGTCGATTTTCTCTTTGAGCGCGCTCTTCTCAATCGAGCCCACGTTGCGGCCCACGAGCTCTCCGCCCTTGAAAAACAGCAGGGTGGGGATGTTGCGCACGCCGTATTCGCCTAAAATTTCATCGCCCTCTTCAACGTCGTATTTGCCTATCAGCACCTTGCCTTCGTATTCCTCGGCAAGCTCGTCGACTATTGGTGCAATGTGCTTGCAGGGGCCGCACCATTCGGCCCAAAAGTCAATCACCAGGGCCTTGCCCGACTTGATTTCCTCTGCTGCGTTATCGTCGTTAAATTTGAATGCCATAATTGTTTGTCAGTTCTTTTTTTGTAATTGTGTTATTAATTTGGTTTTGCAAAGTTAGTGCAATCGGCCCTAAGCCGTGCAAAATAAAGTGCAAAAATAGTTTAAGCCGCGACAGTGGGGGTCAGTTTATTTCATACTTCATGCCCATGTCGTCGAGCAGGTCGACCAGCTTTTTGGTGACGGGCATCTTGAAGCGCGACCGCAGCTCCACCGTGTGCAGGCTTGCGGGGTCGGTCACCTTAAATCTCAGTTCGCAGCGGTTTTCGGTGGAGGCCGTCAGCTGGTCCTTGAGCAGATTGGCCTGCTTTATTTGGCTGGGATTGACGTGCACGCAAATGTTGTGCACCATGCTGCCCTTGATGCTGCTCAGCAGCTCGATGGAGCGTATGTTGAAGTTCACCCTGTCGTTATAGCGGTTTTTGCTGAACGTGCCGCGCACCACTACCGGGGTGCCCTCCTTGCCATAGTTGCGGTAGTCGATGTAGTTTTTGTCAAACAGGAACACCTCGTAGGAGTCGGTGTAGTCCTCAATCTTGAGCCGGCCATAGTTGCCGCCGCGCTTCGACGGACGCTCCACAAAGCCGGTGACTATGCCGCCAAACGACAGTTCCTTGTCGAGGGGCGGCATCTTGTCGGCCATCTCCTTAAACTCCTTTATGGTGGTGCTGCAGCCAAACTTCAGCTCAATGTAGAACTGGTCGAGCGGGTGGCCCGACAGATACATGCCCACCAGTTCGCGCTCGCGCTTCAGTTTCTCCACGTTGGCCCACGGCTCCACCTTGGGCACCTGCGGCTTGGCGGTGAGCGTCTCGGCAATGTCGCCAAACAGCGATGCCGACTGCGTGGCCTTGTCCACCTGATAGCGCTGGCCATACTTCACCAGAATGTCGCTGAACGTTTCGTCCTTGTTGTTGCGCTCGAAAAAGGCCTCGCGGGTCACCTCGCTGAAGCAGTCGAAGGCTCCGGCCACGGCCAGATTTTCAATGGCCTTGCGGTTGCAGGCCGTGAGGTTCACACGCTCCACCACATCAAATATATCCTTAAACGGGCCGTTCTTCTCGCGCTCCTCGATGATGGTGTTCACCGCGTTGCCGCCCAGTCCCTTGATGCCGCCCAGGCCAAAGCGTATGTCACCGGCCTTGTTGGCGCTGAACGAGCGGAAACTCTCGTTGATGTCTGGACCCTTCACCTTGATGCCCATGGCCTTGCACTCGTCCATGAATTTGGTGAGCTTGTCGGTGTCGCTGAGGTTGCGGCTCAGCACGGCGGCCATGTATTCCGACGGGTAGTTGGCTTTGAGGTAGGCCGTCTGGTAGGCCACCCAGCTGTAGCATGTGGCGTGGCTCTTGTTGAAGGCGTATGATGCAAACTTCTTCCAGTCTTCCCAAATTTTGTTGAGCACCTTGTGGTCATATCCGTTCTTTTCGCCGCCCTCATAGAAGAGGCCCTCAAGGTGGTTCATCTTCTCAATCTGCTTCTTACCCATGGCTTTGCGCAGGGTGTCGCTTTGGCCGCGGGTGAAGCCGGCCAGCTGGCGCGACAAGAGCATCACTTGCTCCTGATATACCGTGATGCCGTAGGTGTCCTTCAAATACTTCTCCATGCATGGGATGTCGTATTTGATGGGCTCCTCGCCCTTTTTGCGGCGAATGAACTCGGGAATGTATTCCATTGGGCCCGGGCGGTAGAGGGCGTTCATGGCAATCAGGTCTTCAAACGTGCTGGGCTGCAGCTCGATGAGGTATTTCTGCATGCCAGCCGACTCAAACTGGAATGTGCCCGTGGTGCGGCCCTCGCAATACAGCTGGTAGGTCTTGGGGTCGTCGATGGGTATGCTTTCTATGTCGATGTCCTCGCCGGTGGTCGACTTTATGTTTTCAAGCGCCTCTTTGATGATCGACAGCGTCTTCAGTCCCAGGAAGTCCATCTTAATCAGGCCGGTCGACTCAATCACGCTGCCCTCATACTGGGTCACAATCAGCTTGGTGCCGTCCTTGTCGGGGGCGGTGCTCACGGGCACCCAGTCGGTGATGTCGTCGCGGCCAATGATCACGCCGCAGGCGTGCACGCCGGTGCTGCGCACGTTGCCCTCGAGCTTTTCGGCATATTTCACCGTGTCGGCCACGAGCGGGTCGGGATTGTTTTTCTCGGCCGCAAACTCGGGGAAGCACTTCAGGCAGTTTTTAATTGTGATCTTATACTTTTTGCCCTTCTCGTCCTCGGGCATGTCGTTGGGCTTGCTGGGAATCATCTTGGCCAGGCGGTCGCTCTCGGCCAGCGGCAGGTCTTCGACGCGTGCCACGTCCTTGATGGCCATTTTTGCGGCCATGGTGCCGTAGGTGATGATGTGGGCCACCTTCTCGGCCCCATACTTTTCGGTGACGTATTTCAGCACCTTGGCGCGGCCGTCGTCGTCGAAGTCCACATCAATATCAGGCAGCGATATGCGGTCGGGGTTGAGGAAACGCTCAAACAGCAGGTCGTATTTAATAGGGTCGATCTTGGTGATGCCCAGGCAGTAGGCCACGGCCGATCCGGCAGCCGATCCGCGGCCGGGACCCACCGAGCAGCCCAGCTTTGGCGCCGCCTTGATGTAGTCTTGCACAATAAGGAAGTAGCCTGGGAAACCCATGTTTTTGATGGTCTCGAGCTCGAAGTCGAGTCGCTCGCGGTGCTCGTCGTCCATGTCGGGCCACAGCTTCTTGGCTCCCTCATACACCAAGTAGCGCAGGTAGTCGTTGTTGTCGGTGAAGCCGTCGGGCAGCGGGAAGTTGGGCAGAATGGGCTTGTGGTCGATAGAGTAGAACTCCACCTTGTCGAGCACCTCGTTGGTGTTTTGCAGCGCCTCGGGCACGTCGGCAAACACTTCGTTCATCTCCTCCTGCGTCTTAAACCACTCCTGCTTTGAATACATCATCAGGTTGGGGTCGTTCACCTTCTTGCCCGTCGACACGCATATCAGTCGCTCGTGGGCCTCGGCGTCATCCTCGTTGGTGAAGTGCACGTCGTTGGTGCACACCAGCTTTATGCCCAGCTCCTTCGAGAACTTGATGAGCTGCTCGTTCACCAGCTGCTGCTTGGGGTAGGTGTCGTGGTTGGCCCGTGGCACAGTGGCCTTGTGGCGCTGCAGCTCCAGATAGTAGTCGTCGCCAAACACCTCCTTAAACCACAGAATGGCCTCGCGGGCCTTGTCGATTTCGCCGTTCATTATCAGCTTGGGCACCTCGCCGCCAAGGCAGGCCGAGCAGCATATTATGCCCTCGTGGTGGGCCTTGATGGTGGCCTTGTCGGTGCGCGGGTGCATATAGAAGCCGTCGGTCCAGGCCTTCGACACTATTTTTATCAGGTTGTGGTAGCCTGTAGAGTTTTTTGCAAGCAATATCAGGTGGCGGCCTATGTCGCGCTTGTCGGTGTGTTCCTTCATGGTCTTGTTGGCCACATACACCTCGCAGCCGAAAATGGGCTTGAACTTGGCCGCCGTTTCGCTGGCCACCTGCTTCTCGAGCTCGGCAATGGCGGCTTGGTCGGGGGCCTCTTTGGCCTTCTCCTCGTCGATTTGCTTTTTCAGACTCTTTATGTTGCCGTCGTGGTCGCTGTTTTTCTTGTTCACGTAGTCGTGCAGTTCTTTGATGCCAAACATGTCGCCGTGGTCGGTGAGCGCCACGCCCCTCATGCCGTTGGCCATAGCCTTGTCGACCAGGCTCTTCACCGAAGCTTGGCCGTCGAGAATTGAATACTGCGAGTGCACGTGCAGATGAACGAATGGAATCATTATCTTCTTCTTTTCTTAGTTTTCAAAAATGTGTGGTGTGTATGCTTTTCACAATGTGAGCGCCTCATCAGTGCGCAAGGTCGGACTCAATCACGCGGTAGCTTTCCTCCACCACCTTGACAATGTCGTGGCCGTCGGCCCCCGGGGCTATGGGCTTGTGTATGCGCAGCACTATGGTGCCGGGTGTCACGCTGAACGACGTGCGCGGCATCACCTTGTATGAGCCGTCGATGGTGATGGGCACCACTGGCAGCTTGAACTCCAGCGCCAGCTTGAAGGCGCCTTTCTTAAAGGGCTGCAAGCTGCCGTCGCTGGTGCGCCGGCCCTCGGGAAATATCACAAGCGATGTGCCACCGCGCAGCCGCCTCTCGGCCGTCTGCATGGTCTTCATCAGCTTTGCGGGACTCGACTTGTCGACCATTATGTGGCCTGCGGCACGGCAGGCAAGGCCCACAAGGGGAATGTTTTCAAGCCCCTTGCGCATCATCCACTTGAAGTTGTGGTTCAGAAATCCGTATATCGAGAATATGTCGAACGCCCCCTGATGGTTGGCCACAAACACGTAGGAGGTGTTCTTGTCGATGTATTCGGCGTTTTCCACCTTCACCTTCACAAACAGCAGCGCGCACCAGCACCTGGCCCATATCTTGGGCGGGTAATATCCCCACCAGCCGCTGTCAAACAGGCCTCCAACTATGGTCAGCAAGGCCGTGATGATGGTGAGAACGAGCAGGATGGGGGCGGCAATAAGCCACTGATATACGAGAAAAAGGTGTCTCATTATTAATGCAAAATAGTGTGTTAGCTTAGTTGTGGGTGCAGCAGCCGCAGGTGCACTGCCCATACGTGTGGCACGTGGCCGTGCTGCTACTACAAAGGTACGAAGCAAAAGCAAAAGATGCAACATCCGCTCACAGATATTGCATCTTTTTTTCGTAATGCCGCCTGCTGGCGTGCATTGCGCTTTATGCCTTAACGCAAGGCTTTAGCCATCACTTCGCATCATTCTCAGGGGCAATGAGTTTGTAGCCCTTGCCGTGGATGTTGATGATCTCGATCGACGGGTCGGCCTTGAGGTGCTTGCGCAGCTTGGTGATATACACGTCCATGCTGCGGGCGTTGAAGTAGTTGTCGTCGGTCCAGATGGTCTTCAGCGCGAAGTTGCGCTCCAGAATCTCGTTGACGTGGGCGCACAGCAGCCCCAGCAGCTCGCTCTCCTTGGTGGTGAGCTTGGTGGAGATGTCATCGGATATGAGCACTTGCTTCTGGGTGTCGAAGGTGAACTTGCCTATTTTGTACATAGTGATTTCCTTGCCCTTCTTGCCCTTCACGCGGCGCAGAATGGCCTCGATGCGCATCACCAGCTCCTCCATGCTGAAGGGCTTGGTGATGTAGTCGTCGGCACCGCGCTTGAAGCCCTCAAGAATGTCTTCCTTAAGCGTCTTGGCCGTAAGGAATATGATGGGCACCTCGCTGTTGATAGTGCGGATTTCCTGCGCCAGCTGGAAGCCGTCTTTTTTAGGCATCATAATGTCGAACACGCAGATGTCGTATTTGCCTTTCAAGAAGGCCTTGTAGCCACTTTCACCATCGGCGAAAAGGTCGGTGCTGTAGCCCTTTGCCTGAAGGTATTCTCTCAATAACATGCCAAGATTCTCATCATCTTCGCAGAGCAGAATTCTCAATTTCTCTTCCATAGTCGTTGTTATTTTAACAGTGGTAATGTAATTATAAATTTCGATCCTTTTTTGAGCTCGCTTTCTACCTTAATCGAGCCCTTGAATAGTGTTATCATTTTGTTCACGTAGGCCAGACCCAGGCCGAAGCCCTTCACGTCGTGGCGGTTGCCGGTGGACACGCGGTAGAACTTGTCGAATATCCGCTTCAGGTCTTCGCGCTTTATGCCTATGCCGTTGTCCTTGATGGATATTTGCAGCGAGTCGTCGCCGATGTTGCGGGTGGTTATGGCCAGCTCGGGCGCCACATCGTCGCGGCGGTACTTTATGGCGTTGTCCAGCAGGTTGAATATCACGTTGGTGAAGTGCATCTCGTCCACGTTCACTATGGCGTCGGCGGCGTCGAGGCTTGCCTCAATGTGCCCGCCATATTTCTCCACCTTTATGCGATAGGTGTTAATCACATTGTTAATCACGCTGTTGGCGTCCACCTCCTGCAGGCGCATGGTGGCGTTTTTGCGGTCGAACATCGACATTTGCAGCACTTTCTCCACTTGGAAGCGCAGCCGCTTGGTTTCGTCGGTGATCACGGTGGTCACGTGCTTAAGCATTGCGGGGCTCTTGCGCACGCTGTCGTCGTTGAGCATCTGCGCGGCAAGCGATATGGTGGAGATTGGTGTCTTAAACTCATGGGTCATGTTGTTGATGAAGTCGTTTTTGATCTCGGTGAGCTTCTTCTGCTTGAACGCCACTATTATGGTGTAGATGAATATGAACAGCAGCACAAACGAGAATGCAAACGACGGCAGCATGAACTTTATCGACGAGAATATGTAGTCGCTCTTGGTGGGGAACATCACCCTAAGTGTGTATTGGCGGTTTTGCGGGTCGTTCTGGAACAGCGTCTGGCGGTACACGTTGTCGCTGCCCGCGCTCGAGAATCCGCCCGTCTTATACACAGTGGCCTTGCTGTGGCTCACTATGGCGAACTCAAATGGCAGGTTAAGCCCGTTGCTGGCCAGTTCCTGTTTCAGGTAGCGCCTCACCACGGTGGAGTCGGCGCGCTCCATTATGGGGCGGTTGCTCGACTGGGTGAGTATGGTGAGTATCACCTCGTTGAGCAGTCCTTTTTGGTAAAGGTACTGACCCTTGAGCAGTTCCTGCCTGCGCTGGTAACGCTCGTCGAAGTTCTGCATTTTGCCCTGTTGGCGCACGCCCATGGGCTGATATTGCGCAGTGCTGTCGGTGTAGGGCTGGTTGTCGTCCCAGGGCCGCATCATCGAGCCCATCAGGGCCTCCGATTCGTCAAGATCCTGGTCGAGGTAGTGCTTGGTCTCGTCTTGCTCGAGTGTAGCCGACACTCCGTAGAGACTGCGCATCACCACTTCTGAAAATTGCTCATTGCGCATCTTCACCATGTTTTCCATATACATGATTTGCACGTATAGGGAGCCGATGAAGGTGAACGCCATCACAATTGTTAAAAGCCATATAGTAGATTTCTTCATTTCTTTTACAATCTTTGCAATGCTGTAGATAAAAAATTGTACGTTAACTCATTGTGATTAAAAGTTGATTCAATTATAGTAATGAGTTACTTTTAACAATCCACGCCAAAATTAACAATAAAGTGTGAAATAATAAAATAAATTCTGCCTTTTTTCGACAAATGAGCGCATTTTGCCGACATTTACAACATTTTATCCGCCATTTGTGCAAGCGCCGGCCGCCCCAGCAGTGCAAGAGGGGAGGCAAAGCCATTAATGGCTTTGCCTCCCCTCAGGTTGGTTATTGTAGCTTGCGGGCTGCGGTTATGCTATGCCCAGGTCTTTTGCAATCTGGTCGAGCTTCTTGTCGGCCCACTCGTTTTTGGCGTCATAGTCGGCTGCGCTTTCCAGCTTGTCGTGCAGCTCGAGGTAGAACTTGATTTTGGGCTCGGTGCCCGACGGGCGTATCGACACCTTTGTGCCGTCGGCAGTGTAGTATTGCAGCACGTTCGACGTTACGGGCATCACCAGCTTGGTCACTGCGCCGCTTGTGAGGTCTTTCTCCTCAAGGCTGTCGTAGTCCTTGATCTTCACCACGGGCGAACCTGCGATTTCCTTGATGGGGTTTTCGCGGAAGTTCCTCATCATGGCCTGAATCTCTTCGGCGCCCGACTTGCCCTTGCGCACCACCGAGATGCCGCGCTCTTTCGAGTATCCGTAGGTCATATACACATCGATGAGCATGTCGTTCATCGTCATGTTTTTGTCCTTGGCCCAAGCGGCGATTTCGGCCATGAGCGAGATTGCCGACACCGAGTCCTTGTCGCGCACGAAGTCCTCGGCCAGGAAGCCGTAGCTTTCCTCACCGCCGCCCAGATAGCGGGCTTTGCCCTCATTTTCGCGCATCACGGTGGCAATCCACTTGAAGCCGGTGTAGCAGTCATACAGCTTTATGTGCTGCTTCTCGGCGATTTGGCGAATGGTGTCGGTGGTGACGATTGTCTTCACAATATATTCGTTGCCGGTGAGCTTGCCCAGCTCTTTGTAGCGGGCCATCAGGTAGTAGAGGAATATCATCACTATCTGGTTGCCGTTCACCAGCTCATATTTGCCCTTGGTGTTCTTTATCACCACGCCTATGCGGTCGGCGTCGGGGTCGGATGCCACCACCAGGTCGGCATCGACCTCTTCGGCCTTCTTGATGGCCATTGCCATGGCCGAGGCGTTCTCGGGGTTGGGCGAGTCCACAGTGGGGAAGTCGCCGCTCTGCACGTCTTGCTCGGGCACGTGAATCACGTTGGTGAAGCCCCAGTTGGCCAGCGAGCGCGGAATCAGGAACTTGCCGGTGCCGTGGATAGGGGTGTACACGATTTTCAGGTCGTGATGGCGCTTTATCACGTCGGGACTGAGCGACAGCGTCTTTATCCGGTCGATAAACTGCTTGTCGATGTCCTCGCCCACAATCTCAATCAGCTCGGGGTTGCCCTTGAACTTCACCTCGTCGATGTTGTGCAGCTTGTTCACGTATTCTATGGTCTTCACATCGTGCGGCGACACCATTTGCGCGCCGTCGTCCCAGTATGCCTTATAGCCGTTGTATTCCTTGGGGTTGTGCGAGGCGGTGATTATCACACCGCTCTGGCAGCCCAGCAGGCGAATGGCAAACGACATTTCGGGTGTGGGGCGCGGGCCCTCAAACAGATACACCTTGATGCCGTTGGCCGAGAATATGTTGGCCACCGTTTCGGCAAAGAGGCGGCTGTTGTTGCGCACGTCGTGGCCCACCACCACCTTTATCTGGTCTTTGTCTTTGTCTTTGAACACGTCGTTCAGGTAGTTGGCCAGGCCTTGTGTGGCCAGACCCACGGTGTAGATGTTCATGCGGTTGGTACCAGCGCCCATGATGCCGCGCAGGCCGCCCGTGCCGAATTCAAGATCTTTGTAGAACGATTCAATCAGTTCCGTCTTGTCGTCGTTGTCGAGCATGCGCTTCACTTCACTCTGGGTCTCTGCGTCATATCCCCTGCCAAGCCATGCTTGGGCGCGGGCTGTGACTTCGTTTAAAAGTTTCTCGTCGTTCATGTCGTTAAATATGTGTAGTTTAATTATTGTTTTTCTACAAATTTAGCCAATAAAAGGCACATGTGCAACTTAGCTGAAAAATTGCTTGAATGCCTTAATCATATATATGTGGTCGGCAACCGAGCCGGTTTCGCGCACCGAGTGCATGGCCAGCAGCGGGTTGCCCACGTCCACGCCCTCGATGTCGATTTGGCCGGTGAGTATGTTGCCCAGCGTCGAGCCTCCGGCCACGTCGGAGTGGTTCACAAAATACTGGCAGGGCACGCCTGCCTCGGCGCACAGCTGCTTAAACACGGCGGCCGAGTGGGCGTCGCTCATATACTTGCAGTTGGCGTTCACCTTGATGCACGGCCCGCCGCCCAGGGTGGGGTGGTTGGTGGGGTCGTACTTGTCGTCATAGTTGGGGTGGAAGGCGTGCGCGTTGTCGGCGCTCACCATGAATGTCTTGGCCATGGCTATGCAGAAGTCCTCGAGGCTGCCTCCCTGCTCCTCCACTATGCGGTGCAGCACGTTGGCCAGCACGGGCGATCCTGCGCCCTGCTTGGTGCCGCTGCCCGTCTCCTCGTTGTCGAATATGGCGGCCACGCAGGTGGTGTCGGCATCGGTGCCCTCGATGGCGGCGGTCAGTGCCGCGTGGGCCATGCTGAGGTCGTCGAGCCGTCCGGCCGAGATGAATTCGTTGTTAAGCCCGAATGTGCAGGGCTTCTCGGTGTCATAGAGCACCAGGTCGAAGTCAAGAATCTCGCTGGCGTCCACCTTCAGCTCCGACGCAATGAGGCTCGTCAGCAGGTTGCCGCTTTCGAGCTTGTCGTTGAGTTTGGCAATGATGGGGAGCATGTCTTTTTGCTTCGACAGCTTGTTGCCCTCGTTCACCGCGCGGTTGAAGTGAATGGCCAGGTGCGATATTTGCAGCAGCGGACGCTCGATGTGCAGCACGCGGCTCACGGGGTGCAGGGCGTCGGCCCCGCGCAGTATCACGCGGCCGGCAATCGACAGCGGCCGGTCGAACCATGTGTAGAGTATCGGGCCGCCATACACCTCGGTGTTGAGCTTCACAATGCCGCCGTCGCTCTTGATTTCGGCATTGGGCTTTATTCTGAAGCAGGGCGAGTCGCTGTGCGCGGCTATCAGTTTGAATCCTGTGTCGGCGGCTTTTTTGCGGCCCACCTTCACGGCAAATATCGCCGAATCGTTTTTGGTCACAAAGAATTTGTCGCCTGGCTTGGCGTTGAGTTTCTCGTCGAGCCGCCGTTCGTCAAATCCGTTGGCTGCAAGCCACCGCTTGGCCGTGTCGACCGCGCAAAAGTTGCACGGGCTCTTGGCCAGAAAGTCGATCAGCGAGTCGATATACTTGGTGTCCATAGGGCGTAGTGGTTTTAATTTGGTTTATATATTGTCGGGATTATAGTAGACTTTGTTCAATGCCTTTATGGCGTTGCAAATGGTCTGGCTCCAATAGTTCTTGAAGTCGTCCTTGCACAAGCCCAGCAGTTCCTGCTGCACCTCGGTGGGCGCATTTTTCACCGACGCTATGAAGTTGAAGAACTCCTGATACAGGTCGGCCAGGTTCTCGGATATGGAGGTGGCCACCGGCGTGTCGGAATACTTCATGTCGTCGACGAAGGTGTCGAGATACACATCGTCCTCGGCCATCACCTGGCTCACGTAGTTGCGCACCTGGTTGTAGGCCTCCTCCTCAAGGTAGGAGTCGATGTAGTAGTCGCTGAAGCTTATGTCCAGCTCTATGTCGTTGGCCGAGATGTAGATGCGCGGCAGCAGCTTAAGCATCCGGGCCACAAACGAGTCTTTGTCGTAGTCGAGTATGTTTTCCAGCTCGTGGCAATACTCATTGGTCATTGCAATGAAGGCCAGCGAGTTGGGGCTCAGCTTCACTTTATTTTCCATATTGCGTGTATTGGTGTGATTGTGTTACATATATAGCCTGTTCTCAATTATGTAGCGGTACACGTCGTCGGGCATGTAGTAGGCCATGTTGCGCATCTGCTTAAGGCCGGCGCGTATCTCGGTCGACGACACCTCCACCAGCGGGGCGTCGGCCACCTTCACTCGGGCGCGCAGCTCCTCGGGAATCACCACCTCATAGCCGCGGCGCGGATATATGAGTATGTGGTGCCGGGCCACAATCTCGTCGTGCGACTTCCATTTGTAAAACACGCTCCAGTTGTCGGCGCCTATCACCAGCCAGAACTCGTCGTCGGGGAAGCGGTGCTGCAGTTCGTTGAGGGTGTCGATGGTGTATGACGGACGCGGCAGGCCGAACTCGAAGCCCGACGTCACCACATTGTCGAGCCGCCGGCTCACCAGCTCGGCCATCTTCAGCCGGTGCAGGTCGTAGTCGCCGCTGAACTCCTGCTTAAGCGGGTTTTGCGGCGACACCATGAGCCACAGCTGGTCGAGCCCGGCCTGCTGGCTCACATAGTTGGCTATGATGGCGTGCCCCGTGTGTATGGGGTTGAACGAGCCTCCGAATATGCCTATGCGCTTGCCCATGAGCGGTGTGCCTAATTGATGAATTGCTTAATGAGGCTGCGTGTCTGCTCCACGGCTGTCGCCAGGTCGTCGTTCACCACGCGGTGGTCAAACTTGTCGGCAAACGTCAGCTCAAACTCAGCCTTTGCCACGCGCTTGGCTATCTCCTCGGCGCTGTCGGTGGCGCGGCCCTCAAGGCGCGCCTTCAGGGTGGCGATGCTGGGCGGGGCTATGAATATCGACAGGGCCTCGTCGCCATACATCCGTTTCACGTTCACGCCGCCCTTCACGTCGATGTCGAGAATCACGTTGTGGCCGTCGCCGTTGATGCGCTCGATTTCGCGCTTCAGCGTGCCGTAGTAGCGGCCTGGGTACACTTCTTCGTATTCGGCAAACTCGTCGTTGGCAATGGCGGCCTTAAACTGCTCCACCGTCATGAAGTAGTAGTTCACGCTGTCTTGCTCGCCGCGGCGGGGCTGGCGTGTGGTGGCCGAGATCGAGAATTCCAGCTTCAGGCTGTCGTCCTTTGTGAGCTCGTCTATTATGGTTGACTTTCCGGTGCCCGAAGGCGCCGAGATTATTATCAGTTTTCCTTTCTTTTCTGCCATATTGCTGCTGTGTGAGGGTTAAAGCACGTTGAGCACCTGCTCCTTGATTTGTTCCAGGTGGTCCTTCATGCCCACCACTATCTTTTGCAACTCGGCCTGGTTGGCCTTCGAGCCCATTGTGTTGATTTCGCGGCCCATCTCCTGGCTAATGAAGCCCAGCTTCTTGCCTTGCGCGTGGCCGTTTTCAAGCGTCTCGAGGAAGTAGTTGAGGTGGTTTTGCAGGCGCAGCTTCTCCTCGGTGATGTCGAGTTTTTCGATGTAGAATATCAGCTCCTGCTCAAAGCGGTTTTTGTCGTAGTCTACGCCCTCGAGGTGCTGCAGCGAGTCGAGGATGCGTGCCTTAATCTTCTCCACGCGCGACTCCTCGTAGGGTGCCACCTCGTTGAGCAGCTGCTGGATGGCGGCAATCTTCTCTTCGAAGAATCCGCACAGGCGGTTGCCCTCCTGGGTGCGGAAGTCCACCAGCGCCTGAACGGCCTGGCTCACCACTTCGCCCACGGCGGCAGTCTCCTCGTCGCTGATTTCCTCGGGATTGGTGTCGGCCTTCAGCGCATCGGGCAGGCGCAGCAGCGTGGCATACCAGTCGTCGGGCTCGGCAATGCCCAGTTCCCGCGACATCTGCTCTATTTGCTGCTTATACACCTTGAGCAGCGGGGTGTTGACGCTCACGGGGGCGGCGCCGTCGATGGCCTCGCAAAACACATACAGGTCCACTTTGCCTCGCAGCAGCACCTTCGACACGCTGTTGCGCAGGTCAAGTTCGAGGCCACGGTAGGATTGCGGCAGTCGCACCGAGAGGTCCAACTGCTTACTGTTTAACGATTTGACTTCGGCGGTGATTTTCTTTCCGTTAATCACCTTCTCGGCCTTGCCAAATCCTGTCATTGATAATATCATAGCTGAAAAATATAATTTACAGTGATGTGAAACAAATGCAATGCACTCGCCCACAAGCCAATGCGGCTGTCGCCGAGCGCCACTGCCTAAACTCGTTTGTAAAATTAACTATAAAATCAAACATAAGCAAGCCCGCCACCGTGTTTATGCAGCCGCCGCGGCGAAAAATAAGGCCGCGCTTTATACTAAAGGCTCACAATTGTGCGTTATTACTGATAAACAAGCAGACATCTGCCCCCTTGTGGCGCGGCTCTGGCGGCGCTGCGGGCGGCAACTTATTAACGTGTATTATGAAAGGAAAAATTTTAGTCACCGGCGGAACGGGCTTCATTGGTTCTCACACCACTGTGGAGCTGCTCAACGCCGGCTATGAGGTGGTGATTATCGACAACTTGTCAAACAGCAACCGCGACGTGCTCGACGGCATTGAGCGCATCACGGGCAAGCGCCCAACGTTTGTGGAAGGCGACTGCTGCTGCATGGCCACCCTCAAAAAGCTGTTTGAAGACAATCCCGGCATAAGCGGCATCATCGACTTTGCGGCAAGCAAGGCCGTGGGCGAGTCGGTGCATAAGCCCATATTGTATTACCGCAACAATCTGAACATACTGCTTAACCTGCTCGACCTGATACCGCAATACGGCGTTAAGGGATTCGTGTTCTCGTCGTCGTGCACCGTCTATGGCGAGCCCGACGTGAACCCCATCACCGAGTCGGCGCCCACCAAGAAGGCCACTTCGCCCTATGGCGCCACCAAGCAGATTTCGGAAGACATTATTCGCGACGTAATAGCGTCGGGCGCCCCCATCAAGGCCATTCTGCTGCGCTACTTCAACCCCATCGGCGCTCACCCGAGTGCCGAGATAGGCGAGCTGCCCAACGGCGTGCCGCAAAACTTGGTGCCCTACATCACCCAGACGGCCATAGGCATCCGCAAAGAGCTTAGCGTGTTTGGCGACGACTACGACACCCCCGACGGCTCGTGCATACGCGACTTCATCAACATCGTCGACCTGGCCAAGGCCCACGTCAAGGCCCTCGAGCGCATGCTGGGCGACGGCAGCGACGACAAGCTGGAGGTGTTCAACATTGGCACGGGCGAAGGCGTGTCGGTGCTGCAGCTTATCGATGTGTTCCAGAAGGCCACGGGCGTGAAGCTGCCCTACAAGATAGTGGGCCGCCGCGAGGGCGACATCACCAAGATTTGGGCCGACCCCACCAAGGCCAACACCGTGCTGGGCTGGAAAGCCCAGGTGCCGCTGGCCGACACCATGCTCAGCGCATGGAACTGGCAGAAGAAGCTGCGCGAGCGCGGCGTGATGTAAAAGGGGCCACGCAAACCCACACGGGCTGAGCGCCACATAATTCGGCGTTCCGCCTTTTTTGTGCCCTTGAGTGGGCGCGCTCATTTGGCAATTAGTGCGTAAAATTGTAATTTTGCAGAAACTAACATTACAGAACACTACACTCATCGATGAAGAATATAAGAAATTTTTGCATTATAGCGCATATCGATCACGGTAAAAGCACTCTGGCCGACCGCCTGCTTGAATACACAAAGACGGTGGGAGGCAAGGAGATGCAAAACCAGGTGCTCGACGACATGGACCTTGAGCGCGAGCGTGGCATCACCATCAAGAGCCACGCGATTCAAATGGACTATTGCCCCAACGGCGAGAACTACACACTGAATCTTATCGACACTCCGGGACACGTCGACTTCAGCTACGAGGTGTCGCGCTCGATTGCCGCCTGCGAGGGCGCGCTGCTGGTGGTCGACGCCACGCAGGGCGTGCAGGCGCAGACCATCAGCAACCTCTATATGGCTCTCGAGCACGACCTTGAGATAATTCCCGTGATCAACAAAATCGATATGGACAGCGCACACCCCGACGAGGTGGAAGACGAGATAGTGGAGCTAATTGGCTGCGACCCGAGCGAAATTATCCGCGCCAGCGCCCGCACGGGCGAGGGCATTCCCGAGATTCTCGACGCCATCATCAAGCGCATTCCCGCACCGTGCGGCGACCCCGAGGCACCGCTCGAAGCCCTTATATTCGACTCGGTGTTCAACTCGTTCCGCGGCATCATCGTCTACTTCAAGATTCTCAACGGCACCATCCACAAGGGCGACCTTGTGAAGTTTGTCAACACCGGCAAGCAGTATAATGCCGACGAGGTGGGCGTACTCAAGCTGCACCTGTCGCCGCGCGACAGCATAAGTGCCGGCAATGTGGGCTACATAATTTCGGGCATCAAAAATTCCACCGAGGTGCGCGTGGGCGACACCATCACCCACGTCGACAATCCCTGCCAGGCCGCCATCGAGGGCTTCCAAGAGGTGAAGCCCATGGTGTTTGCCGGCGTTTATCCCATCGAGCCCGAAGACTTTGAAAATCTGCGCTCGTCGCTCGAGAAACTGCAACTCAACGATGCTGCACTCACCTTCACTCCCGAGTCGTCGCTGGCACTGGGCTTCGGTTTCCGCTGCGGCTTCCTGGGACTGCTGCACATGGAGATTGTGCAGGAGCGCCTGAGCCGCGAGTTCAATATGGAGGTCATCACCACAGTGCCCAACGTGTCATACAAGGTGTATGACAAAAAGGGCAACATGACCGAGGTGCACAATCCGGCCGGACTGCCCGACCCGACGCTCATCGACCGCATCGAGGAGCCCTATATCAACGCGTCGATCATCACCCTGTCCGACTACATGGGGCCCATCATCACGCTGTGCCTTAGCAAGCGCGGCATCCTCACCAAGCAGGAATACATATCGGGCAACCGCATGGAGCTGCACTTCGACATTCCGCTGGGCGAAATCGTGATTGACTTCTACGACAAGCTGAAGTCAATCAGCAAGGGCTACGCCTCGTTTGACTACTACATCAGTTCATATCGCGAGGCCAAACTCATAAAGCTCGACATCTTGCTCAACGGCCAGCCCGTGGACGCCCTCAGCTCGCTCACCCACGTCGACAACGCCGTGACGCTGGGCCGCCGCATGTGCGAGAAACTGAAGGAGCTTATTCCGCGCCAGCAGTTCGACATAGCCATCCAGGCCGCCATAGGCGCCAAAATTGTGGCTCGCGAAACGGTGAAGGCCGTGCGCAAAGACGTGACCGCCAAGTGCTATGGCGGCGACGTGAGCCGCAAGCGCAAACTGCTCGAAAAGCAGAAGGCGGGCAAGAAGCGTATGAAGCAGATAGGCACCGTGCAAGTGCCGCAAAAGGCATTCCTTGCCGTGCTTAAACTCGACTGACATGACGACGGCTGGCAGCAACTCCGCCATTGTCCACGATGGCAAGCCGCGTTGCCGCTGGTGCAATCTGGCCAATCCGCTCTATGTGCGCTATCACGACGCGGAGTGGGGCAGACCCGTGCGTGCCGACGACCGGCGCATGTTTGAAATGCTTCTGCTCGAAATGTTTCAGGCAGGGCTCTCGTGGGAGTGCGTGCTCAACAAGCGCGAGGCTTTCCTCCGGGCTTTCGACGGCTTCGACTGCCCCAAGGTGGCAGCCTACGGCCCCGAGAAAATCGAAGCCCTGTGCGCCGACGCCTCCATCATTCGCAACCGCCTTAAAATCAAGGCGGCCGTCACCAATGCCCAGGTGTTTCAGCAAGTGCAGCGCGAGTACGGCTCGTTTGGCGACTACGTTTGGCACTTCACTCAAGGCCTCGTGGTGGTGGAGTCGGGCAAAAGCTCGTCGGCGCTGTCCGACGCAGTGTCGGCCGACCTCAGGCGGCGCGGCATGAAGTTTGTGGGCACCAAAATAATGTATTCATTTCTGCAGGCCACCGGCGTAATCAATTCGCACGAAGAGGGCTGCTGGCTGCATCCGCAACTCAACAAATAGCTACACAATGAAAGTAGATACCGAGGCGTTTAAGCGCGATGTGCTGGATATTGTTGCCCAGATTCCGCAAGGCCGGGTGCTCACCTACGGCCTGGTGGCCTCGCTTGCTGGCTACCCGCACCACGCCCGCCTTGTGGGTCGTGTGATGCAGGGCACATCGGCCACGCAGGGCGTGCCATGCCACAGAGTGGTGAGCAGCGCTGGACGCACAGCCCCGTGCTGGCCCGAGCAGCAGCGGCTGCTGGCGGCCGAGGGGGTGGAGCTGAAGCCCAACGGCTGTGTCGACCTCAAGCGCCACTTGTGGAATTGCTTTGACTCAAATCAACTGTAACATAAGTTTTTTAATCACACACATTGAATATGAAGAGTTTTGGACCTAAGGCGTGGCTTCTGCCACAGCCGGTGCTGATAATCGGCACGTATGACAACGAGGGCCGTCCCAACGCAATGAATGCCGCATGGGGCGGACAGTGGGACTATCACGAGATTATGATTGCAATGGGCAGCCACGCCACCACGGCCAACCTCGACCGTTGCGGCGAGTTCACGGTGGCTTTCGCCACTGCCGACACCATGGCCGAGGCCGACTATGTGGGCCTTGTGAGCGCGAAAAACGACCCCGACAAAATGGCTAAAACCGGTTGGACTGCCGTGAAGGCTGGCAGCGTCAACGCTCCGCGCTTCACTTGCTTCCCCATCACGCTCGAGTGCCGCATCAAGCAAAAGATAGGCGAGTCGAAATCGGGCTACAATCTGGTGGCCGAGATCGTCGACGTGGTGTGCGATGAGAAGTATCTCAACGCTGCCGGCGTGCCCGACATCGAGAAGATGAACCTCATCACATTCGACCCCATGGCCAACGGCTACGTGGCCCTGGGCAAGCGAGTGGGCGACGCCTTCAGCGCCGGCAAGTCGCTCAAATAATTCATTTGCAGAGTTAGTCCAACAAAAAAAACGGGGGCTCGCTATCGGCAGCGGGCTCCCGTTTAAAATGTATAAACGTAATTAAATTAGAATCTGAATCCTATTGTCACCGACACGCGGTCGTTTTCGTCGCTCACCGAGTTGCCAATGGCGGGCGCTGCGTCGGTGCCCACAATCGGCGGTATGGCGCGATATTCGCTCTTGCGGCTCTTGTGCACGTAGGCCATGTCGAGGTAGAGCGACTTGTAGTGGTAGCCGGCGCCAAAGGTGTAGTATTGCGTGGTCTTGTCGAACTGGTAGGCCGGGTTGGTCGACACAGTCACAATGTTCTCCATATCGTTCTTCACCTCGTCTTTCACGGGCGAAGTCTGGTAGGAGTAGCCGGCGCGCAGACTGAAGTTCGGCGTCAGGCGGTATTCGCCACCTATTCTAATAATGTGGGTGGGCTGGTAGTATTGCTTGATTTGTGCGGTGGTCGACGGGTCGTTGTTGCCGTCGTCGTCGCCCACGCGCATGGTGGTGTTGCCCACATACTCATAATCCATGCTCAGCACACCGCTGCGGCCAAACACGCCTGCCACGCTGCCAATGAAGCGCCAGGGGGTGTTGATGGTGTAGCGCGACTCGTTGTAGTATCCCTCGTCGCCAGTCTCCTTCGAGCCGTTGTAGCTAAAGTTCTCGCCATTGCCGTTCACACCGCTCATCTCAAAGCTGCTGTATGTCTTGTAGCTGTCCTTCAGATGATAGTAGGTGGGGGTGTGGAAAGCGAGGCCGATGCGCAGCTCGTTAACGGGCTTGAGTATTACGCCCAGCTTAAAGTTGTAGCCAGTGCCGCTTGTGCTCAGGTAGTTCTCGTAGCCGAAGTTCGACTTGCCGCGCACTATGTTGCCCTCGTCGCTGGTGTTGTCGTTGATGTAGGCGTCGGTCAGCGACTCACCGTAGTACATGTATGAGTCGCGGCTGAGGTCGGTGATGCCGAAGCCCAAGCCCCAAAACACGGTGTTCTTGATGTTGCCGCCAAAGTTGATGCTGTATTCATCGGTGTGGCCAGTCTCGTCAACCTCATACTCGCCATAGCCGCTGGTGCCGTTGCCATACAGACCCTGCAGCGAGCCGTCGCTGCGTCCGTTAATCAGGTAGGAGTCGTAGCTCAGAATGCCTATCCACGGCGCGTAGCTGTCGTAGTAGGGGTTGTATGAGTCGGTGAATGTGAGGTTGCCCTTGTTCCAGTTGCCCGAGTTCAGGGCGCTTGCCACATAGTTGGTCACCGATGTGGGCAGGTTGGCCATGTTGCCGCGGTAGTGGCGGTTGAATGAGTTGATGCGGTTGTATGAGAAGCCCCAGTTGAAGTTGGGCATCACATCGTTGTTGAGCCGCATCGAGCCCACGTAGCCAAAGTTGTTGCAGTTGAATTTGGTGGCGTCGCTCGATATGCCGGCCGATTTCGACTGGTTGAAGTCGAGCCCCAGCGTCAGGCCCAGGTCGCTGCTGCGGTACACGCCTATGCCGGCGGGGTTTTGGTTGAGCGTTGACAGGTCGCCGCCGAGGGCGCCGTAGGCTCCGGCCATCGACATGAAGCGCGATGTGCCTCGCAGCTCGGTTTGCGACAGTTGCAGTGCATCGAATGCCGCTTGGGCACTCATTGTCAGTGGAAGACCGCACACAAGCAGTCCTATGATTGATTTTTTCATTATATGGTTTGCTTAATTATAAAAGTCGTGTGTGTATAGAATTATTAATGTGTGTGCTTGCTTGGCGCATTAGCGGCGATGGCCGCCACCGCCCGTGAAGCCGCCGCCACCGCGGCTGCCGCCTCCGAACGAGCCTCCGCCAAACGAACCGCCGCCGAATGAGCCGCTTGAGCTACCGCCCCAGCTGCGGCTGCCGCCCCAGCTCGAAGATGAACTTGAACTGCTGCGGTTGCTCTCCCAACTGCGCGAACCGTTGTTCACGGTGGCAGTGCTGCGGCGCTCGGTGCTGGGCACATACACGCGCCCGGTGCTGTTGCTGCTGTTGCCGCGGTTCGTGCTCTGCTGTCCGCCATACACGCTCTCGCGGGCGGTGCTGGTGGTCATCATGGGCCTGCGGCTCATGTTGCCCACATTGCCCACTGTGGCGCGGTTGCCTGCAGCCGTTGCTGTCGAGCTGCCGGTGGTGTTGCCAAAGTTGCCGCTGCCGCGGTGGCCAGTCACTGTGGTGGTGCGCACGCCGCCGTTGTTGTAATTATTGTTGTAGTTGGCTGCGGTCGAGTTGCCAATGTTGCTGCGAGTGGCGCTGTTCACACCCATCGGGCGGCGTCCGGCCACTGCGCTGCCGCTGTTGCCATTGCTGGCTGTGGCAAAGCCGTTGCGGCCATTGTTGCCAATGCCCATGGGCCGGCGTCCGCCCTCAATGCGGCTGTCGCGGTAGGGGCGTCCGCCCCAAGCCCAGTCGTGTGCAGGGCCGCCCCAGTGCGGGCCTCCCCAGCCCCAACCAGGGCCACCCCAGCCCCAGTTGCAGCCCCAGCCCCAATTCCAGCTGAAGAACGGGTCATACCAGCCCCAGTTCCAGCCGGCATAGAAGTGCGGGCCATACCATCCGCGGTATATCCACGGGTCGTAGTATGAGTAAGACCATGGTGAATACCAGCCGTCCCAGCCGAAGCCAATGGTCGGGCCCCACCATGTGGTGCCTATAGTGAGATTAACGCTTGGCGTGTTGTCGTAATACATCGTCACCAGGTCGTTGTCGTTGCTGTTGATGATTATGTCGGGGTTGTAGAAGCGCTCGATGCGCTGAGTGTTGGCAAAGTTGCCCTGCTCGGCCAGCGTGTCGATGCTGGCGGTGTCGGCATAGCCGTAGTTGTCATAGTTGCCGCGGCGGTTATACTCGTCCACGTCACGGCCGTTCACTATGTTGCTGCCCGGCTGTATGGTCACGGTGTAGGGCTGGTTGCTGCGCACCACCACCCGTTTGGGCTGCCGAGCCTTCACCACAGTGGCTTTTTCAGTCTTCTTGCCCGATGTGCTTGCATCGTAGTAGATGTCGTCGTAGTCTTGCGACCACGCAGGCATCGAGGCACTGCTCAATGCCATGAGTCCTAATAGTGTTAATAATCTGTACTTCATAATATAATTACGTTTTTTGTTCTCTCGTTATCGTTGTGTTTGCCTTTTTAGACGCAGTGCTTAACCGAAAGTTTAATTCTAAGCACTAAGTTATAAATATTTCACCGTTTATGCGAGTGCAACTTTGCTTTTTGGCATCGAATTCACGTTTTTTAAAACACAATTGCCACATTTTGAGCTGCATTCAACTATTAAACCCAAATCGGTCAATAGAAAAGGTATAATCCGTGGTTAAATTTGTAACAAATTGACAATGAGTTATTTGTAAGGTCACTTTTCTAATGGCGGTCATTAGAAAGCACTATTTGTAAAAGACAAATAATCAAGTAGTTACAAGGCTAACCACAAAAAATGATCGTTCTAATGACCGATTTGGGTTAAACAGCAAAAATGGTGCTTACTGCACGCCATGCGACATTGCGACCGCTTTAATTCCATTTTGGAACGCTTTTTGCCGCATTGTCGCGCCGGTGACTTTTTGTCATGCGCGGTATTGTTTTTGGGCAATACTGGGATTTTAGCTACCTTTGCACAGTAATTACGAAATATTTAGATAGCGAGTATTCAGATGATATCTGTACAGGGACTGACGATGGAGTTTAACAACCAGTTGTTGTTCGACAACATCAGTTATGTGATAAACAAGAAAGACAAAATAGCCCTTGTGGGCAAGAACGGCGCCGGCAAGTCGACGATGCTTAAAATCATTGCCGGCCTGCAAGAGCCCACCTCGGGCGTGGTGTCGAAGCCCAAGGGCCTCACCATAGGCTACCTGCCGCAGCAAATGAACCTCACCGACGGCAACACCGTGAAGCAGGAGGCAGGCAAGGCGTTCGACCACATTAAGGAAATCGACGCCGAGCTGGAGCAGGTCAACCAGGAGGTGGCCGACAGCACCGACTACGACAGCGACCGCTACCGCGCGCTGCTCGACCGTCTCACTCACCTCACCGAGCTGCAGGCCATGTTTCGCAGCGAGAATGGCGAGGCCGAGATTGAGCGCACGCTGCTGGGCCTTGGCTTTGAGCGCACCGACTTCGACCGCCCCACAAGCGAGTTCAGCGGCGGCTGGCGCATGCGCATCGAAATTGCCAAACTGCTGCTCAGCAAGCCCGACGTGCTGCTGCTCGACGAGCCCACCAACCACCTCGACATCGAGTCGATCCAGTGGCTCGAGGGCTTTCTCAAGAGCCACGGCAACGCGCTGCTGCTGGTGAGCCACGACCGCGCGTTTATCGACAATGTGACCAACCGCACCATCGAAATTTCGATGGGCAAGATATATGACTACAAGGTGAACTATTCGCACTTTGTGGAGCTGCGCAAAGAGCGCATCGAGCAGCAGATGCACGCCTACGAGAATCAGCAGAAGATGATTCACGACACCGAGGAGTTCATCGAGAAGTTCCGCTACAAGCCCACCAAGTCGGTGCAGGTGCAGAGCCGCATCAAGCAGCTGGCCAAGATCGAGCGCATCGAGGTCGACGAGGTCGACAACTCGCGCCTGCGCCTCAAGTTCCCGCCCGCGCCCCGCTCGGGCGACTATCCCGTGATAGCCGACGGACTGTCGAAGAGCTACGGCGACCACAATGTGTTTCACGATGTCACGTTCACCATTAAGCGCGGCGAGAAGGTGGCCTTTGTGGGCAAGAACGGCGCCGGCAAGTCTACTCTGGTGAAGTGCATAATGGGCGAGATTCCCTACGATGGCACTCTGAAGATAGGCCACAATGTGAAGATAGGCTATTTCGCGCAAAATCAGGCGCAGCTGCTCGACGGCGAGCTCACGGTGCACGACACCATCGACAATGTGGCCGTGGGCGACATCCGCACCCGCATCAACGACATTCTGGGCGCATTCATGTTTGGCGGCCCGGCTTCTGAGAAGAAGGTGAAGGTGCTGTCGGGCGGCGAAAAGAGCCGTCTGGCAATGATAAAGCTGCTGCTCGAGCCGGTGAACCTGCTCATCCTCGATGAGCCCACCAACCACCTCGACATGCGCACCAAGGACATCCTGAAAGACGCCATCAACGCCTTCGACGGCACCGTGATAGTGGTGAGCCACGACCGCGACTTCCTCGACGGCCTTGTGAGCAAGGTGTATGAGTTTGGCGGCGGTGTGGTGAAGGAGCATCTGGGCGGCATCTACGACTTTCTTGAGAGCAAGCGCATCGAGTCGCTGCACGAGCTTGAGGTTGACAGCAGCCGCCATCCGGCTGCCAAGGCGGCCGAGGCCGACGCCCAGCCCAAGGCCTCGAAGCTCAGCTACGAGGAGCAGAAGGAGCGCAACCGCCAGCTGAAGCAGGCCGAGAAAAAGGTGGCGTCGCTCGAGAGCCGCATTGGCGAGCTCGAGGGCGAGATAGCCGAGATCGAAGACTCCCTGGCCAAGGGCAACGGCGCCGATGCCGACACTTACAAGCGCCACGCCGCGCTCAGCAGCGAGCTCGAAAGCGTGATGGCGCAGTGGGAGGAGGCCGGCGAGCGGCTTGAACAGATGAAAAATGACAACTGAACGAAATTAATTTTATGGTATTATGAACAAAAAGAATTGCTTTTTAATGTCGTTGGCGCTGGTGTCGTCGATGGCAGTGAGCGCCGGCAATCTCGAGAAGGCTGTTGACCGCAGCAATCTCGACACAAGTGTGGCGCCTGGCGAGAACTTTTATCAGTATGCGTGCGGCGGCTGGATGAAGGCCAACCCGCTCGACCCGCAGTATGCGCGCTTCGGCACATTCGACCAGCTGGCCGAAAACAGCCGCGAGCAGCTGAAGAACCTCATCATGAATCTTGGCGACAACCATGCCAAGGGCAGCATCGAGCAGAAGGTGAACGACCTCTTTAAGATGGGCCTCGACAGCGTGCGCCTCAACCACGAGGGCAGTGCTCCGCTCAAGGCCGACATCGCCAAAATACAGCAGTTGGGCCGCAACGGCGCATCGGCAGCCATAGCCTGGCTGCACAATGGCATTGCCAACCCGTTTTTTGAGTCGGCTGTGATGGCCGACCTCAAGAATTCGAGCGTCAACCTGTTCTATCTGAGCCAGGGCGGCCTGGGACTCGGCGACCGCGACTACTATCTTGAGAAGGACGCCAACACCATGAAGGTGCGCAACGCCTATGCAAAATATGTGGAGACGGTGCTTAAACTCGCCGGCTACAAGGGCGGCGACGCCAAGAAGGCTTCGGCCAGCGTGATGAAGATTGAAACCGAACTGGCCCGCGTGGCCATGTCGCGCGAGGAGCAGCGCGACTACTCAAAGCAATACAACATCTACACCATGGCGCAGCTCAAGAGCGACTATCCCAACATCGACTGGGACGCATACTTCGGCGGCCTTGGCCTGAGCAATGTGGACAAGGTGTGCGTGATGCAGCCCAAGTCGATTGCCAAGGTCAACGAGTTGGTGAAGTCGCTCAGCGACAAGGAACTGCGCGACTACCTGGTGTTCAACTACGTGTCGAGCGCGGCCAACTACCTGAGCGACGACTTCATTCAGGCCAACTTCGACATGTTCTCGAAGACCCTTTCGGGCAAGAAGACCATGCAGCCGCGTTGGAAGCGTTCGCTCAGCGTGCCCAACAATCTGCTGGGCGAGGCTGTGGGCCAGCTCTATGTGGCCAAGTATTTCCCGCCCGAATCCAAGAAGAAGATGCAGGATCTGGTCAACAACCTGCGCGTGGCTCTGGGTGAGCACATCGCCAGCCTCACTTGGATGAGCCCCAAGACCAAGGTCAACGCTCTGGTGAAGCTCAACAGCTTCACTGTGAAGATTGGCTATCCCGACAAGTGGCGCGACTACAGTGCCGTCGATGTCGATGCGGCCAACTCATATTGGGCAAATGTGAAGGGTGCAATGCAGTTTGAGGCTCAGCACCAGTATTCGCAGCTGGGCAAGCCCGTGGACAAAGACCGCTGGCAGATGACACCGCAAACGGTGAACGCCTATTACGACCCTTCGACCAACGAGATTTGCTTCCCGGCCGCAATTCTGCAACCGCCGTATTTCGATCCTAAGGCCGACGATGCCAGCAACTATGGCGCAATCGGCGTGGTGATTGGCCACGAGATGACTCACGGATTCGACGACCAGGGCCGCAACTTCGACCAGAACGGCAACATGGTAGACTGGTGGACTGCCGACGACGCAGCCAAGTTCCAGAAGCTGGCCGACCGCCTTGGCGCGCAATACAGCGCAGTGGTGGTGGCCGACACCGTTCATGCCAATGGCCAGTTCACAATGGGCGAGAACATTGCCGACCATGGCGGCCTGCGCGTGTCATACAGCGCGTTTAAGAAAACCGAGCAGGGCAAGGGCAACACTCCCATCGACGGCTTCACCCCCGACCAGCGCTTCTATCTGAGCTACGCCAACGTGTGGGCAGCCAACATCACCAAGGAGGAGATTTTGCGCCGCACCAAGATCGACCCGCACTCGCTGGGCGTGAACCGAGTGAATGTGGCCATCCGCAACCTCGACTCGTTCTTCAACGCGTTTGGCATCAAGGCTGGCGACAAGATGTATCGCGAGCCTGCCGACCGAGTGATCATTTGGTAAAACCGCAATAGGCAAAGCACTATAAAAATTGGGCACCGCAGTGCAGGCATTATTCTGGCGAATATGCTGCACTGCGGTGCTTTCTGTTGCTGTTTTTCGCACTGGCGTGCCGTCTATCGTGGTTTGTATCAATAATTTTTGTATCTTTGCACACACATACAATTTAAAAGCATATATGTTAGACCTGCTATTTGAAACGAGTTGGGAGGTTTGCAACAAGGTGGGCGGCATCTACGCGGTGCTGTCGACCAAGGCGAAAACCCTCCAGAAGAAATACAAAGACCGCGTGGTGTTCATCGGTCCCGATGTTTGGACTCCCGAAAACGAATCCCCATTTTTCACAGAATGCAAAACCCCGCTCGACGCCTGGCGGCGTCAGGCCGTGCTGCCGCAAGGCATGTCGGTGAGGGTGGGGCGCTGGAATGTGCCCGGCAAGCCCATTGCCGTGCTCGTGAGCTACAATTCGCTCTACAGCTACAAAAATGAGCTGTATGCCGAGATGTGGGACCAGTATCGCGTCGACTCGCTGCACGCCTATGGCGACTACGACGAGTCGTGCATGTTTGCCTACGGCGCTGCCATGGTGATCGAGAGCATAGTGCTGTGGAGCGAGAGCGCCAAGCGCGTGGTGGCGCACTTCGACGAGTGGACCACCGGCATGGGCCTGCTGTGCATCAAGAGCCACATGCCATGGGTGGGCACAGTGTTCACCACCCACGCCACCTCCATTGGCCGCAGCATTTGCGGCAACGGCAAGCCGCTGTATGACTACATGAGCGGCTACAATGGCGACCAGATGGCCGGTGAGCTCAACATGCAGTCGAAGCACTCGCTCGAAAAGGCTGCGGCGCATGCGGCCGACGTGTTTACCACCGTGAGCGAGGTCACCGCGCGCGAGTGCGAGCAGCTGCTTGAGCGCCGCCCCATGGTCACGCCCAACGCCTTCGAGCCCACGTTTGTGCCCAAAGGCGCAAAAATGCGCCAGGCGCGCCAGCTGGCCCGCGAGCGCATGCTGCGTGTGGCCCGCGCGCTCACTGGCACCGACTTTAATCCCGACACGCTGCTTGTGGCCACCTCGGGCCGCTGCGAGTATCGCAACAAGGGCCTCGACGTGTGCCTCGATGCGCTCAGCGGCCTGCGCGGCCCGCTTGAGCAGAGCAATGCCGCGCGCAGGGTGGTGGCGTTTGTGTTTGTGCCCGCATGGGTCGACAGCGCCCGTCCCGACTTGGCAAAGGCCGTGGCCTGCGGCTCGAAGTCGGGTCTGCCCGATCCCGTCATCACCCACACCATTCACAATCCCGACAGCGACAGCGTGTATTGCCGCATAAAATCGCTTGGCTTCACCAACGCCGCCGGCAGCGCCGTGACGGTGATCTACGTGCCGTCGTACCTCAACGGCACCGACGGCATATTCAACATGGCCTACTACGACCTGCTTGCAGGCGTGGATGTGACCATGTTCCCGTCATACTACGAGCCTTGGGGCTACACTCCGCTCGAGAGCGTGGCCTTTGGCGTGCCCACCGTCACCACCAACCTGTCGGGCTTCGGCCAGTGGGTGCTCAGCACCTGCGGCGACGACTTTGTGCAGACGGGCGTAAGGGTGGTGCCGCGCACCGACTCAAGCTACCACGACACCGTGAGCGGCGTGCAGAGCGCCGTGGCCGAGGCGTGGGACTGGAACAGCTCCATGGCGCAGAAGGTGGGCCGCAAGGCGCAGTCCACGGCAAAACTTGCCACATGGGACAAGTTTATGCCCTACTACTACGAGGCCTACGACCGCGCCCTTGAGTGCGCCGCCGCACGCAAAAAATGATTACAGTCGCCGCACACACCGTGCGGCAAGTATATTAACGAAGAAAATAATTACACAAACCCTTGTTTATGAAAATACAAGTTAGCAACACCAATGCTCCCGTGTGGAGAAACATTACAGTGAAGTCGGAGCTTCCCGCAAAGCTCAAGAAGCTCGACGAGCTGTCTAAAAACCTCTGGTGGGTGTGGAACAGCGAAGGCAAGAGCCTGTTTCACGACCTTGACCCCGAACTGTGGCACGCCACTGGCGAGAACCCCGTGCTCATGCTGCAGAAGATCCGCTCCGAGCGTCTGAAGGAGATTCTCGACGACGACGTGATGATGGAGCGCATCAACACCGTCTATGCCCACTTCAAGGACTATATGAAGCAGCCGCTGCGCACCGACACACCATCGGTGTCGTACTTCAGCATGGAGTATGGCCTGTGCAGCGCCCTGAAGATTTATTCGGGCGGCCTTGGCATTCTGGCCGGCGACTACATTAAGGAGGCCAGCGACCGCCGCTACAACATGACGGCAGTGGGTTTCCTCTACCGCTACGGATATTTCACCCAATCGATTTCGATGGAGGGCGACCAGATAGCCAACTACGAGGCGCAGAACTTCAACCAGCTACCCATCGAGCCTGTGCTCGACGCCGAGGGCAAGCAGATGATTCTTGAGGTGCCTTATCCCGGCCGCGTGATCTACGCCAACATTTGGCGTGTGAATGTGGGCCGCGTGAAGCTGTTCCTGCTCGACACCGACATCGACCTTAACAGCGAGTGGGACCGTCCCATCACCCACCAACTGTATGGCGGCGACTGGGAAAACCGCATCAAGCAGGAATACCTGCTGGGCATTGGCGGCGTGCTTATGCTCAAGAAACTGGGCATCAAGAGCCAGCTCTACCACTGCAACGAGGGCCACGCCGCGCTGCTCAACCTGCAGCGCCTTGTGGACTATGTGCAGGACGACGGCCTGAGCTTCAACGAGGCTCTTGAGGTGGTGCGCGCATCGTCGCTCTACACCGTCCACACTCCCGTGCCCGCCGGCCACGACTACTTCGACGAGGGCCTGTTTGGCAAGTACATGGGCGAGTTCCCCGCAAAACTCGGCATCTCGTGGGCCGACCTCATGAACATGGGCCGCGAAAACCCCGACACCAACGAGAAATTCTCGATGAGCGTGTTTGCGCTCAACACCACCCAGGAGTCTAACGGCGTAAGCTGGCTTCACGGCCAGGTGTCGCGCAAAATGTTCCAGGGCGTGTGGAAGGGCTTTGCACCCGAGGAGTCGCACGTGGGCTATGTGACCAATGGTGTGCACATGCCCACCTGGGCCGCTTCGGAGTGGAAGGAGTATTACTCCAAGCTCTTCGGCGACGACTTCATGGAGCATCAGGAAGACGAAAACACTTGGGCTCCTATCCTCGAAGCTCCCGACGAAGAGGTGTGGGCCATGCGCATGAGGCTTAAAAACAAGTTCATCAACTTTGTGAAAAAGGACTTCAGCGCAAGCTGGCTCAAAAATCAGGGTGACCCGCAGCGCGTGATTTCGATTCTTGAGAAAATCAACCCCAACGCGCTGCTCATAGGCTTTGCCCGCCGCTTTGCCACCTACAAGCGCGCCCACCTGCTCTTCACCGACCTCGACCGCCTGTCGCGCATTGTGAACAACGAGAAGTTCCCCGTGCAGTTCATCTTCGCTGGCAAGGCCCACCCTGCCGACGGCGCCGGCAAGGACCTGATTAAGCGCATCGTTGAAATCTCAAAGCGCCCCGAGTTTCTGGGCAAGATCATATTCCTCGAGAACTACGACATGACGGTGTCGAAGCGCCTCATCACCGGCGTCGACATTTGGATGAACACGCCCACCCGTCCGCTTGAGGCATCGGGCACATCGGGCGAGAAGGCCGAGATGAACGGTCTGCTCAACTTCTCGGTGCTCGACGGCTGGTGGTATGAGGGCTATCGCGAGGGCGCCGGCTGGGCGCTCACCGATAAGCGCACCTACACCGACCAGGGCCAGCAGGACAAGCTCGACGCTGCCACCATCTACTCGATGCTCGAGAATCAAATCATACCTCTCTACTTCGCCAAGAACTCTAAGGGCTACTCGCCCGAGTGGGTGCAGTACATCAAGAACTCAATTGCCCACATTGCGCCCAACTACACCATGTCGAGAATGCTGCGCGACTACATCGACCGCTTCTACAGCAAGGAGGGCGAGCGCACAGCCAAGCTTTGCGCCAACAAGTTTGCGCTGGCCAAGGAGATTGTGGCTTGGAAGGAAAATGTGGCATCGAAGTGGAACGACGTGAAGTGCCTCGACATCAACATCAGCGACAGCCTCAAAAACGCTACTCCCGAGGGTGCGCCCATCGAGGCCACTGTTAAGGTCGACACCGCCGGCCTCGGCGACAGCATCGCACTCGAGCTGGTCACCTATCACGTGATCGGCGGCGAGGAGAAGTTCCACGGCACGCGCCAGTTCAAGCTGGTGGCCACCGACGGCAACGTCAACACCTATCACTTGAAGGACAAGATCAACGATTCTGGCATATTCCGCTATGGGTTCCGCATTTATCCGTGGAACAATAATCTGCCTCATCGCCAAGATTTTGCCTACATGAAGTGGATTTAACGCGCACAGCGCCATAAACGCTTAGGCAGAGCCGCCCACACGCAACGGCTCTGCCTTTTTTGTTGCGCCATAGTGCAAATTGCATTACCTTTGTAAAGCAGAAAACATCAACATATAATATATGGCTAAACTGAAATTCATAGGCATAATTCCGGCCCGCTACGGCTCAAGCCGCTTTCTGGGCAAGCCGCTTGCCATGCTTTGCGGGCAGACGGTGATTGAGCGCGTGTGGCGCCAGGCCCGCAAGGCCCTCGACACAGTGATAGTGGCCACCGACGACGAGCGCATTGCCGCCGCCGTGGAGGCATTCGGTGGCAAGGCGGTGATGACCAGTCCCAACCACAAGAGCGGCACCGACCGCTGCTATGAGGCCTACGTGACCAATGGCGGCGGCGAGGATGTGGTGATCAACATCCAAGGCGACGAGCCCTTTGTGCGCCCCGAGCAGATCGAGGCCCTTATGCAGTGCTTCGACGATGACACGACCGACATCGCCACTCTGGTCAAGCCTTTTGCCCAGAGCCGCAGCTATGCCGAACTTGAGAATCCCAACGCGCCCAAGGTGGTGGTGAACAAAAACATGAACGCCTGCTACTTTTCGCGCTCGGTGATTCCCTACGTGAGGAATTGCGACAAGGAGGAGTGGCCGCGCCGTGTGCAGTATTACACCCATCTGGGCATGTATGCCTACCGGGCAGGCGTGCTGGCAGAGGTCACGCGGCTGCCGCAGTCGCCGCTTGAGCTGGCCGAGTCGCTCGAGCAGCTGCGCTGGCTCGAAAATGGTTACAAAATCAAGGTGGGCGTCAGCGAATACGAAACCATTGGCATCGACACTCCCGCCGACCTGAGCAATGCCGAACGCTTAATTAAAAACGCCGAGCAGCAATGAGCAACCCCGACAGGACAAAAGCGCCCGCCACGCGGCCATTCACCAGCGTCAGCCTCGATTTCCCCAAGCCCATAAGGCTGGCAAACGGAATCGAGACCTATGTGGTGGGCAATGGCGAAGACGAGGTGTGCCGCATCTCATGGTATTTGCCGGGCGGGAAGTTTCAGGAGTCAGAGCCCATGCAGGCCTCGCTCACGGCCATGTCGCTGTTTGAGGGCTGCGAGGGAATGACGGCGCAGCAGGTGGCCGACACGTTCGACAGCTATGGGGCCATGAAGTCGGCTCAGGCTTTCGACAACGTCACGCTCGTAGAGTTGTCGTCGCTCAACAAGTTTTTGCCCAGCGTGCTGCCAGCATGGGTGCGTTGCGTCACCTCTCCCGCATTTTCCGAGGCTGAGGTCGATGTAAAGCGCCAGTATGTGGCAAGCAGCATAGCCAGCATGCAGCAAAAGGTGAAGTATCTGGCCTCCTGCGAGATGAACCGCCTATATTATGGCCCCAGCCACCCGCTGGCGCGCGTCAGCACCCCTGCCCAGGTCGAGGCCATAGGCACCCACATGCTTCGTGGCTTTCATGCGGCCAACTATTCGCTGGCCGGCAGCCGCCTTGTGGTGTCGGGCCGCATCACCAGTGCCGAGCTTGAGGCAATCGACTCAGCCATAGGCAGCCTGCCGCTTGGCCTGCCGCTTGGCCTGCCGCGCGAGTGGCCCATAGAGCCCAGCGCCGCCATGCAGTCGGTGGTCGACCGCCCGGGCGCCATGCAGTCGGCCATAGCCATGACCATCAGAGCCGTGAAGCGGTCGCACCCCGATTACCTGAAGCTGCGCCTGCTGGTGATGGTGCTGGGCGGCTACTTCGGCAGCCGCCTGATGACCAACATCAGGGAGGACAAGGGCTACACCTACGGCATAGGGGCAGTGCTGTCGGGCCGCTACGACGACGCCTATGTGGGCATCAGCACCGAGTGCGCCTGCGAGTACACCGCCAGCGTTATTGCCGAGGTGAAGAAGGAGATAGGCCGCCTTCGCACCGAGCCCATCGGCCTCGACGAGCTCAACACGGTTAAGCGCCACCTGATGAGCGACCTTGTGAAGACGCTCGACACCCCGTTCAGCATAGCCGACTATGTGGGCTCTACGTTTCTCTACGGCGTGTATCCCGAATACTTCAACCGCCAGGTGACGGAAGTGCAGGAGGCCACGCCCGACGAATTGCTGCGCTTGGCCGTGAAGTATCTCGACCCAGCCAAGCTGCGCATTGTGGTGGCGGGCGACAAGAGTAAAATGTAGGCCGCACAGCCATTTGCTGGCATTCGTGCGCCATTTTTGCAAAAAATAGGTTGCAGATGTTGATTAAGTTGCCAATTTTTGCGAAATTTGCAACCGAAAACGAGAAATCAAATAATTATTAAATCATTATAACGCAAACGAAATGACTAAGAAAAGCGTACTTCAGCAGAAGCGTGCTGCTTATCAGCCCAAATTGCCCTCATCGCTTTGGGGAGCAGTAAAAGCCGTGAAAGGCGAACCGACTCAGTCGGTTGGTGACCAGGAAGAAATCAAGAAATTGTTCCCCAACACCTACGGCCTGCCTGTGCTGACTTTTGAAAAGGACAGTGACAACGCCAAGAAGAAGAGCCCCAACACCATGAATGTGGGCGTGATTCTGTCGGGCGGTCAGGCTCCTGGCGGCCACAACGTGATTTGCGGCCTCTTCGACGGCATCAAAGCTCTGAACAAGAACAACCGCCTCTATGGCTTCCTTATGGGCCCCGGCGGCTTGGTTGACCACAAATATAAGGAACTCACCAAGGAATACATCGACGAGTTCCGCAACACCGGCGGTTTCGACATCATTGGTTCAGGCCGCACCAAGCTTGAACTGCCCGAGCAGTTCGAGAAGGGATTGGAAATCATCAAGGAGCTCAACATCAGCGCCATCGTGATTATCGGCGGCGACGACTCCAACACCAACGCTGCCGTGCTGGCCGAGTACTACAAGGCCAAAAACGTGCCCGTGCAGGTGCTTGGCTGCCCCAAGACCATCGACGGCGACCTCAAGAACGAGCAGATTGAAACCTCGTTTGGCTTCGACACTGCCACCAAGGTCTACAGCGAGGTGATTGGCAACATTGAGCGCGACTGCAACAGCGCCAAGAAGTATTGGCACTTCATCAAGCTCATGGGCCGCTCGGCATCGCACATCGCTCTGGAGTGCGCACTTCAGGTGCAGCCCAACTACTGCATCATCAGCGAGGAGGTGGAGCAGAAGAATGAGACCCTCAACGACATCGTGGCCGACATTGCCAACGTGATTGCCGCACGCGCAGCCGACGGCAACAACTTCGGCACCGTGCTCGTGCCCGAAGGCCTCATCGAGTTCATTCCCGCAATGAAGAAGCTCATTGCCCAGCTCAACGACATGCTTGCAGCCAACCCCGACTTCGCAAAGCTCGAGCCCGAGGCTCAGCGCGAGTTTGTGCTCACTCACCTCACCAAGGAGAACGCCGAGACGTTCGCAAGCCTTCCCGAGGGCGTGGCACGCCAGCTGTCGCTCGACCGCGACCCTCACGGCAACGTGCAGGTTTCGCTCATCGAGACCGAGAAGCTGCTTAGCGACATGGTGGGCAAAAAGCTCGAGCAGATGAAGGCCGAAGGCAAGTATGTGGGCAAATATTCGGCTCTGCACCACTTCTTCGGCTACGAAGGCCGCTGCGCCGATCCGTCGAACTTCGATGCCGACTACTGCTACGCTCTGGGCTACAACGCAGCTCAGCTCATCAACTGCGGCGCCACTGGCTACATGTCGTCGATCCGCAACCTCTCGAAGCCCTCTGTGCAATGGGTGGCCGGCGGCATACCCATCACCATGATGATGAACATGGAGCAGCGCAACGGCGAAAAGAAGCCTGTGATCAAGAAGGCACTTGTCGACCTCAACGGCCGTCCCTTCCAGGAGTTCGCTAAGCACCGCGCAAAGTGGGCAAAGGAGACTTGCTACACCTATCCCGGCCCCATCCAATACTTCGGCCCCGATGAGGTGTGCGACCAGACTTCGCGCACCCTCTATTACGAGCAGAACGGAAAGTAAAAAAGGCGAGGAGCCGTGCCTGCCTTCAGCAGGCTCGCGCTTCCCCATTTACAATAACTTCTAAACAGCTTGCAATCCCTTGGCAATATACCGCCAAGGGATTTTTTTGCTGTTTAGTGCGGTGTTTTGCGGCCATTGCTTGAATTAAATTGTGTATAAGGGAAATTTTCCTTAAATTTGTACGATTATGTGTGGTGTCGCTCCTTCTGCGGCACCGATGCACAGGAAATGTTATTTGGGTTGGGGGAGTACTTATAAACCGCTCCCGCCCGTTTTGGCAGTGATGGCCGCCGACTGATGGCCGCTGGCTGCCAAAATCGAAAAGGCTTGTTATGATAATTACAGAATTGGCATTGGCGTTTGTGGTCAGCATAGCGGTAACTGCGCTGGTTATTCCGTGCCTGCTTAACGCATCGTTCAGCTCACGCATGCTCGACCATCCCAATTCCCGCAAAATACACAAAGGTGATGTGCCCCGCATTGGCGGCATGGCAATATCGGTGTCGGTGTTGCTGTCGGCGCTGGTGATGTGGGTCATAAAAATGTTTGTTGAGCTTCCCGCGCTCGAAGCCTACGGCACATCGCTGGGCTGCCTTGGCGGCGCCGGCGCCGTGATGCTGCTTTTCGGCTTGGCCGACGACGTGGTGGGTCTGCGCTACCGCGCCAAGTTTGTGGGCCAAATCATAGCCGCGCTGCTGCTTTGCGCCTCGGGCCTGTGGGTGAAAGACTTTTGCGGCATAGTGGGCGTCAACGCCCTGCCCGAAGTGGCCGGATGGGCCGTGACGGTGCTGGCGGTGCTGCTGGTGACCAACGCGGTGAATTTCATCGATGGAATCGACGGCCTTGCCTCCGGACTTTGCGTGCTTGCCTTGTGCTACTACACGGCTCTGTTTGCCTCGGCCCACATGTGGCTGCACGCCGCATGCGGCGTGGTGGTGGTGGGAGCCCTGCTGCCCTTCATGTGGTATAACATGCGCGGCACGGCGGCCAAGCACAACAAGATATTCCTTGGCGACACGGGGTCGCTGATGCTGGGCCTGCTCATGTGTGCCATGGGCGTGGCCGTGAGCAACGCACGCATAGGCGGCGGAGTGGGGCTCAACCCAATGGTGGTGGCCTTTGCACCGCTCATTTTGCCCTGCTACGATGTGGTGCGCGTGGTGTGCAACCGCTGCATGCAGGGCCACAACATGTTTGTGGCCGACAAGGGACACATTCATCACAAGTTCCTCGCGCTGCGCATGCCGCAGCGCCACGCACTGCTGTGCGTGCTCACAGCCGCGGTGGCCATGACGGCCTCGGCCGTGGCGCTGTCGAGAATCATCAATGTGAATGCGGTGCTCGTGATCGAGGCCGTGATTTGGGCTGGAATAAATATGGTGATAACGAGATTAATCAAGAAACAAAAAAACAACGACATATGAAACTTAAAAATTACTTGCTTGCGGCAGCGGCGGCACTGATGCTCAGCGCCTGCCAGACTCCCCAGATAGGATATTTCCAAAATATGCCCGACGGCGAAATCACGCAGCTTCAGGCGCCAAGAATCATCACGGCGCAGCAGGGCGACAAGCTCTCGATATTGGTGAGCAGCAAAAATCCCGAGCTGGCCTACCTGTTCAACCTGCCCATCGTGGGCCACTACAGCGCGTCGTCGTCCGACGTGCAGCTCAACACTTCGCAAATCACGTCGTACACCGTCGACGAGAACGGCAACATCGACTTCCCGGTGTTGGGCACGTTGCATGTGGAGGGCATGACCCGCAGCGAAATAGTGAAATACATCCGCGGCCTGCTCATCGACAAGAACCTTATTAAGGATCCCACCGTCACCGTCAGCTTCCTCGACCTCACCTATTCGGTGCTGGGCGAGGTGAAAGAGCCCGGACGCTTCAACATCGACCACGACAAGGTGACCCTGATCGACGCTCTGAGCCGCGCCGGCGACCTCACCATTTATGGTAAGCGCCAAAGCGTGCTGCTCACCCGCGAGGAAAACGGCAAGCTCATGTCATACCGCATCGACCTCACCGACCCGCAGAAGCTCTACAACTCTCCGGCCTACTACCTGCGCCAGAACGACATGATATACGTTGAGCCCAACGACACCCGCGCCCGCGAGGCCACCGTCAACGGCAACAACATACGCTCCACCTCGTTCTGGATTTCAATCGCCTCATTACTAACCTCAATAGCAGTATTGGTAATCAAATAATTAATCGCATACTATGGCAGAAGAAACTTACTACGCCACGCCTAAAAACGGCCAGGGTGCAAACGACGACCTTGCACGCCTGCAAGACTGGATGTACCTGTGCATGGAAAAGTGGTATTGGTTTTTGGCAACTATAATAGTCACTTTCGGCCTTGGAGCAGTCTACATTCTGGTCACTCCGCCGTCCTACACCCGGCAGGCTTCGATACTTATAAAGGAAGACGACAACGCATCCAGCCTGTCGAATGAGTTCGGACAGTTCTCCGACATGGGCTTCAAAGGCAACAACACCAACCTGTATAACGAGATGATTTCGCTGAAGTCGCCCAGCTATATGGTGGAGGTGGTGAAGAACCTGCATCTCGACATGCGCTATCAGATCGACGGCACATTTCACGAGGTGGAGCTTTATGGCAAAAGCCTGCCCATAACGGTGGTTATGCCCGACCTTAACGAGAACGACAACGCTTCGCTCACGGTGAAGCTGCTCAATGGCAACAAGGCACAGCTTTCCGACTTCGTGAAAAACGGCACGGAGCACGAGAATGCCGCTATGACGGTGGCTCTTGGCCAGCTGGTGCAGACACCAATTGGCAAAATCCGTGTCACCCCGACCAACCGCTACACCGGAGCCCTCGAAAGCCCTATCTACGTAACCCGCCGCAACATTTCCGATGTCACCAACTCCTACGTGAGCTCGCTTCAAGTGGATTTGAACGACGACAAGGCGTCGGTGGTCGACATAAAGGTCGACGATGTGTCGCCCGAGCGTGCCGAGGATGTGCTCAACAACCTCTTTGAGGTCTACAACCAGAAGTGGGTGGAAGACATCAACAAGCAGGCCATCAGCACCTCAGAGTTCATCGACGAGGAGCTGCGCACCATCGAGAGCCAGCTGGGCAATGTGGACGAGGACATATCGTCGTATAAGAGCAAGCACATGGTGCCCGATGTGGCCACAGCCCAAAACCTGTATATGAACAAGGCCGAGCAGACCAGCAGCAAGATTCTTGACCTCGACAATCAGCTCTACATGGCCAAATACATCAAGAGCCAGCTTTCGAGCAAGGCCAATAAGCACCGCCTGCTGCCAGCCAACTCAGGCATCGACAACCAGTCGGTGGCACAGCAAATATCGTCGTACAACGAGAAACTGCTTCAGCGCAACAATCTGGCTGCCAACAGCAGCGCCAGCAACCCACTTGTGATGGATCTTGACCAGGGCCTCGAGGCCACCCGCCAGGCCATCATCGCCTCGCTCAACAATGTGATTGTCACTATCTCCAACCAGATTGCCGACCTGCAGGGCAGCGAGCGCGAAACCAAAGAGCAGATTTCGTCAAACCCCAAGCAGGCCAAATATCTGCTTAGCGTTGAGCGCCAGCAGAAGGTGAAGGAGCAGCTCTATCTGTTCCTGCTGCAAAAGAAGGAGGAAAACCAGCTGTCGAAGGCCTTCACGGCCTACAACACCAAGATGCTCAATCCGCCCGCAGGCAAAAAGACGCCCACCAAGCCCGTTAAGCTCAACATCATGCTCATTGCGCTTGCTCTGGGCATATTCATCCCCATGGTGGTGCTGTTCATCATAAGCAACTTCGACACCAAAATCCATTCGCGCAAAGACCTTGACTCGCTTACGATTCCGTTCCTCGGCGAGATACCGCTGTCCTACCACAAGCGCCGCGGCTTGCTCTCGTTCCTCAACAAGCGCAAAGAGATACGCGAGATTGTGGTGCAGGAGAAGAGCGGCAATGAAATCAACGAGGCCTTCCGCGTGCTGCGCACCAACCTCGAGTTTGTGGCTGGTAAGGGCGATGGCTGCAAGACCATAATGTTCACCTCGGCCAATGTGGGCTCGGGAAAGACGTTCACCACCATGAACCTTGCGGTGAGTTTCGCCATCAAGGGCAAAAAGGTGATGGTCATCGACCTCGATTTGCGCAAGGCTTCGCTCTCAACGTTTGTCAAGTCGCCCTCCAAGGGCTTTGCCGACTATCTGAGCGGCCACGTGGAGAACTTGAGCCAGATAGTGGTGAGCGGCACCATTCACCCCAACCTCGATGTGCTGCCCGTGGGCACAATTCCTCCCAACCCCACCGAGCTCCTGTTCAGCGAACGGCTTGAGCAGACGGTGGCCGAGCTTAAGAAGCAGTACGACTACCTGTTTATCGACTGTCCGCCGCTCGAAATCGTGGCCGACGCCTCAATCGTCAACAAGCTTGCCGACATGACGGTTTACGTGATTCGCGCCGAGCTCTTCGACAAGCGTCTGCTGCCCGATGTGGAGAAGTATTATCAAGAGAAGCGATATAAAAACATCAATATCATTCTCAACGGCACCATCACCGAGTCGGGTGGCTATGGAGGATATCACCGCTATGGCTACAGCTACGGCTACCGCTATGGTTATGGCGACAAAAAGTAATTTTATAGGCATTTAAATTTTGAAGAGATAAGATTATGAAAGCATGTTTTATTGGCCTTGGATACATAGGCCTGCCCACAGCTATTATCGCCGCAAAGCACGGCGTTGACATACTTGGCGTCGACATCAATCCCCAAATTGTGGAGATGACCAACGCCGGCCAGCTTCACTTCATCGAGCCCGGCATGGAGGATATGCTGAAGGAAGTGGTGAAAAACGGCAAACTGCGTGCCGCCACCAAGCCCGAGCTGAGCGATGCCTACTTTGTGGTGGTGCCCACGCCGTTTAAGGGCAACCACGAGCCTGATGTGAGCTATGTGGAGGCCGCAACGCGTTCGGCACTGCCTCTGCTCAAAGAGGGCGACCTGTTTGTGATTGAGTCCACTTCGCCCGTAGGCACCACCGAGGCAATGGCAGCCATAATCTATGCCGAGCGCCCCGAGCTCAAGGGCAAGCTGCACATAGCCTACTGCCCCGAGCGCGTGCTGCCAGGCAATGTGATATATGAGCTGGTGCACAACGACCGCGTGATAGGCGGCATCGACGAGGCGTCGACCGACAAGGCTATGGAATTCTATGCCCACTTCGTCACTGGCAAGCTGCACCGCACCAATTCGCGCACTGCCGAGATGTGCAAACTCACCGAAAACTCGAGCCGCGATGTGCAAATCGCCTTTGCCAACGAGCTGTCGATGATTTGCGACAAGGCAGGCATCAATGTGTGGCACCTGATTGAGCTGGCCAACAAGCATCCGCGCGTCAACATTCTGCAGCCCGGCTGCGGCGTTGGCGGCCACTGCATAGCCGTTGACCCATATTTCATCACCGCCGCATTCCCCGAGCAGGCTAAAATCATAGCCGCGGCCCGCAGCATCAACAACTACAAGGCCGATTGGTGTGTGGAGAAGGTGAAGAATGCCATCCTCAAGTTTGAACTCGACCACAAACGCAAGCCAGTGGTGGCCATGATGGGCCTCGCGTTCAAGCCCAACATCGACGACCTGCGCGAGTCGCCGGCCGTGAAGATTACCGAAGATGTGGTGGCCGACAGCCACGGAGCCACAGTGCTTGTGGTGGAGCCCAATGTGGCAGAGCACAAGGTGTTCAAGCTCACCGACTTCAATGAGGCCTACAAGCAGGCCGACATTGTGGCAATGCTCACCGCCCACTCACAGTTTAAGTCGCTGTCCTACGACGAGGGCAAGGTGATTCTTGACTTCTGCGGCATATATAAAAAATAAGCTATAACCACGGGCAGCGGTGATACTCAGCATTCTGGTATACACATTAACCGGACTCTCCCTGTTTGGCCTCGGTTGGCACGCATCTGAGCGCGACGCCAAAAGCCGCTTGCAGGGCGGGCAAGGCACTTCATTTCTCAGTTGGGAAATAGTGCTGTCGGTGCTGCTGTTTGCCGTTGTGGCCGGGGCGCGCTATAACACTGGCTTCGACTATGCCATGTATTTGCGCGAATATGGCAACCTGCAGGCCACCGGCCACTTCAACCGCTGCGACTTTGAGCCAGGGTTTGAGCTTATCAGCAAGGGCTTTGCGGCACTCAACCTGCACTATTTCTTCTACTTCGCCTTTTGGGGCGCGCTGCAGATTGGCTTTGTGTATCTTGGCCTTAACGACCGCAAATTTTTGCTGCCGTGGGTGGGGCTTAACATTATGCTCGGCACCTGCTTCATTTGCTGGATGAACCTGATGCGGCAATATGTGGTGGTGTGCGCCTTTGTGCCTATGGCGCTGCTCATCAGGCAGCGCAAGTGGCTTGCCTACTTTGCCTGCGTGGCGCTGCTGTGCACCATCCACAAGTCGGCCCTGTTTCTTGTGCCGCTCTACGCCTTTGGCTACTTCACAATCAGGGTGAACGACGGCAAGGTGCCGCTGCTAATATTGCTGTTGTGCGTAATAGTGGGCCTCAACCCCGTGTGGCTGTCGCTGTTTCACAACCTTGGCGACACTCTGGCGCTAATCGGCTATGGCAAGTATGCCGGCCTTATAGAGGACATGGCTTGCGGTGGGACGCAAATCATGAGCTGGGGCCCCAACAGAATCTCGATTCTGCTGATGGAGGCGGCGCTTGTGTGGTATTACAGCCGCGTGAGGGAGCGCTTCAGCTCCGACACCATGCTGCCGCTATACTTCTCACTGGCCTTTGTTGGCATTTGCCTCGAGAATCTGCTCATCAACACCAATGGCGTAGTGCTGCGTACGGTGCAGTTTATGCTGGTGTTTGTGCTGCTGCTCAATGCCTACACGCTTGAATACTTCCGCCAGACCAAGCGTTGGTGGCATTTCGCGGTGTTTGCGCTGCTCATCTTCAACTATGTGTATGTGGTGATATTCAAGGCCGTGTACATGCCCAGCAAGGTGATTGTGCCGTCGCTGTATAACTTGTTTTTTCTAAATTAATATATATAAATAAGATATGTTGGTGTCGGTGATCATACCGGTTTACAATGCCGAGAGCTACATAGCGCGATGCGTGACATCGGTGCTCGATCAGTCGTATGCCAACTTGGAGGTGATTCTGGTGGACGATTGCAGCACCGACTCCACATTGAGCGTGCTGCGCCGTGTGCTGGCCGAGCGCAACGACAGCCGCGCGAGGCTCATTTGCCACGAGTGCAACCAGGGCAGCGCCGCAGCGCGAACCACCGGCATCAACGCCACTCATGGCGACTACATGGTGCATGTGGACTGCGACGATTGGGTGGAGCCAGACTTCATTGCCAAAATGGCCGCAAAAGCCACTGCCTGCAATGCCGACATTGTGGTGTGTGAGTTCAACTATGTGTTTGCCGCCCACAATGAGTGGAAGCACATATCCGAGCCTGCCAACGTCACTGGCTTCCTTGCACAGGTGCTTAACGGCACCCTTCATGCTTCGCTGTGCAACAAGCTGATTCGCAGCAGCATCATAATGGAGCATCGCCTCAGACCACTGCCGGGAGTAAACATTCTCGACGACAAGTCGATGCTGTATAAGGCTGCATACTATGCCCGCACTGTCGCCTACGTTCACGAGCCTCTTTACTGCTACAACCGCTGCAACGCAGCGTCGTACACATCGGTGGCGCAAGACATGAACGCCACGGTGGCAAAAAACGAGGCTGCCTACCTCGCCGTGCTGACCGACATGTCGGCCTTTTTTAAGGCCAACAGTTGCCCGGCGCAGGTGGTTGAAGCCTTGGTGCAGTTTCGCCTGTTTGTGATGGGCTTGATTTTGCTGCACGGCAGCAGCTGCAATGTGGTGGCAGGCAATGCTGCGCTGATGGAGGGCATAAGTCTGGCCAGCGTGTGGCGGTCGCCATTGCAGTTGCATTACAAGGTTGCCGACTCGCTGTGTGTGCTGCACCAGCTGTGGCTCGTGCGCCTGCTGCGCCTGCTCATGCGGGCGGCTAATAAGTTAAAATGACATGTTCAGTAAGGGTAAATACATATTGCTTCAGACGCTGATGATGGTGATTTCGCCATTGTCGAGCCTGGTGGTGTCGCTACGGTTCTATAAGAGCGGCCTGTCGCAGATTTTCATGGTGATCTTTGCCATGTATTTCGGCTACTACTTCGGCTTTATTTCCGACCTTATGCGCCACTACGACAACATGATGATGTATTACTACCACCGCGATGTGTCGACCATTTTAAGCGATCCCCGCATCTACTTGATGGGCAGTGAATACTATCACATCATATTCAAGATACTCATATCGCGCTTCACCTCGTCGATGCAGGTGTTTGGCGCGTGCGCCTGTGGCGTGTATGCAGCGTCGTTCCTGTTCTTTTTCAGGCAGTTCAGCCGGTTCTATAAAGGCCACATGTCGCTGCTCAATGGCATTCTGATGCTTTGTGTGGTGTTTGTGGTGGAGTTTTACTGGTATCAGGGACTGCGCTTCTGGACGGGCGTGTTTGTGTTCATGGGCTTCTATATGAAGTATGAAAACACCAAGAGCTGGAAGTTCTTGATATTTTCCTGCTCGTGCGTGTTTTTCCATATGATAGTCGGTCTGCTGCCGCTGGCCGTGGGGCTTAATTTCCTGCTCGGTTTCACTGGTAGGGTTGGGCGCTACGTGCTGCTGGGCTTGTCGCTTGTGGTGCGTTCGTTCGACATCGACTTTGTGCCGCTAATGCTGAAGTACTTCCCTTGGACGGCAAGCTGGGGCATAGCGGTGTCCGACTCAAAAATACGCCTCAGTGTGCGCCACCGAATGCAGAACATACGAGAATTTGGCAACTTCTTCTATAACTACCGCTCCGAAATTCTGATGTTTTTCGGGGTGGTGGCTCTGCTCATTTTCCTGCGCAACCGCATCCGCATCGACCGCAACTACAAGGGCCTTTTCTACATGTTCCTGACGCTGTTCACCATCTCCAATTTCGGATATGGCGACCTCATATTCTACGACCGCTTTGTAAAGGTGGCCGTGCTTATGCTGTATTCCTACTTGTTTGTGGTGAGCGTAATCTATAACAACCAAATTGTGAACGGCCGTCTGCTGTTGCTGCTGGTGCTGATTGTTCCGCTTGCCTATGCAATTCTCACACCGCTCGTCGAGCAGCGCGCCTATCTGTTCCACACCGAGTTGTTCTTCGGCAGCTTGTTTGAAAACTGGAACGGCAATGAACTTAACATCGACTATGGCTGGCTACATGAATAGTGTGTTTGGCTCAGTGCTGACGGTGGGACCCGACTTCGATCCGCCCAAGGGTGGAATCGCGCAGGTGGTGTATAACTACCGGCACGATGTGTTTGGCGACGATTTCCACTTTATTGCCAACTCGTGCGCCGGCAGCAAAGTGCGCAAGGCCATGTGTGCGCTGCTCGCGGTGCTGAAAATGGTGTGGGTGCTTGCGGTGAATCGGCGAATAAAAATTGTTCACATCCACACGGCGTCATACACCAGTTTCACGCGTTCGTGCCTGTATATGCGCATTGCAAAGACAATGGGGCGCAAAGTGATGATGCACGTGCATGGCGGGGCATTCCGCGACTATTACCTCGAAAACCGTAGCTACGTCACCCACCAGCTGCGGCAGTGCGACTGCGTGGTGGTGCTGTCGGACTACTGGAAACGCTTCATGACTCAGGAGGTGAGTGTGGACCGCGTGGAGGTGGTGAACAACATCATTCCCAAGCCAGAGCAGAGCGCAGAGGCAAGCAGCGACGGTAAGATGCATGCCATGTTTATGGGTCTGCTGATTCACGACAAGGGAATTTATGACCTGATTGAGGCTATTGGCAGCATCAAAGATGAATTGACGGGGCGCTTTGTGCTGCACGTGTGCGGCACTGGCGAGACCGAGGCCGTGAAGGCGCGCATCAGCGCGCTGGGCATCGACGGCATTGTAAGGCTCGAAGGCTGGGTGAGCGGCCTGGCCAAAACGCGGCTCATGAACCAATGCCAACTGTTTGTGCTGCCGTCATACATCGAGGGACTGCCGCTGTCGATTCTCGAGGCCATGTCATACCAAATGTGCATAATTGCCACAAGCGTCGGCTCAATTCCTGAACTGCTCGCCGATGCCCCGTTTGGCAAAATGATAAAGCCCGGCGACACTGGTGCGCTGGCCGCTGCTATTGCAAAATATGCTGGCATGGCTGCCGACGAGCGGCAGTCGAGGGCCGATGCGGCCTACAATGCGAGCCGCGGCTATTGGCCCGATGCTGTGCAAAAGCGGCTTGAGCAAATCTATAAAAACTTGATTTCGGAATGAAAGAAATTGTATACAAACTGCTGAATCCGTTCCACTCAATTCTTGGGCACAACCAAGAGCTGATAATGGCGCTGCGCTACAAGAAGAAGATGGGGCGCAAACTTGACCTCGACCACCCAACGCTGTTTCACGACAAGATATTGTGGATGGAATTCCGCACCGACACCTCGCTGTGGACCGAATTGGCCGACAAATACCGCGTGCGCCGCTTTGTTGAGGCCCGCGTGGGCAGGGACGCCCTGAACGAGCTGTATGGCGTGTATGGCAGCGTGGATGAGATTGACTACAGCCAGCTGCCGCAGTCGTTTGTGCTGAAGACCAACAATGGCTGCGCCTCGCACATAATAGTGCGCGACAAGGCCACGGCCAACCTTGCCGAAATCAACCGCAAGATGCAGTATTTCATGAATCTGCATTTTGGCGAACTCACGGGGCAGCCGCACTACACGGGCATCAAGCCTCTTATCATAGCCGAAAAACTTATGGTGCAGGATGGCGACAGCTCACTCCCGCTCAACGACTATAAATTCAACTGCTTCAATGGCAAACCGGTGTGCTGCCACGCGTTCACCAACCGCCAGCTCTACACCCACAACGTGTCGGAAATGATCTACGACATGGACTGGAACGCACATCCCGAGTATTACGACCAGTCGAATGCCGGGCTGCATCTGTCGGACGGCAAGCAAAAGAAGCCGGCCAGCTTCGACGAGATGAAGCTGATGGCGGCAAAGCTGTCGGAAGGGTTTCCGTTCGTGCGTGTCGACCTGTATGACATCGACGGCCGTCCCGTGTTTGGCGAAATGACGTTTACGCCCGGCCTCGACACCTATTACACACTTGAGTTTCAGCGCAAGCTGGGCGACATGATTGACCTGTCGCTGTGCAAGCCTAAAAAATGATAATAGTCACATGGAGAAAATCAGTTTAAGAGGGGTTGAATTGTTCCCGTTCACGTCCTACGACGACGCCATCGACTACGTCGACAGCCACAAGGGCATTCTTGTGGCCGTGAATGCCGAAAAGGTGCTCAGCGCCGCCACGCTGAAGGATGTGATAAATAGCAACGTGGGCTACTGCGACGGCGCCGGCGTGCAGCTGGCCCTGCGTCGCAACCACGGCCAGCCCGATGCCAGCAAAATAGCCGGATGCGAATTGTGGCTTAGAATAATCAGCCGGTTTGCCGGCACAAAGAGTTTCTATCTGGTGGGCGGCAAGCAGGAGATAATCGACGAGACCGTGGCCAAACTCAGACGTGAGTTTCCCGGCATCAACATTGTGAACTACCGCAACGGCTACATCAAGTCGGCGCAGGAGCGTGCCGAGCTGATAGCCGACATCGAGGCCAAGCGGCCCGACGTGGTGTTTGTGGCCATGGGGTCGCCCAAGCAGGAGTTGCTTATGAAGGACATGCAGGCGCGCCACAATGCCATTTATCAGGGCCTTGGCGGCAGTTTCGATGTCTACACGGGCCACGTGCTGCGTGCGCCGCGGTGGTGGATTGAGCATAATCTGGAGTTTGCCTACCGCCTCATTAAGGAGCCCAAGCGCATCAGGCGGCAGGTGCATCTGCTAAAGTTCGCCTGGTGGCTTCTGACCAAGCAGGTGTGATTTTCAAGAATTTTTCCGTATAACTCGGCCCACGGACGAGTTTATTTTTTGCCTCACCTGATCTTTAAGGAAGGCGGGCGCCGATGCAGCTATGGCTGCAAGCAGCACCACCATGAGCGCGGCGTTGGCCCACACGGGTGCAATGTGGTTGAACACGAGCCCGCAAGCCACCATAATGCCAAGCGGTATCAGGGTGGCGGGGTAGAGCCTGAGCCGGCAGTAGCGGCGGGTGTCAATCCACCTGTAGACTATGAGCGTGCCATAGGATATGATGGAGGTGGCTATGATGCCATATATGCCAAAGGCGGGCACCAGCACATAGTTGAGCGCCATGTTGACCACTGCCGTCAGCACCACCGACGGGATGGCCCGCTTGGTGTCCTTGGCGCACTGGTAGGGCAGCTCGAAGTAGGCCGCTATGGCATAGCACACCGTGGACACGCCCAGCGGATACACATAGCTGACGCCGCTCTGATATTCGGGACCCACAAGCCAGTGGTAGCACATTTTCACCATAAAGGTGTAGCCAATGAGCAGCGCCACCAGCACAAAAACGTAGCCATTGAGGATTTTCGAGAAAAAGGCGTTGCGGTCGCGGCTTTCATATTGCACTATGGCCGTCTCCTGCCACGTTTGGTAGAATATCACCGAAAGCGTCTGTATTATGCTTGAAAAGCGCAGCACCACGGCATACACGCCATTGGTGTGCAGATCGAGGAAGTGCATTATGAAGAAGCGGTCGCTGCTGGTGGTGAGCCACCAGCACAGCGTGACGGGCAGCAGCGGCAGCGAGTAGCGCAGCATGTCGCGCCCGAGTCCTGCAATGCGCCCACCGCGGCGCAGATAGCGCGACACAATGTGCACGCGCATCTCGACATATGCGGTGGCAATGACGCGGGCGGCAATGTTGGCAATGAATATGCCCTCGATGCCCATGCCCATCGCGGCCACCAGCAGCAGGCTCAGCGCCATTATGCCAAACGACTGGATGATGCCGTTGGCCACAAACACACTTGTGTTGCCGAGTCCGCGCGCCGTCTGCGCCGCCACCTCGTTGGCCGACATCACCAGCAGCAGGGCCACGGTGTAGGCCAAATAGGGCACAGGATGGATCAATGCCACCGCTATAGCCACCGCAATTGCGGCTGTAGACGACGCCAGCATAGTGCGGCACGCAAACGAAATTATGGCCGACTTGCGGCCCTCGTCGGCAGTGCCGAGCAGAAAGCGGAACACACCGTCGCGCATTTGCAGCGTCACCACGGGAATCAGCAGGAAGCACAGCGTGAGGCACACGTCGTAGTAGCCGTAGTCGGCAGGCTTGTCGACGCAGTAGGTGTAGAGCGGCACCATCAAGAAGGTGATGAGCTTTGAGCCTAAGTTGCCAATAGCGTAGATGCCGAAATCCTTAAGGAACTTCGACGCGCGGCTTGTGTTGCTGTTTTCCTGTTTCAAAATTGTGTGAGGTGATTATTTTAGACAATGCAAAGTTATCGCAAAACGGCCTATTGTCCAAATCTATTCAGCGTGCGGGCAATAAAAAAGCACCAGAGGCCTGTGCAAAAGCCTCTGGTGCCAGAGTTGAATTTAGTCGGCTAAAGCCGATGAGGTTTATTTCTTGATTAAGCGAACAGCCTTCTGGTTGTTAACCTTAACCATATAAACGCCTGCTGCGAGGTTGCTCAGGTCGAGAGTGGCAGTGTTGCCCTCAGCCACGAGCGAACCGTTCATTGCAAACACCTTGACAGTCTTGATGGCCTCACCGCTAACGATGTTGATGCTGCCTACTGTCGGGTTGGGATATACGCTGACCTTAACGTCGGCAACGGTCTCTTCAACGCCTGTAGCGGGTTGCTTGGTTACTACCAGAGCCTTCTTGGCGGGAACGGTTACAACGTTGTTGTCGGTAGGAATAGAGTAGATGCCCAGGTTCTTGCCGCTCACCACCAGGTTGCCTGCATAGTCGAATGCCATCTGATAGATGTTTGAGCCTTCGAGCACTGCACTGGCTTTGAACGAGTATTTCGGAGTCAGCACGGGAGTGTTGTCGTTCCAAGTGAGGTTGAAGAACTGCATCACGCCATCGGCGTCGTTGATTACAAGGGTCTTGCCGTCGTTAGAGATAGCGAAGCCGCCACCGCCAGTGCCGTTGAGCACATCGGGGAAGTCGTTGGCGCCAGAGTTGAACTTAACATCGCCTTCAGAGTCAACGTAGATGAGCGAGGGAACGCCAGTGTTGTTGTTGCCAGCGGTGCGCACCTGCGATACCCAGATGTTGCCGTCCTCGTCAGCCACCACGTTGCCGTTGGTGTTGAGCTGCAGATAGCCAATGCCATACGATTTGCTCGGAGCCTTGGCCCAAGTTGCTGCAATTGTGCCGTCGGCGTTGCCGATGTTGTAAGCAAACACGTCGTTGCCCATGTCCTCATTGTAGACGTAGAGCTTGGTGTTGGCACCAGTGCCGGCCACGCAAAGGCCAGGAGAAGAAGAACCTACCTTCTCGCCATTATTGGTGATGAGGCCGTCGGCGTCGCGAGTGCCTTCGAAGAATGTGGTGAACGAGCCCTCCAGGTTGGCGGGATCAGCCACATATACGCCCGATGTTCCGTCGGCCCAGTCGGGGATGTAAATCTTACCATTGCCATCGATGCCGATGCGGTAGTTGTTGCCAAAGCTGATGCCACCGCGGTAGGGCTCAGAGTTGATGCGCTTCCAGTCGGGAGTGTAAGCATAGAGACCGTTCTTGGCGTTGCCAGCAGAAATACGGTTGGATGCATAAACGCGGCCGAAGAAGTTCGACTCGGGGTTCTTGTCTACAGTGCTGAATGCACGGGTGTATGTGTTTTCAGCATTGTCGCCATTGAGGCGCACAATATTGGTGATGGCCTTGCCGGCCAGCTTCACTGCCCAGTTCAGGTTCTGGCCTTCGGTGCCAGGAATCTCGGCTGCGGTGAGGGCTACAGTGTTTTCGCCCTCCTTAACGGTCACGGGCACTGTGCCAACCTCTTCGCCGCTTGTTGCGTCGGTGAAGATGATCTCAGCGTTGGTAGCGTCGCTGTTGGCCTTGAAAGTGAAGGTGTAGCTGTTGTCGCCAGCCTTCTTGCTGTTCAGGTCGTAGGCGAGGATACCCTTAATCATGGGCTGCTCCACATTCTTGGTGGTGAATGTGGTCACCTTGTTGTTGCTTGCCAGGAAAGTGGTGATGTCGGCACCGCTCACGATAGATGCGCCGTTCATAAACTCACTTGCTATAGCTGTGTTCATGTCAGCACCAGTGGTGTTGATGAGCTTGGCCTTGTCGAGGCCGTCGGTCACGTCAAACAGTTTGAAGCCTGCCACCTTGCCGTCGGCGAGGTAGGGGGCCACCATCAGGGCGTGCTTTGCATACTTGAAGAAGCTAACGCCGGTGGCGGCAGCGTCGATAGTGCCTTCGGGCAGACGGCCCATCACATCGCAGTCGGTGTTGTCGGTGTCGGCCAGTTTGAACTCAAACGGAGCGATGAGGCTGCCGTCGAGAATATAGTTGCGGTCATCGCGAGGCGATACGCACAGCTTCATGTCGCTGCCAATCTTCACTTCGGTGAAGTTGCTGGTAGCGTCGATGGTCTTGTTGAGGAACTGAGTGCTTGCCACCATGTCATCGGCCACGGTGAGGGCAATCAGGCGGAACGATTGCGACGAACCGGTAGTGGTGCCGGTGGTCACGATTGTGCAGTTGTCCGACGAGCCGCTGATGGCCAGCGTCTTACCGGTAGTTGCACGATAGTAGTTACCCGAACTTTGAGTGGTTACCCACTTCGTGGGAGCCGAGTCGAAGTTGTCCCATTTGTAGAATTGGACAGTGCCGCGCACGTAGCCTTCGTCAACCTGGCCGTCGCTGAACTGGCAGAGCATGCTGTTGCAGCCTACGAGTTTGCCATCGGCAGTGAATGCGATGTCGGACAGTTTAGAGAAGAAGCCCTGGCCCATGTTAGCGCCGTCGATGAGGCCCTCGGTGCTGATGGTCTTCACCAGCTCCTTAGACTTGGTGTTGATGAGGTAGAGGGCGGGAGTGCCGTTGTTGTCGGTGAGCACCACGGCCGAGTCGCCGCGTTGCAGCACGCGCTTCACAGTGCCTGTGATGCCTTCGTAGGTCTTGCCTTCGTCCTGAGTGAAATTGAACTGCTCGGCAACGCCAAGGTATGCAGGCTGCACGGGGTCGTTGTAGTTGTGATATACCACCTTCGGGGGCACATAGCCCTCGGCCTCGAGCAGAGGCATTGTGTAGGTGGTCTCGTTGGCTTTCACCACGAGCGGAGTGTTGTATTCGTCGGTGAGGGCCTTGTAGCCGTCGGCTGCGATGCTCAGGGTGTAGGTGCCCGGCTCCACATCTTCAAACACAAACACGCCGTTGTAGTTGTTGTCCACTGTGTAGGTGTTCACGGCCTTGCCGTCCTTCATCAGCGTAACCTTGGCGCCGTTGATGGGCTTCCACTGGTCGTTGGTGTTGGGGGCATACTTGAAGAGGCTGTTCACCATCTTCTCATGCATGTCCTTCACAGTGCCCACCACATAGCCTGTGGTCTCCTTGTTGAGGCCGAAGTACTCTGCCATGCCGCGTGCATAGCGCACACCTTCCATATAGCAGTAGTCCTTGTTGAGCGCGCGGTGACGTGCCGGCTGATAGGTGTGGAAGAAGCCCTCGATGAGCATGCCCGGAGTGCCGTGCTTGAGCACGCCCAGATAGCCGGTGTACTGCTTGCCGCTATTCGGATCGGTGCGGGTCGAGCTGCTGCCGTAGAACGAGATGTCGCCGCGAATGTTGGGATTTGTGGGGCTGTAGTACGACTGCGGGTCGATGGCGTTGGTGTAGTTGATGGGCCACATAGTCTGGCCCATGGCGCGGCTGCCCACTGCCAGGTCGCCGCCCTCGCCGTCGTTGCCGCGGTAGAGGAACAGCGGATAGTTGGTGGTGCCGCCCTCGCTTGCCGCATTGGAGTGGATCGACAGGAACATGTCCATGTTGTTGGCTTCCACCTCGGTGCAGATTTCAGAGAGGCTGCGGTTATATTTCTCAGCGTCTGGGCCGCCCTTAACGTAGGGATACGGGCCATTCTCAACGCGAGAATACATGATGTTTTCTTTCTTCACACCCATCTTTTGCAGCACGCGGCCCACCTTCAGGCCCTTCCACAAGTCGGTGTTCGACTCATAGAAGCCGCAGGTGTCGGGCATGCCCGTTTCGGGCAGATTGGGATAGGGGATAGTGGCGCACGGGCGGTCGTTGGGCCCCCAGCTGCCATGACCCGGGTTGATGTAGATGCGAACTTCATCGGCGTTCTTTGCACCGAGCGTTCCTGCCGCCATAAGCGAAGCGGCTGCCAATACAAAAATCTTTTTCATGCCGTGAATCATTTGTTGATGTTAATAATATAGGCCTCGCCGGCGGGGGTGGAGAAGGCAATCTTCTCGCCGTTGAGCGAAGCGTAGGGATACATGGCCACAACCGATGCGTCGGTGAGCACCTGCTGCTGGCCGCTGAGTGTGGTTGCCACAATCGACGAAGAGAGGATCATCTCGCCGTCGTCAACGTCGTTCATGCCAATCACCACATCGTTGCCATACCATTGCGGAGCGCGCACGATGCCGAGGCTCTTGACGTTGCTGCCGTCGATGTCGCACACAAATGCGCCAACGCCGCACACATAGTAGAGGGCCTTAGTGCCGTCGGGCGAAACAGATGGCCAGATGTAGCTGAAGTTCTGGCCGTTGGGCGAGAACACGCTGGTCTTGCCATTGCGGGTGATCATGAGCTGGCGGTTGCTGATCGACAGCACGGGCACCGATACTTTGCCCTTGGCTGCGAGCTTGCCCTTGTTGATGGCAGCCACTGTGGTGCCCTCAACGGCATAGCCCTGAAGGTTGCGGGTGGGGGCCACAAGCTTGGCCACGGCACCGCTCTCCACGTTCACCGAGTTGAGCTGCTCCATGCGCAGATGGCTGGCGGTGTAAGAGTCCTCGCGATAGATGACGCTTGCGCCGTCGCTGCTGATCTGGGCGTTGAAGCCCGCTCCGCGTGCGTTGGTTAACACCTTCGACTCATTGGTCTTCAGGTCGAATTTAGTGAGGCCTACGTTGGCCGATGTTGACAGCAGCAGGTAGTCGCCGTTGGGGCTGATGCCTGCAACCTTTGCATCGGGGTTGGCCGGAATGGGCACCTTATTGACAGAGGCCACATTCAGTACCTGCGCAAACCCACTAAAAGACATGCATAATGCTAATGCTAGAAGTACATTTTTCATAAATGCTAATGTTTTTAGTTTGTAAATAGTTGTTAGTTAATAAAATATTTAAATTAAAAATTTAAACGTCTAAGTTATATGTCAATAGGCTTCTCAATGATAGCCAGTGGCTTACTGTTAACACTTCAAAATTATTAAAAATATCTGAAAGAAGCAAATTTTCGGTAGTGCAAAAAGCCCGAAAACGGCCCGTTGTTGCCAAAGTTTTACACACCCCTATTGCCTTGGGCACAAAAAAGCCCGGGCTTTTGCTGAAGCCCGGGCTCAATGATATCGTTATACTCGTGGTGATGTATTACACCAGATACTGCGAACTGATCGACTTGTTGTCGTGCACACGCTTGATGGTGTCGGCAAACATGCCTGCAATGCTTGCAATGGTTGCCTTGGCGCATTTGTTGGTGTCGAAGGGAATTGAGTCGGAGAAAATCACCTCGGTGAGTGCGCTCTCGTTGATGCGCTCCGATGCGGGGTCGCTCATGATGGCGTGCGATGCCAGTGCGCGCACCGACTTTGCTCCGTGCTCCTTCATCAGGTTGGCGGCCTTGCAAATAGTGCCGGCGGTGTCGATCATGTCGTCGACGAGCACCACGTTCTTGTCCTTCACATCACCGATGATGGTCATTTTTGCCACCACGTTGGCCTTGGCGCGCTGCTTGTGGCAGAGCACGAGCGGAGCATCGAAATATTTTGCGTAGGTGTTGGCACGCTTTGCGCCGCCCACGTCGGGTGATGCAATCACCATGTCTTTGAGTTTAAGCGACTCAATGTAGGGGATGAACACCGACGATGCATACAGGTGGTCAACGGGAACGTTGAAGAAGCCCTGAATCTGATCGGCGTGGAGGTCCATTGTAATCAGGCGATCTATGCCAGCGGTACTCAGAAGGTCGGCCACCAGTTTAGATGCGATTGACACACGCGGTTTGTCCTTGCGGTCCTGACGCGCCCAGCCGAAGTAGGGCACTACGGCGATAATCGACTTGGCCGAAGCCCTCTTGGCGGCATCTACCATAAGGAGAAGTTCCATAAGATTGTCGCAGTTGGGGAAGGTGGACTGAATCAGATAAACTTCGTCGCCGCGAATCGATTCCTCGAAGGAAACCTCAAATTCGCCGTCGGCAAAGTGCTGAATGTTCATTTTACCCAGTTCCACACCCAGACTCTTAGCAATCTCCTCGGCTAAATAGTGGGTTTTTGTGCCAGAAAAGACCTTAAATGGAGGCAATAAATTACTCATAGTTTACTTACAGATGACTATTATGTTTAAAATCTATACAAAGGTAATACTAATATGTGGTAAAAACGCCTAAAACGCCGTTTTTTTAGGCCGCGTCACTCACATTTTTTCCACGTGAGTTTGATTATGGCCGAGCCGTAGGGCGGCAGGCTCACGTGCAGCGGCATGAGGCTGCTGAGCAGCACGGTGCTCCGCTGGCCGCTGTCGCCGAGCAAGTTGCAAGCCTCATACTCGCCCTGGCGCAGTTGCAGACAGTCGAATGCGTGCTGAGGCACATTGATGCCGATGTCGGCCATCACGCCGTCGAAGTTCACGGCCACCAGCAGCGTGTCGGTCCCGTGGTGGCGCAGAAACACATACTGGCGGTGGGGGTTGAGCGAATGGTAGTTGGCATACATCAGGTCGAAAAACGTGCCTTGGCTAATGCTCGGCTCGCTGTTGCACAGGCGCAGCAGGCGCGTGTAGCGCTTTTGCAGCATCCGCTCCTGCTCGGTGAGCTTAGTGTCGCGGCACTTGCCGCCGTCATACCAGCGCCGCAGCGTGTCCACGCTCCAGTAGTCGAATATTGTGGTGCGCCCGTCGCGGCCGCTGAAGCCCTCGGCGTCGGCTGCGGGCTCGCCCAACTCCTGACCCATGTAGATCATGAACGGGCACCTCGACATGGTGGCGCTCACCACCACGGCTGGCAGCGCCCGCAGCGGGTCGCCGGCAAACTGGCTCGAGGCTATGCGCTGCTCGTCGTGGTTTTCCAGAAAGTTGAGCATGTGGTCCTGCATTCCCTCGATGGCCTGCCAGCAGTTGGTGATGGCGGCTGCCGACACGTTGCCGCACACTATGCCGCGCAGCGTGTCGTAGAGTGTCACCTTGTCATACAGGTAGTCAAACTGGCCCTCGCCTATGAAGCGCCCGTAGAGCGACACATCGTAGATTTCGGCAATGAATATTATGCCCGGATGCCTCTGCTTGATTTGTGGCACGGCCCACTGCCAGAACTCGATGGGTACCATGTGGGCCATGTCGCAGCGGAATCCGTCGATGTCTTTTGCAGCCCAAAATTCGAGTATGCCCAGCATCTTCCACCAAGTGGACGGAATGGGGAAGAAGTGGTGCGAGCCGTTGCTGTAGTCGATGCCGTAGTTGAGTTTAGCGGTCTCATACCAGTCGTTGACCGACGGGAATGCCGTGAAGCAGTCGTTGCCCGTGGCCTTGGCCGGAAACTCCACATACTTGTCGCTGCCTTCGCCCAGACCAATGCTTGGCGCGAACTGCTGGTTGGGCAGATAGTAGAAGTTGTTGTCGCGGTCGAAGGCCTTGGTCACGTCGTCGTGCGCGCCAAGGTCGTCCACTCCGCGCGGCTTGGCGTCGGAGGCGTATTCGCGCGCCACATGGTTGGGCACAAAGTCGATTATCACCTTCAGCCCCTCGCGGTGGGTGCGCGCCACCAGGTCGTCAAACTCGCCCATGCGGCCCATCACGTCCTCGGCCAGGTCGGGGTCGATGTCGTAGTAGTCGCGAATGGCATAGGGCGAGCCGGCGTTGCCCTTCACCACGTGCGGGTCGCAGGGCTTGATGCCGTAGGCCGAATAGTCGGTCTTGGTGGCGTGCTCAATCACGCCGGTGTACCAAATGTGGGTCACGCCGAGGCGCTTGATGCTTTTCAGCACATTGCTTGTGATGCCGTTGAGCTTGCCACAGCCGTTTTCGGCATAGGTGCCGCCCGGCTTGCAGTTGGCGTTCATGTTGCCAAACAGGCGCGGCAGCATCTGGTATATTATTGGCTTTGAATTGCTGTTCATTGCGTTGGTGGGTGTTAGGAATGAAATAAAAGTGGGGCAACCGCCGCCATGCATTGGTGTGGGGGCATTGCTCCACAAATTTACTAATAAAATGCGGAAGTAGGGCTATGCCCAGGCCACAAAAAAAGGTGCGGCCCGCATTGCGCGAGTCGCACCGATATGTGTGAAATATTATTTCCGTAATATTATCCCAGGAAGCCGAGCAGCACACCAGCTGCCACAGCCGAACCAATCACACCTGCCACGTTCGGGCCCATGGCGTGCATCAGCAGATAGTTCGACGGATCGTATTTCAGACCCATATCGTTGGAGATGCGCGCTGCCATAGGCACGGCCGACACGCCGGCGTTGCCAATGAGCGGGTTGAGCTTTTTGCTCTTGGGCAGAATGAGGTTGAACAACTTCACGAAGCATACGCCCGAAGTTGTTGCAATCACAAATGCCAGGAAGCCGAGCAGGAAGATGAACACTGTGTCCTGAGTGAGGAACTCAGATGCCTGAGTCGACGCACCCACAGTGACGCCAAGCACAATTGTCACCATGTCGGTCATGGCGTTGCTTGCGGTCTTGGCAAGGCGGGTGGTGACGCCGCTCTCACGCAGCAGGTTGCCGAAGAACAGCATGCCCAGCAGGGGCAGGCCCGACGGCACGAAGAAGCAGGTGAGGATGAGGCCGAAAATCGGGAAAAGGATCTTCTCGTTTTTCGACACCTTGCGGGCGGGCTTCATCTTGATGAGGCGCTCCTTCTTGGTGGTTAGCAGTCGCATGATGGGCGGTTGGATCACCGGCACCAGCGCCATGTAGGAGTAGGCGCACACTGCAATTGCACCCATCAGGTTGGGGGCGAGTTTCGACGAAAGGAAGATGGCTGTGGGGCCGTCGGCACCGCCGATGATGGCGATTGCGCCAGCCTGGTCGGGCATGAAGCCGAGAGCCAGGGCAATCATGTAGGCGCCGAAGATGCCAAACTGGGCTGCGGCGCCCACCAGCATAAGCTTGGGGTTGGCCAGCAGCGACGAGAAGTCGGTCATTGCGCCGATGCCCAGGAATATGAGCGGTGGATACCAGCCTTGCCTAACGCCCTGATAGAGGATGTTGAGCACAGAGCCCTCTTCATATATGCCAATCTCATTGCCGCTCTGGAAGGGGATGTTACCGATGAGTATACCGAAACCGATGGGGACAAGGAGCATAGGCTCAAAGTCGTGCTTAATGGCCAGGTAGATGAACAGCAGGCCAAAGCAGAGCATAATCAAGTGTGGCCAAGTCACATTATAGAATCCTGTGAAATGCCAGAACTGTGCAAGATTACTGCTTAAAAAACTGTCTAACAATACCATAATTATGCAATTACCATTATTGTAGTGCCTTCAAGCACTGAATCTTCTTTAGCCACGTTGATCGACTTCACCACGCCGTCTTTGCCGGCGTGAATCTCGTTGCCCATCTTCATGGCCTCAAGTATGCAAACCACATCGGCGGCCTTAACGGCCTGGCCTTCCTTGACGTTGATTTCCTTGATTACGCCAGGCAGGGGCGATGCAATCACATAGTCGCCTGCGGCCACATTGGCAGCGGCCTTGGGTGCTGCCTTGGGAGCTGCGGGAGCGTCGTCGGCCACAACCACGCGCTTAATGGCGGGTGCCGACTTCTTTTGCGGCATGTCGAGTTCAACATTATAGGCAACGCCATTCACCTCGACGTGTGCCACATTGTTATCTATGTCGCCAACGGCAACTGTGTAGTCGTTGCCATTGATTTTACATTTGTATTCTTTCATTGATGTAAATTGAATCGTGTTTGTTTAAAGTGAATTATTTCTCTGGCATGTTGCGCAGCAAATTAAGCTTCGAGCCCCAACCGCTGTTGGTGGTGCGACGCTTGGCGAAGGTGAGCACGCCACTCTCGTGGTCGTGTGCGTTGAGGTGCAGGTGCAGGGCAAGGCCTATGGCAGCCACCACCTCGTCGTCGTTGGTTTCCTTCTCGGGTTCAAGGTCGTAGGTGGGCACCTTCACCGATTGAATCTCACTCTTCTTGCTGGCCTTGGTAGCAACCTTGGCAAACAGCTTGAAGCAGATGTAGAGCAGAATAAGCGCACAGAACACAATCAGCATGGCGATGATGGCAATGATGAAGCCGTGAGGATCTTTCTCGTGAAACTTCTCGATGTTCTCATTCACGTTGCTTGTGTTATACTTGCCGGGGGTGATGGCGGTGGCGTCGGTCTTGCCATCTCTAACCGACCACAGCGAGGGTGTGAACTCGTGGGCTATAGAGTCGTAGCCGTCAACGCTGCGCGCATACGAGCAGTTGGCGGGCAGGTTGGCAGGCACCGTGACCTCGTCGACCAAATCACCGTTTACATCATAAAGAGCAATGTAGTTTTCGCGCCCGGGAGTGAGCGTGAAAGGCAGATAGAGCGCACCGCCGGCCTGGTGGCCGTTGGCAAAGAGCACAACGTGGGTGCGCGGAGCTATGTCGGTTTCAGCATCGCCGCCAGGGATCTCATACACACTGGGATCGGTCTTGGCGAGCTGCTGCAAATACAAGTTCTTGTCCTTTTTGGGCAGATTGAGCTTCTTGGTGGTGATGAACATCTGCTCGATGCCATTGGTGCCGTAAGAGGCGTTGAAGAGTTCAATCCAGCCGCTTCTGTGACCGTAGTGGTCCACATAGTTGCTGTCGTTCTGCACCATCACCTCGTTGATGCGCATGTCCATGCGGCCCTGCGCCAGCGCGGTCAGTGACATTATGGCAGCAAAAAGAACTAATAATATTCCTTTCTTATTCATTATGAATATGCTTGATTTTTTAGAGAGGTATGTTGCCGTGCTTCTTAGCAGGGTTAACTAACTTCTTGGTTCTTAACTGCTCAAGGGCACGAATCACGCGGAAGCGTGTGTTGCGCGGCTCAATCACATCGTCGATGTAGCCATACTTGGCTGCGTTGAACGGAGTGCAGAACAGGTCGTTGTATTCCTGCTCCTTCTCCTTGATGTGCTCCTTGTAGTCGGCCATGATCTTCTTTGCCTCATCTTCCTTGCCAGCCTCTTTGGCAGCGGCTGCCTCGGTCTTGGCCTTCTTGCCGTCCTTGGCATAGAGGATGCCGGCAGCGCCGGCGGCGCCCATCACGGCGATTTCGGCCGACGGCCAAGCATAGTTCATGTCGCCGCGCAGCTGCTTGCAGCTCATCACAATGTGGCTGCCGCCGTAGCTCTTGCGCAGTGTCACTGTCACCTTGGGCACAGTGGCTTCGCCGTAGGCGTAGAGCAGTTTTGCGCCGTTCAGAATCACGGCGTTGTATTCTTGGCCGGTGCCGGGCAGGAAGCCGGGCACGTCAACGAGTGTCACCAGAGGAATGTTGAAGGCGTCGCAGAAGCGCACGAAGCGGCCGCCCTTGCGCGATGCGTTGCAGTCGAGCACGCCTGCCATGCACTTAGGCTGGTTGGCCACGATGCCAACAGACTGGCCGTTGAAGCGGGCGAAGCCCACGATGATGTTTTTGGCATAGTCCTTCTGAACCTCAAGGAACTGGCCGTCGTCGACGATCGAGCCAATCACCTCATACATGTCGTAGGGGTCGTTGGCGCTCTCGGGGATAACCTCGTTGAGCGAGTCCTCGGCACGGTCGATGGGGTCGTGGCACTCGATGTGCGGAGCCTCCTCCATGTTGTTCGAAGGCATGTAGCTCAGCAGTTGCTTGATGATGGTGATGGCATCCTCCTCGGTCTCGGCTGCGAAGTGTGCCACACCCGACTTAGAGGCGTGCACTGTGGCGCCGCCCAGCTTCTCTTGGGTCACGTCTTCGCCGGTCACGGTCTTAACCACCTTCGGGCCGGTGAGGAACATGAACGAGATGCCCTTGGCCATGATGGTGAAGTCGGTGAGGGCGGGAGAGTACACTGCACCGCCGGCACACGGACCAAGGATGGCCGAAATCTGGGGAATTACGCCGCTGGCGTTGATGTTGCGCTGGAAAATCTCGGCATAGCCGCCCAGGGCGTTGATGCCCTCCTGGATGCGCGCGCCGCCCGAGTCGTTAAGGCCAACCACAGGAGCGCCCTGCTTCATGGCCAGATCCATGATTTTGCAAATCTTCAGTGCCATGGTCTCCGACAGCGAGCCGCCGAACACTGTGGCATCTTGTGCAAACACATACACCAGGCGGCCGCCCACTGTGCCGTAGCCAGTGACCACGCCGTCGCCTGCAATCGATTTCTTCTCCATGCCGAAGTTTGTGCAGCGGTGGTGCACAAACATGTCGAGTTCTTCAAAACTGCCCTCGTCAAGGAGCATTGCGATTCTTTCGCGGGCGGTGTATTTGCCTTTCTCGTGCTGCTTTTCGATGGCTTTGTCGCCACCGCCCTTGCGGGCTTGCTCACGCAGCGCAATCAGCTGCTGTATCTTTTCGAGTTGTTTACTCATTTTGTCAGTTGTGATTTTTTTTGATTTTATTTGTTGGGGTTTTCACAGAGTTCTACCAGAGCGCCGCAAGAAGTCTTGGGGTGAACGAAAGCGATGTTCAGGCCCTCAGCGCCTTTGCGGGGAGCTTTGTCGACCACGCGGCCGCCTTTCTCCTGAATTTCGTTGAGCGCATTGGCCACGCCGTCTTCCACAGCAAAGGCAATGTGCTGAATGCCGCCGCGGCCGCCGTTTTTCTCAATGAATTTGGCGATTGCGCTATCGGGGCTTGTGGCTTCGAGAAGCTCTAACTTAGTTTGACCAACCTTGAAGAATGCGGTTTTAACGTGCTGGTCGGCAACCTCTTCGATTGCAAAGCATTTAAAACCAAGTAATTTCTCATAGAAAGGGATTGCCTCGTCAAGACTTGTGACGGCAATACCCACATGTTCGATGTGTGAAATCTGCATAATTTATTAAATTAGAATGTTGTTATAATATAGTAATGTTATTAGCCTTAATACACATCGCAAAATTACAACAATTTAATTATTATGGGCTATAAAACATTAAAAATCTTTGTCAAAAACAGGCCCGTATAGATTTAATAGGTGTTAATATCAGCACCGCGAGTGCGCGGCAGTGGTGTGCGCCCCCTGTCATGTTGCATAGTGTCATAGTGTCAGTGTCAATTGCCGCGGCTGGCAGCGGCGGCGGTTGGCACAACATTTGCTATTCCCCAAGTGCCGCGCGGCGGACAACCGCAGCGACGGCAACGACTTAATTTGATTAATAATTAAAAAAGAATATAACAATGGGAAAGATTATTGGTATTGACCTCGGCACCACGAACTCGTGTGTAGCCGTACTTGAAGGAAAAAATCCGGTTGTGATCCCCAACAGCGAGGGTCGCAACACCACTCCGTCGATTGTGGCTTTTGTTGATGGCGGTGAGCGCAAAGTGGGCGATCCCGCAAAGCGTCAGGCTATCACCAACCCTACGCGCACGGTTTACTCGATCAAGCGTTTCATGGGCGAAAGCTACGATCAGGTGTCCAACGAAATCTCGCGTGTGCCCTATAAGGTTGTTAACAATGGCAACAACCAGCCGCGCGTGGAAATCGATGGCCGCCAGTATACTCCGCAAGAGATTTCGGCAATGATTCTCCAAAAGATGAAGAAGACTGCTGAAGACTATCTGGGCCAGAGCGTGAACGAGGCTGTGATCACGGTGCCTGCCTACTTCAACGACTCGCAGCGTAAGGCCACCAAAGAGGCTGGCGAGGTTGCAGGCCTGAAGGTGCTCCGCATCGTCAACGAGCCTACCGCAGCCGCTCTTGCCTACGGCCTCGACAAGGCCAATGGCGACAAGCGCATTGCAGTGTTCGACCTTGGTGGCGGCACATTCGATATATCGATTCTTGAGCTTGGCGACGGCGTGTTTGAAGTGAAGTCGACCAACGGTGATACTCACCTGGGCGGTGATGACTTCGATCAGCGCATCATCAACTGGCTGGCCGATGAGTTCCAGCACGACGAGGGCGTGGATCTGCGCAAAGACCCGATGGCTCTCCAGCGCCTCAAAGAGGCTGCCGAGAAGGCAAAGATTGAACTTTCGAGCTCGATGAGCACCGAAATCAACCTGCCCTACATCATGCCGGTCAACGGTGTGCCTAAACACCTTGTTAAGACCCTCACCCGCGCTAAGTTTGAGCAGCTTTGCGACGACCTGATCCAAAGCACCATCAAGCCTTGCGAGCAGGCTCTTAAGGACGCCAACCTCAGCGCCAGCGACATCGACGAGGTGATTCTGGTAGGTGGCTCTACCCGTATCCCCGCCGTGCAGGAGATTGTTCAAAAGTTCTTCGGCAAAGCTCCGTCAAAGGGTGTGAACCCCGACGAGGTGGTAGCCGTGGGTGCTGCAATCCAGGGCGGTGTGCTCAGCGGCGACGTGAAAGACGTGCTGCTGCTTGATGTGGTGCCTCTGTCGGTGGGTATCGAAACCCTCGGCGGCGTAATGACTAAGCTTATCGACGCCAACACCACAATTCCTACCCGCAAGAGCGAAGTGTTCTCGACCGCAGTCGACAACCAGCCTTCGGTAGAGATTCACGTGCTGCAAGGCGAGCGCCCCATGGCCAAAGATGACAAGACTCTGGGCAAGTTCCACCTCGACGGCATCACTCCCGCACCGCGTGGCGTGCCACAAATCGAAGTTACTTTCGAGATTGATGCCAATGGCATCATGAACGTTTCGGCCAAGGATAAGGCCACTGGCAAGGAGCAGAGCATCCGCATCGAGGCTTCGAGCGGCCTTAGCGACGCCGAAATCCAGAAGATGAAGGACGAGGCTGCTGCCAATGCGGCTGCCGATGCCAAGGAAAAGGAGCGCATCGACAAGATCAACCAGGCCGACTCAATGATTTTCCAGACCGAGAAGAGTCTGAAGGATCTGGGCGACAAGCTGCCGGCCGACAAGCGCAGCCAGATTGAGGCATCGCTCAACAAGCTCAAAGAGGCACACAAGAGTCAGGATATCGCAGCCATAGACGCTGCAATGAACGAACTCAACGAGGTGTTCCACGCTGCTTCGCAGGAAATGTATAACCAGGCTGGCGGTGCCCAGCAGGCAGGCGCACAGCAGCCGGGCGCTGGCTTCCAAGGCGGCAACGCTCAGGGTGGCAGCAATGGCGGCGGCAACAATGGTGGCGCTGAAGATGTTCCCTTCGAGGAGGTGAAATAAGTATAGATAAACATCTATAACAATAAATAATAAAATAGGGTGTAACTCAATGAGTTGCGCCCTATTTTTCGTTTTTAACACTTGCGGATGGCTATGCTTGTTTCTCGTTATTTTATTGTATATTTGTACCATATTTGTAACGCAACAAAATAGTAGATAACGTGCAACAAAAGCATGTTTTCTTCGTTATTATATAGAAAAGGCAAAAAATATGGCAGCATTAAAATTTCAAATAGTACGCAAGTGCCAGGTGTGTGGCGAGGAGTTTATGGCTAAGACCATAGAGTCATGGTACTGCTCGCCTAAATGTTCTAAAACTGCATGGAAGCGTAAGCATGACGAGGAGGAAAGGAACAAACTTCTCGACAAGGTGGTCAAGACCATTCCAAAAGAACAAGACTACATCAAGGTAACGGAAGCATACGCTTTGTTTGGCATCAGTCGTTTCACTCTCTATCGACTGATACGCAAAGGGCAAATTTCTCACATCAACCTTGGTACAAATCAAATACGAGTAAGCAAAGAGGAACTGTTGAAACTCTATCCTCTCCGACCAAAGGCTACGGACAAACCTAAGGTCGTGAAGAAACTTTATAGTCTTGAACCCAAGGACTGTTATACTATCGGTGAGATAAGCAAGAAGTATAAAGTCAATGACAGTACGGTGTATGCGCATATACGCAAGTACTCTATACCCACACGGCAAATAGGCAACTATGTGTATGTACCCAAGAAAGAAATAGACAACTTATATAAAGGAGCAAAACAATGAAGAAAGCATTAGCCCATACACGAGTGACGGTGAAACTTCGCAAGTCGGAATATCACGATGAATGGTATCTTTACATTGAGGCTTATCCAGTGTTCCAATCGGGAAAGGACAAGCCACAACGATTGCGCGAGTATCTGAACCGCACGATAACCACCCCTATATTCGACAAGTCACGTAATGCCCGAACTGGCACCGATGGCAAGATTACTTACAAGCCCAAACGAGATTTGAACGGTGTCATTCTGTGCAAATCGCAACTTGACCAAGAAGCGTGTATCTATGCCGACAAGGTAAGGAGTATGCGTCAAAAGGAATACGACAATGCTTCTCTCTATTCGGCAGAAGAAACCGAACAGGCAGAACAACAGGAACGCTCACGCTGCAACTTCATTGAATACTTTGCCCATGTTGCCGACACTCGCCATGCCAATAGCTCAGACTCGATTATTGTCAACTGGAAGCGTGTTGGCGAGTTGTTGAAGATATTTGCTAAAGGCGATACCATCTTGTTTGCCGACATTGACATGAAATTAGTAGAATCGTTCCGTCGTTTTCTGATGACTGCTCCACAAGGAGGCAACAAGTCTGGCACAATTTCGCAGAACACGGCCTCTACTTACTTTGCCATTTTCAAAGCAGGATTGAAACAGGCTTTCATTGACGGCTACCTAACCATTGATATATCGGCAAAGGTAAA